>VBHI01000100.1 GCA_005881495.1 Chloroflexota bacterium
GGAATGGGTCTAAATAGCTATTGTTCAATCGAAAATACTAATCCTACTTGAATACAAAGTGTGAAACTACAAAAACCTACACTGTACGCAAACGTGTCTTGTTACCTTCTTCCCAAAGAATATATTACTTCTTATGAACTTGTCAAGAATGCGTATTCCGAATTGACTCACGAAAAATCTTACGTTGGCTGAAATGTTGCCTCATGAGAAAATCTGGCTGTGTTGATGTAGCCCAGGTCTCTCCCGGCCATCTGAACTTTCGCATTTGGACAACTGCTGCCAGCGGAGACAGGGACGTAAGCTCAGGAGAGAAAGAACCCTCGTCCCAGTTCATCGCCCGGGTCAATAACAAACGCATGTCGCCCAGTGATGAATGCCCTGCCACCTACTTCGGGAACAACCGCTCTATATGGCCCAACTTGTGCATGGCCAACTATTCGCCCACTGAACGTGCTGGCTGCCCCTAAAATACTCTCAATGACGATCTGCTGACCATCAGTTATTTCGCCCTTCGCATAATGCGAGGCCAGGCGAGCAGAAACACCTGTCCCAGTGGGCGAGCGATCAACCTCGGCGTTGGCAAAGATGCAGACGTTACGGCTATGATGAGCCGGGTCTTCGGGCGGCCCGGTGAAAATTGTGCCATACAGAAAGCCCAGGTCTTCTTCAAGCGGATGCTTTACGGGTAGAACTGCGTTGACCGCCTTTGTAATCATATCCCCTGCCGCAGCAAGTTGATTCGCCTGTTCCGGTGATACGCTCAGTTCTAGTTGTGCAGCAGGAATAAAGGCATAGAATGCGCCGCCGAAGGCGACATCTACGATCAGACGTCCATATGCAGGTACGTCCAGTTCAACATCGTTGGCGTACAAAAATGAAGGAACGTTCAGGAACGATACATATTCTACATGTCCACTATTATCGAGGTGAGCTGTAGCACGTACTAGTCCCGCAGGAGTGTCAAGGTTGACCGGCGTCTGTTGCCCCTTCGCTGCCAACGCGCCCGTCTGCAAGAGCGTGGTCACGAGTGCAATCACTCCATGTCCACACATCGTACTATACCCCTCATTGTGCATGAACAGGACCCCCAGGTCAGCCTCGGGCGTCACTGGTTGGGTCAGCACACACCCATACATATCGCGGTGTCCTCGTGGCTCCCACATGAGCGCTCGCCGAATATGATCGTAGTGCTGCTGCATATAGCGGCGCCGCTCAAGTATAGTGATGCCTTGCAATTCGGGCAACCCACCTGTGATGATCCGTAGCGGCTCACCCGCTGCATGTGCATCGATAGTTGTTATCACCGTTGCATTTTCAGCCAGTGGGCGAGCATTCCAGTTCAGTTCCATGCTCTTCCTCCTATCCCAAGAAATCTTTCCGGTGTAAAGAACGCTGAAAGAAAGTGGTAAAATGAGAGGGCAGTAGATTATACCACCCAGGAGTAAAATAAGGAGTGCTTTCATGATCATCGATCTACGGAGCGATACCGTGACATTACCATCGCCCGCTATGCGTGAGGCGATGTACAGGGCTGTAGTTGGAGATGACGTCTACGGCGAAGACCCTACCATCAATCGCTTACAAGAATTGGCGGCAGAGCGCACCGGAAAGGAGGCAGCTCTCTTTGTACCCACTGGAACAATGGGCAATGCCACTGCGGTCCTGGCGCACGCTGGACGTGGTGAAGCGGTGATGGTAGGCAACCAGTCGCATATCTATCACTATGAAGTAGGCGGCGCCTCTACGTTGGGTGGTTCACCGATGTATGTCATCCCTACGGACGCCAACGGGATGCTCGACCTGTACAAGATCGAGACAGGTATCTCCGATGGCAGCGATGAACACGCTGCACCAACGGCCCTGCTCTGTATCGAGAACACGCATAACCGCTGCGGCGGTACAGTTTTGAATCTGGAGAAGCTCGAAGCACTCACCAGCCTTGCTCATGCACATGGAATAACAGTGCACATGGATGGCGCGCGAATTTTTAATGCTGCTACTGCCCTTGGCGTTCCGGTAAGCACCCTGGCACAGCAGGTAGACTCGATGATGTTTTGTCTCTCGAAGGGATTGAGTGCACCGGTTGGCTCTATAGTTGTGGGCAGTCGAGAGTTTATTCATAAAGCACACCGCATGCGTAAACTGTTAGGTGGCGGTATGCGCCAGGCTGGCATCATCGCGGCGGCTGGCATTGTCGCACTTGAACAGATGGTGGAGCGGCTCGCAGAGGATCACGAACATTGTAAGCAACTCGCCTATGGATTGGCAGACTACTCACAAATTGAGATCGATGTTGAACGGGTCGTCACCAACATCGTCAATTTTGCGGTACTAAACACCCAGCAACAGCGGTTGACGCATGAAGAGACGATGCAATTTCTGACAAAAGCACAGGAACATGGCGTCTTGATGGGAACGATCGGCGAGGGGACAATCAGGGCCGTCACCCACTATGGTCTGGATGCGCAGGATATACAAACAGCATTAACCGGTATTCGCCGTGCGCTGATCGATATGCCACTGTAGCCAGGCACAGTACCCACAGGAGATGCCGCCACAACAGATGCAGTAATGGCGTGAGACAAAACGAGGCTGGCCTGAGTAGTGCTCAGATCAGCCTTGTTTTCATTCTATACCTGAATGCTAGAAGTAAGCTACTCCAGTATCCGTATCAAACAGGTGGATATGTTCGTTATCGACATGCAGCTTGAGACTGCCGCCAACATGGGCGCCAGATCGTGGATTGAGCCTGGCAAGGACAGTCTTACCGCCGGTGGTCAAATACACCAGCAGTTCACTGCCCAGGTTCTCGACAACATCAACAGTAGCGTCGAGTGCAGATCCGTTTTGGGAGTCCGACGAGATAAGAGCCTTATCTTCGAAGCTTTCGGGTCTCAAACCAAAGGTGAGGTTTTTCCCCGCTGCCGCACGCGCCCGCTCCACATAAAGTGGCGGCACCGCAACTTTTCCGATGTTATCAAGCACGATCCTGGTGGAATCACCTTCACTGACAACCTTCGCTCCAGGGAAGAAATTCATAGAAGGAGAGCCAATGAAACCTGCCACAAAGAGGTTCGCCGGATTATCGTAGAGTTCTTGCGGTGGTCCCAGTTGCTGGATGAGTCCGCCATTGAGCACAGCAATGCGGCTACCCATCGTCATTGCTTCAGTCTGGTCGTGCGTGACATAAATTACCGTTGTCTGAATGCGCTGGTGCAATTTGGTTATATTTGCCCGTGTCTCCACACGCAATTTGGCATCCAGGTTAGAGAGCGGCTCATCCATAAGGAAGACCTGCGGTTCTCGAACGATAGCACGACCAAGGGCGACACGTTGCCGCTGACCGCCGGAGAGTTCTTTCGGTTTACGCTTCAGGAATGGTGTGAGATTGAGGATTTCGCCGGCTTCATCAACCCGCTTCTTGATCTGATCTTTGGGAAAGTGGCGTAACCTGAGGCTAAAAGCCATATTGTCGAAGACGCTCATGTGAGGATAGAGAGCATAGTTCTGGAACACCATCGCGATATCGCGATCTTTGGGAGCAACTCCATTTACCAGCCTATCGCCAATGTAAATTTCGCCTTCCGATAGCTCTTCTAAACCGGCCACCATACGCAGACAGGTACTCTTCCCACAACCAGAGGGACCGACCAGGACAAGAAACTCTTTGTCCCTGATGTCGAGATTGATGTCATGTACAATCTCAACTTTGTTAAAACGCTTGTAGACATGATCAAATTGGACACGCGCCATTACAGATACTCCTTTGCGCTCCTGGCAACAGGTACGACTGTTTCGTCATCTTGTTGCACTAAACAATACTAGAGCTTCGCTTAATGTCCACGCTGCAACTGTTTGAAACAGTTGGGAGTCAACGGGACCTCTTCACGTTCTGCTTGCCAAAACTTCCACAAGTACTTCCTTGCATCGGCTGCAGCGATGAATTTCAAATGAGTGGAAGGCAAACAAACGTTAGAGTAAGCATACCCTAAATTTTGAAAAAAATCAACCATTTACATCCCAACACTTGCTAGTTATACTGTTATCAATTAAACAGTTGAATGCTCAACAGTTTGGCGGGGAACAAATTGCAACAAATTGAGAGTTTTTGTAATGCTTATCATCTTTCGGGCCATGTTTTACGCGCCCTGCAATTTTTAGTTTGGATGAACATACTATGAGGCCAGGACGCCTAACTATGGTCGCAATCAGCCTGTGTACATTGCTGATGTTGCAACTTAGCGCATGTATTGGCAGTACCAGCACTAGCGGTAGTACCCCTACAGCAAGCGCACCAGTCACTTTGACGTACTGGTACACTGAGGGTATTTCGGAAACTTCCCTTATTCTCAGTCAAATTCAGGCCTTTGAGCAACAGAATCCCAACATCAAGATCAGCGCTCAACTTGTACCTTATGGTGAAGCGCAGGCCAGGTTTGCCACCGCCGCCCAGGCCGGCAAAGCACCAGATGTTCTCCGTTCTGATGTTGATTGGGCCACGCAGTTCGCATCGTTGCGCTACCTGCTCCCCATCGACCAGTATGTCAGTCAGAGTGACCTGTCAGACTATTTGGCTTTCGCGCTCAATTATGACAGGTACAATGGTCATCTCTATGGACTGCCCCAGGTAACCAACTTCCTGGCTTTGATGTACAACAAGTCAAAGCTGGCGAAAGCTGGCATTACCAGTCCACCGACAACGATGGACCAGCTTGAAGCCGACGCCATCAAAGTAGCCCAGACCAAAGCAGCGAAATACGGTTTTGAGACCTCCGGCGCCTCGTACTTCGCCTTGCCATTCCTCTGGGCTTTCGGCGGTGGTATGATCGATACCGATGGCAAGACCATTCTGGTCAACAACGCGGGCTCAGTTGCTGGTTTGACGTTCTTGCTCAAATTGCAGAACCAGGATAAGGTCATGCCCACCAAAGTTGACTTCAACAACGGCTACCTCAACATGACCACTGATTTCAAAGATGGCACAACCGCAATGATCTTCCAGGGACCCTGGGAGGCAGCGAATATCCTGACTGGTTCCGCATTCGTATCGAATAAAAGCAACCTCGGAATTGCCGGTATCCCAACAGGCCCCGGTGCAGCCACTGGATCGCCAACGGGTGGACAGACCTATGTCATTTATGCTGGCACCCAGCATCCTGCTGAAGCGTACAAGTTCATCTCGTTCATGAGCTCGACGTCTAGCCAGGTTGCCATCGCGAAGGCGAACCATACACTGCCAACACGCCAGTCCGCATATCAGGACTCAGCTGTTTCAGCCGACCCGGTCACCTCTGGCTACTATGCAGTGAAAGATGTAGCGCGCAACCGCCCGATAATCCCACAAGGCGGGCAGTTGTTCACCGACTTCGATCCGAATGTCCAGGCTGCTCTCGCAGGTGCAAAGACACCTCAACAAGCGCTCGATGCGGTTGCAGCAGCATGGCAGAAGCTATTAAGCGGCGGCTAAACCTGGCTCCCCATACGCTAACCAACTTACACAAGGAAAAGGATCGAGCCAAAGACGTTCGCAGACCAGACTAGCTGGTCAGTTTTGAGAGGAGAAGAAGTAACCGGACAGGAAGCCGGAAGACTAACTACGCGCTACATGTATGTGTGGGGGAAGTGGGCAAAAATAGCTCGTTCTGGGGATGTACTTCCGTTCCTGGCCCACTATACTTATACTTAAGACTGAGATTGTATTGCTCTGTCTGTGTAACAATGTAGGCGAATTCATATTGAGCTCGTGAACCCGTTTCGCTTGTTTCCACACAACTTTTAGCGTTCATCAGTCTATTTGACATCAGTCTATTTGAAAGGAAGAAAAAACATGTCAGAGAAAAGTACGAAAGAACAATTACAATCCGCAGCAACCAAAGCTTCACAGGAGGGCGCTGCGACAGTCACCGAAGGTGTCGAAATGTTACAAGAAGCTGGAGACGCAGCAACGGTAAGCCGCATTGAACTGGCAGAAGGAGCCAGTGAGGCGACGCGGGGGGCTGATGCGGCTTTCTTCGCCCAACGCGTGGCCAGGCTTGGCGAAGTAGTCGGAGAAGCGGGCGCGCGCGATGTAGCGCAAGGGGCCGAACTGCTTGCTGCATCCGATGACATCGCCGTGCAGAGCGCGGTTGTCAGCGCGATGAGTGAGGCTGATTTGCGGCGCGGTATGGAGATCGCCGCGATTGCCGGCCAGCTATGGACAGTCAGCGATGTGGTAGGGGCGCTTAGAGCACCCGTGATCGCCGACTTCCTGGAAGCCAAGAGTGAAGAACTGCAAGCGATCGCGGTCAAGACGCTCTTGCGGTTTGGCGCGACACGGGCTTTGTCGGAAGCGATGGCGAAGACCAGTGCCGAGGTCGAAGGTCTGGGTAAGGATGAGGTTACGGAGGGTGCCATCCGGCTTACTATGTCGGACAAAGGGGATGCGACAGGCTACAGAGGAGATGGTTGCTGAAGGCGTGACCAGTGTGGCCGAAGGCGCGGAGCAAATCGGGGCAGCCGAAACGGTGCAAGCTGTGGCTGATACGCAAGAACCTGGGAAAAAAGAGGCTTGATAAGTGTGTTATCACGAGATACTATCTCAAGAAAGGAGGCAAGCCTGACGCGAAAGAGCAATTGCAGCTCATTTAGGACTAAAACTAGGACTAAAACGCTCCAGAGGGTATACCTTTCTGGACTCGATCTACGTGTACGAATACAACTCGAAAGGATTACGTAACGATGGCAACGTTAACTGCACTTAAGTTTCCCACGGCCGAGGGGGCCGATTATATGCTCTCTACGCTACAGGACCTGCAAAAGCAGCAACTGATCACGATTGAAGATGGGGCCGTTGTGTCCTGGTCAATCGGAGCTAAGAAACCCAAGACCAGACAGCTCGCTAACCTTACCGGGGCCGGTGCACTGAATGGTGCGTTCTGGGGAATGCTATTCGGCTTGCTGTTCTTTGTCCCCTTCTTCGGCCTGGCGGTGGGCGCTGCGATGGGTGCACTCGCCGGACACTTTGCTGACTATGGGATTGACGACAACTTTATCAAACAGGTGCGTGACAAGGTCACGGTAGGCACCTCGGCCTTGTTCCTGTTGACGAGCGGAGCTGTGCTTGACAAGATTGTTGAAGCAGTCAAAGGCCAGCAGTTCGAGATCATTCAGACCAACTTGTCTAAAGAGCAAGAAGACCAGCTCCGCGAGGCTTTCGCGGAGTAGCGCACATTGCTCGTCGCTGATCTTGTCGCATGTGGGATGGCCATCCCACATGCGTATTTCCATATCTTGACCTGAGATTCCTCGATTGTGCCGGTGAGTCGAGTGGACAGGTCATATTGTTTACAGATGATCGTCATAGCCTCTCCTTAAACATCGACCTCAGCCTGTATTCGACCCTCCTTGATAGCTGCGAGCAACGCCGCGTGATCGCGCTCGGTTTGATCCGCATATGCCTCGGCAAAGGATGCAATCGCCTGTTCAAACAGATTACCGCTGCCCAGGTAGCCGCTGATTTGGGCCGGGTCTCCGCTGCGGGCATGCGCTCGCGCAAGGGCTATGGCACACCAGCGGGTATACAGATCGAATTCTTTCTTCGTCATTGTCTCAATATCTTCAGACAACTTCATATCACGCAACTGTCGCACATAGTAGTCGATAGAGTCGGTTCGTGTCCAGCCCAGGGAGATATCACCCGCTGACTGCATCAATCGCTGTCCCTGAACCACCCGCTCTCCATGGTTGGGGTAGGCACTGCTACCCACGTAGGGTTCGAGCACCGAGGCCTGGGCTTCCTTGACCTGCAGGAACAGCGGGTCATCTCCGTCACCTCCTGCCATGAGCAACACGACGGAGGTGCGCGTTCCTACGCTGCCCACCCCGACCACTTTCTGAGCGTTGTCGACGAAATGGTACTTGCTGAGCAGTACCTTCCGATCATCTGGCAGTGTCTCCAGGTAGGCTTCAAAATAGCCCTTGATCTTTTCGGCCTCATATTCCTCCGTCTTTTTGATATCGCCAAGATCCACGTAATGCACGATCAGCGGTGGCTCATCCTTGATGCGGTACTGACCGTCAACGACCTCGGCTATCTTGGGAAAGACCTTCAGGCTTGTACGCTGCCTCGCCTTCCCTACCTGCTTTTGGAGGCGTTCCTGTTCTTTGCGGTTCACCATCTCCATCAGCTCTTCAACGCTGAAGTGCAGGTACCACACGGGGAAATATTGCATGGTTGCCATGTTCTGCATCAAGGTATGGTACTCCTGTATACTCCCGACCACAGACTGCCTGATCTCTTGAGCCATGTAACCGTTCTGCCGCCCTGCCACCACGATGCTGGCTGCCAGCCGCTTCACATCCCACTCCCAGGGTCCAGGCAGTGTCTCGTCAAAGTCGTTCACATCGAAGACCAGGTTGCGTTCGGGTGTGGCGAAAAAGCCGAAGTTACTCAAATGGGCATCTCCACAGATCTGCACCTTGATGCCCGAAACGGGCGTTTTCGCCAGATCAGAGGCCATGACCCCCGCCGAGCCGCGCAAGAACGCGAACGGTGAGAGGGACATGCGCCCATAACGGATGGGCACCAGGTGCGGCACGCGGGTGCGGTTCGACTCCTCGAGCAGACCAATCGGATCGGGTCGATCAGCAGTAGAGACCCACTCTCCATGGCTGGTACGTAGGGCCCTGGAACGCAGGGCTTTGCCGGCTGCATACCGCTCAGCACGGGTTGCATAACTCGATATCGGTTCGGTAAATTCGATTGTTTTCATTGAAAGCCTCCTTGAGCATACTCCTTCCAACACTTTGGATAATCCTCCATAAACAGGCGTTACTCTAATGACCCCTTCGCTCTGCCAGCATCTTATGCCCACAACCCTTTATCTGCCAAAAATAGAGCTTGAGACCTCGCACACGATGACCATGGGAAATGTTAGTGCAAAGATAGATTGTGTCAGTGACCCATGCCTAAAGGCAGGGGCTTGCCTCTGAACTCCACCGCAACTCGGCATACTTTCGCAAGCGTGCCGCTTTGGCTTCATCGTTCGAGACATCAGGGGCAACCGACAACTGCCCCGTGCTCATCCAATCTTGTCGGATGAGCAACGTTCTGAGTGCCACATTGCGCGCACCAACTAAGTCAGCATGAAGGGTATAATGGCAACTTTGACAGACAAACAGCAACCCCTTCTTCGGGCGGTTCGCTTGACTGGTAAAGCCACACTTGGGACATGCCTGACTGGTAAAGTGGGCGTCCACTTTGACGGTCAGGCTCCCCGCAAGCACGGCTTTATAGGCAACAAACCCGTGCAATTCAGCAAAGGCCCATGTGGAGGAAGCCGCATTCGCCTGGCGTTGCTTCTGACTCGCCTTCTTGCCCGTCCGGCGTTTGGTGTGTTCACGGATGTCGGTCAAGTTCTCAAGTCCAATGATGCTGTGTGGGTGCTGTGCGATGATGCGCTTCGCGATGCGGTGATTGGTCTGCAGCTTCAACCGTCTCTCTCGTCCACTGATCGCTATCAAGCGACGGGTCGCGGAACGAGTGCCTTTACGCTGCAAGCGTTTACGAAGTCTTGCGTAGTGATTGGCTGTAGCTCGCACAGCCTTGCCAGAATGGAAAGATGTTTTCCCAGTCGTAGTCGCGGTGACGGCGAGATAGCGAGTGCCGACATCGACCCCAACCACCATGCTATGATCTTGCGGTGTCGGGTCTGCTACCTCAAGCTCAAGGCTCACCAACAGGTAGAACTGTTTATGCGGTTTGTCATACCAGAGTTTAGCGGCCCCGATAGTCGCTCCATGCTGGAGCAAAGCCGTGTGTTTGTGGTATCCCGTATAGGGCACAATCACGCGCCCATCAAGGGTCAAGACGCTCACCTGTTGCTTTTGCTTAAACGAGTAGTCGTATGTGAAATTGTAGGTGAGCGTGGGGGAAATGTACTTCGGGGCTTTATCCAATCCCTTATAGCGTTTCTTGGTCTTGCCCGCGAGGCGTTGTGCTGCATTCTGCTTGACTTTCTTCCACAAGGTTTTGTAGGTAGCCCCCACTTGACGGGGAACATTACAGGCCATTTGGGCTGGCAAGGTGTAGACCGCTCGTATCTCGGCATAGGTTTCCTTTTGCAGACGGACCTGATTGCTGATCTTGCCATGCTCAAATGCATGACGGCTGACGTAATTCAAAGCATCACGATAGGCCAATTGCGTGCGACGTAATGCCGTGAACTGTTCAGGAGTCGTATGCAGTTTGAGTTTCGCCATAATGGTCTGTTTCATCGAAGCAGTGTACCAAAGTTCACAAGATATGTCAAGAGTTTTTTTATGTGAAAATGGCGGCAATTCCTCCCCGTGGCTCAAGCCAGGGGACTCCTTGCCGCGACGTGTTGAAGCCGCTTGTCAAGATACAAAATACAGCCGGTCCCTCAGGTTGATGCATTATTCTTTATCAGCTAAGATAGGGGTGGCCCGCGGTATCCACGACCTCAATCACTCCGGGTTGGAAAGGAACAAATAATTATGGCAGCAAACAGTACTACTGAAAATACAACAAAAAACCCTTCCAGAAGGCTTACAACCTATGATTTAGTCATAGGGATACTGGCTATTTTTTCCCTCATTATACTGATACCCCTCATTTTCGGAAATTTATCACCGTCGGATGCGGCAGTCTTAAACACATTAGAAAACGGCCTGTGCATCATTTTCCTCTTCGATTTCTTTCGTAGCCTTCGCCTGGCCCCAAAGAAGTGGGCCTATTTTCTCAAAGGGGGAGGGTGGCTTGATCTGCTGGGCAGTATTCCATTTGGCGCGTTTGCGATTTTCCGCGTTGCCCGATTGTTCCGAGTCGTGCGCTTACTGCGTAAAGTAACAGGCGGTGAATTAAGACGAATTCTCACGAGACGGCTCGCTCAAAGCACACTGCTCTTTACCCTGGTCATTGCGCTGATCCTGATTTTCACGATCAGTTGGATTGTTCTTCAAGCTGAACAGGGCGCTGCCAACGCAAATATCAAAACGTATCACGAAGCCGTCTGGTGGGCTTTCGTCACCATTACAACCGTTGGTTACGGTGACTACTACCCTGTTACAAATGTGGGCCAATGGATGGCAATCATCCTGATGTTTTTTGGCCTTGGCATCATCGGTGTGTTATCAAGTTATCTCGCGAGCACGTTTATTTCCCTTCAGAGAAGAAGGAAAGAGGGAAGAGACGGAGAAAATGAGCAAGACGAAGATGAGGGAAATGATGAGGACGAAACTACCAACCTGGAAGCTGAACTGGCGACGATCAAAGAAGAAATGGCCGCAATCAAACAGTTGCTTGAAGAGCGCTACCAGGCGCAAAAGGAGTAAAAATGAGATCGACCAATCAGAACGGAGCGGATGGCTCCGATGAACATGAGCAACAACCCAGCGCTAGACCTAGAGAAGTAAGCATAGCTCCACATTGGGCTGCACTCTCGGGTCTCGTAGCTATTGGCGTTGTATGCGCTCCTACCGACAAAAATTAGTTTCGGCCCGAGCTGGCTCTTATTGGCAATTGAAGGAGTGTTCTTACTCCCATTCGTGATTGCTACCTTGATGAACCGGAGAGTTTCGCCCATCACGCTCCGAGTTGGTTCCCTGATCCTGCTCGGGATCGTGACCTTTACCTTAGTGATAGGGATTGGGCATATGGTCGCGACCTTGAAAAATGATCTCAAAGGGCCTGCCTTGGTACTTCTTTCGTTTATTGTCTCTCGTGCAATCAACATTATTTGAAGCTGACAGAGGCACGGTTATGTGCCTCTGGTGCCGCTGCTGGCCATAATTTCCGGCTCCCAGATGTTTGCTGGGGGCGATCTTCGCGGCGCCGATGACGGGTCTGATCCAGGCCAGACCCTGGTGGACGCCTTCTGGCAGTCTTATCAAAAGATCCATTCCGAGGAGTTTCTCCTGGAGCAATTGGAGCGAACTGTGACAGGGTGTGAAGAACCCACGCAGTCGGCCGTCGATGAACTTGCGATGAGTGAGCCATGACCTTGATTGAACCAGTGCTTCTT
>VBHI01000101.1:0-1220 GCA_005881495.1 Chloroflexota bacterium
GCGGCCTGAGCGAGTGACAGAGGAGCATCTTGATCCTTATCTGGAGCAAACGGACTGCCGATATGACGAAGGACCTCTGCAGGAGCCTTAACCAGCGCCTGAAAATGCTGCTCCACATCCGCGAGCAGCAGCTCGAAAGTACTCCGGTGATGATTATGAGTCACGACCCGTCGCGAGACGCGCCAGAGCCATTCAATGCGATTGGCGTTAGGATCATAGGCTGGCGTCTACACCAGGCGCAGATGCTCTTTCAGTTCGATGAGCATGCTGCGCACGAGCAGGGAACCAGCCGATGTGTGGGTCTTGAGATTGTCAGCAATCACGATGGCAACACGTCCTCGCTGCTTTGAACGAGCCACGGCGGCACGCACTTGCTCGCAGAAGACGGCAGCGGTGCGTCCTGGAGCGACCCTGCCATCGAACCAGCCATCACGCCAGTCCACCAAGCCAAAGCCGTAGACCTTGCGATTATTCCCAGGCGCTTCGACCAGGCGTTGCCCTCGTCGACCCTTGCGACACCACACACGCGTCAGTGTCGGGTGAAAGGCAACCTGCATCTCATCTTGCAGCCAGAGGTCAGCGCGTGGCACAAGCGCGAGCAACTCCGGCAGGTCGGTGGGAAGCTGATCCCACCGATCAGCTTCGACTCAGTCATGAATGGGTAGAGGTTCGGGTGCAGTGGCACCGGCTAACAGAACCTCTACCCTCACGCGTTTCCCACGTAATGGGCTTGCGCTTCGGCTTTGCGCCTCAGCGTCCAGATGGGGCGCTTACAGACGTAGCCATGGGCATGTAAGTACATGCGGACCGTCTCTTCCGTGACCTGGATGCCTGTGTGCTGGCCCAGGTACTCGGCAAGTCGTTCGGTCGTCCAGTTGGCGGTGTCCTGCCCGACTTCATGGGGATCCAGCTCGATCACTCGCAGCAGTTCGGCTTCCCAGGCGGCCGTGACCCGTCGCTCTCGACCTAGGGCGGTGCGTCGCGGGACGGCATCCAATCCACCGGTGAAGAACCGTTTGAGGACGCGCACGACTGTGTCCTGGCTGCGCAGCACGTTTTGGGCGATCTGGCTCGAGGTCTGCCTTCGCAGCGAGAGCAACAGCATCTGGTAGTGCGTGCGCGTTTCGGCATCAGTGGTTTCTTCGTAGCGACGGCGCAGCTCGGCCAGTGTTGGCTCATCCAATGAGGGGAGGGTTATGGGAGCAGTCATCTCTTCTTCC
>VBHI01000101.1:1247-17695 GCA_005881495.1 Chloroflexota bacterium
AATAAGGCTTAGTGACAAAGTCAGCCGCTCTCCATCGCTTCCCTCTAAACACAAAGGGCAAATCAGCGAATCGCCCTGACGTAGCTTAAGAAGAAATCGACCTCCATTTGCTACCCAGCATCGAACGCTATCTACATCTCTCCTTTCAGTTTGCAGCCCTTGGCGTGACACCTCTCAGCGAAGAGTCCTTCTTGTTGCTTTTCCTGTGAGTTAGAGGCCAGACCAGGTCACAACCAGATCCGTGCCATATCCGACAAGAAAGCCGAGCAGCACTCCCCACATGATCACTTCCGGGGTTTTGAGCTTCCACGCGAACTTCCGCCCGATGTCCAGCAATTCATTGATGATGTAGATGATCGCCCCTGCTGCTAAAGTAAGGCAGCCGATGAAGACGGGCTCCGAATGGAACACCATCCCAACCAGGGTACCTAGGAAGGTAGGTCCACCACTGATCAGCCCAACGAGGCCGATGAACATCCAGGACGCGCTTCCCCTGGCCAACGGAGCCGCAATGCCAAAGCCCTCAGTCATATTGTGCAGGCCAAAGCCAATAATGAGGACTGCCGCGAGCTGGATGGCTCCACTGGCCGCCGATTGACCAATCGCCAGACCTTCAGAGAAGTTGTGCAGCCCAATGCCGATGGCAATCATCAGGGCTAACGCCTCCGGTGCAACGATAGCTGCTTCACCCCCCTTGTTTTTCACCCGGGCTTGCTCTTTTGTCCGCCGGATAAACCACCGCTCAAAATAGACTAATCCCATCAGCCCCAAACCTAAGCCAGCTACGAAGACCACCACATTGAGCAAGAAGGAGCCCACGCTACCCTTCCCTTGCTGTAACGGGATGATCGCTTCGTTTATGGGCTCAGACGCTTTTGAGATGACATCATAGAACAAAAAGATGAGGATGCCCGTGGCGCAAGCATTCAAGAAAGCCTGCACACTGTTTGGGAGGTTTTTGAGCCTAGCAAAGGGCAAACCCAAGAACACCGTCAAGCCAGCAAAGGCCCCCAGGGCAACAATAAGTGGTGTAGACATGCCTCGACTCCTCTAAATAGGGGATGGCAAATTGCCAGCTGGCTCAGGCCGAGACCCTGGGTCCAGATCCATAAATGAGGATCACCGGGTCCCGCTGCCCGCCTCATGATAGTTCGTCGTCACGCCGCCAGCTTGAATCGATTTGCCGATTTCAGGCGATGCTTTTGCTTGTGTCATAGACGTTCCATACCTCTCTAGACGACTTTCCTTGCGAACAGCCACCTCTACTTGCATTGATAGTCATCTCTTCTTTATGGAGAGACGTCCTCTAGCTGTTTCACACGCGTATTCACCCCAAACTGCACGATGATGGCTATTACGACCAGACAGCCACCGATCAGCAAGAGCGAAAGGTGCACTCCGCCACTACTGGCCCGGCTCCTCGAGCTGGAAACCAATTTCGAGCGTGATCTGATACTCAACGTCGCCGCTACTCGTGATCCGGCCACGTTGCTCCTTGACCTCAAACCACATCACATTGCGCAGCGTTTTTCGCGCCCGTTCGATGGCCTTTTGGACTCCGTCATCAAACCCCACTAAGGAGGTCCCGACGATCTCCGTTTTCCTGAAGATTTTACTTTCCTGGCCTGCCATACTCGTTTGCTCCTTTTTTCGCTCTGTCTGATTTCCTCTTTGTCCTCATGGAAGGTCAGGAATCTTAGACTAAACCTCCAGATACTTCGATAGCCTTCCGGCAAGTGAGCTTGGAGCGCTCACTGTGATTAATAATCTCACGCCTGGCCAGTTCCTTGTCCCCCTTCTCATAGGCTTCCACAATGCGCCGATGATCGGCGGTCAGTTCCTCACTGGCTTGATCGAAAACGGAGACTGTGCGCCAGATGATGCGCCACATGATCCCCTCGATACTGAGGCGACGATAGACATCAAGCAGCGCACTGCTCTTAGCGAGACCAACAAAATATTCATGGAAGGCGGTGTTGGCTGCGACGTAGCGCTCGAAGTCCACAAAGCGATTACCTGAGATCAAGGGCAACGTCGCCTCCATGCGCTTGCGCAACTCGGCCAGTTCATCTGCCCCAAGATGCCCAATGGCACGATCAGTTGCCCCTAGTTCGATGGCGCACCGCGCATCAAAGGTATCATCGGAGGTTTTCACGTCAATCGGGGTGATCACATAGCCTTTGACCAGGTCACGGGATGCCAATCCCTCAGTTGTGAGCCTGGTCAGGGCATAGTAGACACTGGAGATAGCGGCATTCAATTGGCTACTTAGTTTGCTTGGTTCGAGTGCATCAGCGATAGCCAGGCTACGGCTCAAGATGTGATCACGAATCTGCTGGTAGACGGCCTCATCTTGTACCATTTCAAAGCGTCCGAATGTGCCACGAAAATAGGTAAGCGGGGCTCCTGTGCTTGTATCGGCAGAGTCCACCTCAGCGAGAAAGACTCTATGCGTGCCTGCCTCCACATCAGCAGCAACTCGGCACTCTATGCGTGCTAACGCACCAGTGAGTAACGGCACACCTGAAGTGCCATAGGAGAAATCGACCCCTTGAAACTTGTCTGTCTGTGATTTGGCAAATTGGTAGGCAAGATGGGCCTGATCCTGATCTAAGATATTGACGCCAAATGTACGGGTCCGGCTAATCACCGCTTGTGTTCCCGTATTCTTGTTGATACAGACCAGCAGCATGGGTGGCTCGAGCGTGAGCGAGGTGACCGCACTGGCCGTCAGACCGTAGTTGGTGTCTTGCTCACGCGTGGTGATCACCGTCACGCCACTGGCGAAGTTGCCAATGACCTGGCGAAAAACTTGTGGATCCACACGTTGCTCCTTTATTCCATCGTCAACTCAGCAATATTAGCTTTCCTAAGCAAGAGTGGGGAGCAGACTTCTAAGGCGAGGTCTCACACCCCCTTCATTGTCGAGGCTTGCATATCAGCGTGTGCATAGAAGACAAGAATCGTCAAATCCTCTGCAATCGTGTGAAATCGATGCTCAGTATTAGCCTCTACGTACACCACCATCCCTGTTTCAATTGCGCGGCTTTCGGTGCCCACCTGGATAAAACCTCGACCACTGATGATGTAATAGACCTCATCTGCCTTATGTGGCTCTTGCGTATCAACTGCACCGGCAGGTAGCACGTACAGGCCAGCACTGAGCGAAAGGACATGTAAAAATTCGAGGTACGGCTTATTCAGTTTGCTACGCTTAGCGATCACGTGGTCAAGTTCAAAAACATCCATTCTTTTCTTCTCCTTACTAAGGCAGTCCTTCAAAGGAACACCGCACTCTGACCACTACATATAGCGACCACCCGTCACCTGAAGCACGGACCCTGTCATGAAGCTTGACATGTCGCTGGCCAGGAACAGGACGACATTGGCGACCTCCTCTGGCTCAGCAATTCGGCCCAGGGGGGTCTCGGCTATCCTTGCTGCCAGGACCTCGGGACTAAGGTCCCCGATCATATCCGACCGCGTGGTGCCAGGTAGAAGCACATTCACACGGATATGGGGAGCCAATGCTTTCGCCGACGCCTTCGTTAGCCCAACAATGCCTGCCTTCGCCGCACTATAGTTTACTTGCCCAGCATAGCCGACCTTGCCAGAAATAGAGGACATATTCACGATAACCCCGCGTTTCTGCTTGAGCATGACCTCTGCTGCGGCCTGCGTGCACAGAAAGTACCCTGTCAGGTTCGTATCGATCACTGCTTTCCAATCTTCCAGCTTCATTTCTTCTAGGGGCGCATCTGCGGCAATGCCCGCATTGTTGACCAGGATGTCAATACGACCCAGCTCAGAAACAGCCGTCTCAATCATCTGTCGAATCTGGGCCGGATCTCGAACGTCAACCTGGATTGCCGCTGCCCGTACCCCTTTGGCTTCTATGTCCGTCTTCACCGACTTAGCCATTTCCAGGTTGGTACCGGTAATGACCACTGAGGCTCCGTGGTCTGCGAAGGTGTGGGCAACTGCCAATCCAATGCCCCGCGTTGAACCGGTCACCACCGCCACTCGGTTCTCAAGCAATCTCATACGTTTCCCTCTCTTTCTTTCAAAATAGAACCTCACGGCCTAAGAAGCGCAAAGCATTGCGACCCAGCAGGTCAGCACGTTCCTCGTGCGAAATGCTATCTAAGGCATCGATCACAGCCCCAGGGGGTGCCTCGCGCAGAGGGAAAGGGTAATCAGTGCCCATGATGAGGCGATCTGCCCCTAGTCGATCAATCAGCAGGCGCATGTTAATCGTATCAAAGACAAGCGTATCGTAGGACAGGAGCTTTGCCGTCTCGGATGGCCTTTTCGCTGTCACGGCTTTCACATCGTCGAATGCGCGCCACGTCTGATCCAGTCGAGGCAGGAGCCAGGGAAACGTGCCACCCCCATGGGCAAAGCAGAGGCGAAGCGTGAGATGGCGATCCAGCAAACCGCTCATGACCACCGATGCGGCTGCAATGCCCGTCTCCGACGTATAGCCCATGGAAAACACCATACGGTACTTGCTAGTGCGCTCGGGGGCGAGCACGGCCTCTGGGTGAACGAAGACGGCTGCTTCAACCTCGACGCAGCTGCGCCAGAATGGCTCCAGCGCCGGATCATCGAGGTTCTTGCCTTCCACCTGGGTTCCGATCTCCACACCAGCCAGGCCCAGGCTTGTCACAGCCCGACGAACTTCGGCTGCGGCAAGATCTGGATCCTGGAGTGGGACGGTTCCCAGGCCAATGAAGCGCGTCGGGGCGACGGAGGTTGCGTTGGCAATCGCGTCGTTCTGAAGCTGTGCCAGTTCGAGCACTGCCTGTGCCGAGAAGCGATAAGCAAAGGTCACCGGAATGGGGGAGAGCACCTGCACATCAATCCCCTCGGCATCCATGTCCTTGAGGCGTCGTTCCGGGTCCCAACTCCGGTCATCAATCTGCCGGTAGTGTTTACCGGCATGATAGATGTCAGCCTGGCATGGCCCCGCATGAAGGAGCGTTGGCCATCCCTCGCCGCCGTACTTTTCCCCCATATCGGGAAATTGCTGCGGGATAAAGTGGGTATGAAAATCGACTTTCATCTCTTCGCTCCCAGAAGTCGCTGATGGGCTGGATTAAAACGCTTATCAGCTGGCGAGTGTGAGATCGCCAGCAAGAACCTACTCATCTTCATGATCACGCCTGCGCACCGCACTTGAAGGAACTGTTGACCCTACTGGGCAAGATGACCGGGTGTCGCACTAAGCATGTGGGCAAAAGAATGACATCGCAGTCATCCGGTAGCCGGCTATTCCCCCGCCAGGGGCATCCGATGCAGGTGCCCCTGCCAGCCGATTAGGAAAGCGTGCCAAGCTTATGTTGACATGCTTAGAGAATAATGCTGATCGCTCCACGAGGGCGCAGAGTCGGCATGTCCATCTCGACTCTCTTGGAACGAATCTTCAACTCCCCGTCAACCAGCTTCAAGGCGTACCGATAGTGCCCGGCAAAGTACTCGGAATCTTTGTAACGGAAGCGCCACACGAGAAAGGGGGCAGTAACTATCAGGCACGCGTCTTCCACCCCCAACAGGCGAACGTTGGAGACCATGTGCACGGTATGTGACCAGGGGTACTCCCGGTGGGCCATGCTATTCTTAAGGCGCACCGTCCACGCCTTCATGCGATCGAAATCATGATCAATATAGACCAGATCGTTCTCTGGATCGGCTGTGGGCAGATCATTCGTTGGCACCACGTACTGCGCGTCCGGTGTGAAGAGAGAGAGCCACTCATCCAATTGCCACTCATCGAGCAGATAACCCTCTTTGTACAGGAAGTCCTCGACCTCCTGACGGCTAATGGCTTCTAAGGACTTCTCCCGCGTGTTCACTTCGCTTCCCTCTTTTTGCATATGTCTACTCCTCTGCCGTCATGCGTCGGTACCAGCCCCGCCAAAACGCACGCATGTGATGTTCATCGGTGTACTTGGCCGGATGATGATGCAATCCCCGTGACATGTTCGTCCACTCGACCTGTTTCGCTTGAAAGCCTTGCTGGCAGGATTCCATGGCTTCGGTATCATCTGGGGATGCAAAACCACCGGGGCCCAGGAACGACAGGTAGCTATCCAGGCGCATGGCACGCAAGTCGGCACGTTCGCCCTTGGGCGCTAACTCCTTCTGCGTCACCTCCATATAGTCGGGAGCAAGCGGTTGGAAGGTGCGAACGGTAATGCCCATGATATCGTTAATGACCAGGTTGGGGAAGACCAGCAGGTTGCGACTCAGTTCCGCCATCGTGTGGCCGCGTTCCTCGCCGAACTTTTTCAGCAGGTAATCGTGCATCCGCTCGATGTCCGATTTGCACGCCTCGCCGAAGGTCGGTATCCACTGGGCAATCGGCCGCCGTTTGGACGCCCGCGTCTCGCAGGTACTGCATGTAGGTCTCGTGCACCGGTCCCACATGATAGCCATCGATGCTGTTTTCCGCTAACAGCTTCCAATTGGCCTTTATGGCATAGGAATGCGTCCCGCGAAGGAGTTCCAGCCCTCCTTCTGGTATCCCGAAGAGCTCGGCCACTGCTTCTGGCCCATCCACCACGTAGTCAAGGTACTCGCGGGCCCCGGCCAGATACGTGATCAAATCCTCAGCATCCGGGTTGAAGGTGACAAACAGAAAGCCGCGGTAGTTTTCCACGCGCGGGGACTTGAGCCCCCATTTTTTCCTGTCCCAGGCGCCATAGCCCTCCTCATCCGGCACGCCGACGAGTTCACCCTCCGTGTTGAAGGTCCAGGAATGGTAAAAGCACTGTAAGGTCCTGACCGTGCCCGTATCCTGTCGACAAATGGTCGCGCCGCGGTGCGTACAGGCGTTATAAAAGACGTTGATCTTTCCGGTTTGCCTGCTCCGCACGAAGAAGAGGGGCTGACCAGCAAGGTCCCGGCGCACGAAGTCACCCGGCTTGGTGACTTCCGACTCGTGGCCCAGGTAGAGCCAGCATTTCTGGAAAATCTTTTGCTTCTCGAGTTCGAGGATCTCAGGCGACGTCATCGCCGAGCGATGGTAAGCAAAGAGCCCCTCCTCGGGTGTATCGATGATCAGATCTTTGATATTCAGACTTCTCGCTGTGATCATGGTTTTTCCTCTGTTCGTAACTCAAACGTCTGGTGTGAGTGAGATGATTGAGCGTCAGACGGTGCTGGCTCACCAAAGTCAGGCTGCATTTTCAGCTTTGCACGTATGACAACAACCGGCTTCATTCACACCAAACGTTTGATGCTGTATCGTCATATACAGATAGGTTGGAACCGGGGTTTCCCCCAACTGGCACGAAGTTTATGCACTCGCTGCTGCTTCGGTCGTCTTCTTGGCTATTGGCGTCCCATAAGTCAAGTAGGTTTCCGGTGCTTTTGAGCCCCACTGATCAAAGCCCATTGATTCCGTTTCGTGAGTCCAGCGGATCGGTTCCCAATCCGGTTCGAAAATCAGCATGCCTCTCGTCCAGATCTCGATGCGATGCCCGGATGGCTCAAAGAAGTAGAGGAAGATGGCCCCACTGGTTCCGTGCGAGCCCGGTCCCCATTCGATCTTGCCGCCATGCTCAACGAGCATATTGCACGCCCGTAGCAGTTCATCGGGCGAATCCACAAAATAGGCGTGGTGGTGTAAGCGTGCTCCCTCGCCCGAGTAGTTGCGCATCACGGCAATATCGTGAGACAGATTGGTGAGGCTCAGCCAGGAGGCACGCCTTTTTCCGTCGTCCCCCTCCACGTAATAGCGGTGCTTAATGCCCATCTCCCGCGTCAGCCACTCTTGCTCACTCTGCACATCGTTGGCCATCACATTGAAATGGTCAAAACGGCGAGGGGCGAAGCCGACTAGGGGATACTTCTGCGGGTGGCTGGGCATGACCGAGATCCGGTTGGGATCTTTTTCGTGGTACTTTTCCATCTCCCAGTAGAGTTCCATCGGCACACCGCTGGGTGTGTTGAAGCGCAGCCCCCTGCCCTGACCGCGCTCGGCCCCTGCTTCAGTCCAGGTGCAGGGAATGCCTATCTGTTCAAAGTGGCGGGCAAACTGGTCCAAGCTTTCCGGGTCCTCGACTCGCCACCCCAGATGCACCAGGACAGATTCATCCCCTTTTGTGAGCAATAAGCTGTGGTGTTCAAAGTCCTGCCAGGCACGCAAGTAGACGGATTTGTCATCCTCGTCGCTGACAAGCAGACCCACCACGTCCGTAAAGAAGCGCTTTGACGCCTCCAGGTCTTTCACTTGCAGTTCTGCATGTCCTGCATGAGCAATTTTCATGGTGTGTTTCCTTCCTTAGAATTGTGCCGCTCAATGTAACTTCCCTTGTGCGATACCCTCGCACTATCCTTCTATCTGGAGCGGGAGCGGGCGGACCGCACTGCCGCAGCCGCCGCAGCCATCGCGCCCCGTGGCAAGCTTTGCGCACACCGGCTCGCTCCTCACCACGCGTCGGAGGCGGCTCAGAGCTGCAGGCGGGTCGTGCGGAATTCGGGGCGGACCGCTGCCGCGCCACGTTCGCGCGCCAGCATGGCCTCCACGATCTGATGCACCTTGATCGTCGCGATGTCGGCGTTGACGGTGACAATGGAGCCGCGCCGGCGCTCGCGCCCATGGGTCTGGATGGCTTCGAGCACGGCCTTGTCCTCCATCAGTGTCTGCTCGTGAAAGGCCCGCTGGTGCTCCGTGACCGCCACATCCTCCGTGGCGAAGTTGCGGGCCACCTGCCAGGACACGTGCGTGCTGGCCGGCCCTTCGGGGGTGAACGCGCGGATGTACACCTCCTCGTAGACCCGGGAGCTTTCGCCGTCGGCGGCCGGGACCACGATGCCCAAGTGGTTGATATGCAGCCCCGGCAAGACGAACGTCCCCGACTCCCACTGTTCGTACTCCTGGTCCGGGCTCAGACCCGTCGCCCGCACCTGCCAGTCGACCAGGCGTACCGGCGGAAAGGTGCGGTGGTAGGAGGCCGACGTCTCGGTCACTTCCACCTCGAGCGACGGCGGCAACCGGCGATAGCCGAGCGGCGACAGCTCGCCATGCACGAAGGGAAAGTGGGTGAGGTCGAGGGCGTTGTCCTGCAGCAGCAGGTAGTTGGCGGCGACGTGCAGCGCCCCCCCATAGGTCGCCCAGCCTGCGTCGCGCAGCCAGGGGAGCGCGGGCAGCGACGCGGCCGCCACCCGGGCCGGATCACCCAGCCAGATCCACACGAACGGCGCCTCTTCGCGCACCGGGAAGGCCCGCACGTGGGCACCATAGGGGACATGCGTCTGGGACGGGACGCGCACGCACTCGCCGCTCGAGGCATAGGTGAAGCCGTGGTAGCCGCACACCACCTGGTCGCCGACGAGATGGCCCAGGCTCAGCGGCATCGACCGGTGGATGCAGCAGTCCTCGAGCGCGACGACCGGCCCCGCTTCCTGCCGATACAGCAGCACATCTTCACCGAGCAGACGACGACCGAGCAGCTGGCGGCCCACCTCCTCGCTGGTCGCGGCGACATACCAGCAGTTGAGCGGATAGTTCCGGGTCTCGTCAGGGGAAGACACCTTATCACGATTGTTCACTTGTTCGCTCCTCTCACGCCATGGCGGTGGCCGCCGACTATGGGCGTCAGCTCAACTGGCCACCGGCTCACAGGTCGAGCACGAGCCGCGGGGTGCGCGACCGCGAGACACAGATCATCATGACCTGGTTCGCCTCGCGCTCAGCCGACGTCAGCACCGAGTCCCGATGGTCCGGCACTCCCTCGAGCACGCGCGCCTCGCAGGTGCCGCAGACCCCCTCGCGGCAGGACGCCAACGCGTACAGACCCGCTGCATAGACCATGTCAAGGATCGACTTGTCGGGCGGGACCGTTATGGTGATGCCCGAGCGCTGCAAGGCCACCTCGAAGGTCGCGACAACGGGCGGGGCGGCCTCGGCCGGCTTGGCTTTGAACCGCTCGAAGTGCAGGCTACCCACCGGCCAGGACGTGCACCAGCCCTCCACCGCGACCAGCAGGGACTCGGGGCCGCAACAGTAGACCAGGGTGTCCTGCCGCGGCGGCGCCAGAACCGAGCCCAGGGGAATCCGGCCCTCTTCGTCCCCCGGGTGGATCCGGATCCGGTCGCCATAGCCCGCCAGCTCATCCACAAACGCCATGGACGCGCGGCTATGGCCGCCGTACCACAATTGCCAGTCCGCCCCCACCGCGTCGACCACCGCCACCATCGGCAGCATCGGCGTGATGCCGATGCCGCCCGCGATGAACAGGTAGTGCGGCGCGTCCACTAACGAGAAGTGATTGCGCGGCCCCCGCACCTGCACCGTGTCCCCAACTTTGAGGACGTCGTGGATGAACTCCGAACCACCACGGCTCTTGGCCTCGCGCCGGACCCCGATCCGCCAGGTCCGCGGGTTGGACGGGTTGCTGCACAGCGAGTACTGCCGAGTGAGCGCCGGGCCGGGCAACATCAGATCGATGTGCGCCCCGGGAGTCCACTCCGGGAGCTCGTGCCCGTTGGCATCTGCGAGGGTCAGCGCGACGACCCCCTCAGCCACCGGCTCCTTCTGCGCCACTACCAAATTGGCTTCATGCTCCCGGTAACGCGTCGGCGCCTCGGTTGACGAGAGGGCGTCAGCTAGGACAGTGGAGGAGAATTCACTCCCGGTCCGCGGAATCTCTACACTCATGATGAACCAGACCTGCAGCCTTCCTAATGTTTCCCGCCGCTCGCCATTTGTCACCCGAGCCGGTCTCACTCCAGCCCGCCGAGTGACAGCGGGAAGCGACGATGCACGTAACGTTCGGACCAGCCCAGGGCCGCACCGGCTTGGGCGCGGGGGAACACAATGGGCTCGCCCACAATCATGCAGCGCGTTGCGCGCCTTTCGCCCAGGGACGCTTGCGCTAGCGCCTGTGAGGCATCGCCCGCGTCTCACGCGCCTGCTCTCACAGCGACCGACAAGTGAGAATTGTCCCTCTATTTCCAGGTCTTCTGGCCCTATCAACCTTACTTGACAAACGGTGAGAAACATCCTATCCTGTACTCAAGAATACCTGAATATGCTGTGGACAGTCTATAGTTTTGTTGAGCGGTTCTTGAGCGGTTCTTGAGCGGTTCTTGAGCGGTTCTTGAGATTGAAGCTTTAGAGGGGAAGGGCGTGAAGGTGAATACCGAACGCTTCCGCGAGCAGGTACGCTCTTACCGCGCTCCGACATGCAAAACGCAGGAAGACCTGGCCAAAGTGCTGGGCCTGAATCCCCAAGTGCTCAGCCATAAACTGCATCGGATAAGAAACACCCGCTTGACCCACTGCGAAGTCAAAGCCATCGTCAAAACGTTGGTCGAGTGGGGAGCGATGAGCAAGCAGGCGCAAGCACATGAACTGCTGGAACTGATGGAGTGTCCAGATTTTTCCCCCGCTGAGTGGCAGGTTCCCCCCCTCAATCGGCTGGAAGCGGCGGCGAGCACGTACAGTGTGCACTGGCAGAACCTCCGCATCCCCGTCGTGGAGTATGAAGTCTCGACGCAAGGAGGCAGTGCACCTCCTTCTATCGTCCTTGGGCAGGAAAGGGATGCAGGCGCATACCAACTTCCCCGCCAGGACTGGGGCGAAGCCATGGACGTGAGCGCGTTTTATGGGCGCGAGCAAGAGCTGGTCGAGTTAGAGCGCTGGATTGTCGACGACCACTGCCGCCTGGTGGCTCTGCTCAGCATGGGCGGCCTGGGCAAGACGGCTCTCTCGGTCAAACTCACTCAACAGGTGGCGCGCCATTTCAATTTTGTGATTTGGCACTCCCTGCAAAACGCGCCACCTCTGGAGAACTTGTTGGCCGAATGCATTACGTTCCTCTCCGAACAGCAAAAGACCGACCTGCCAGAAAATGTAGGTGAGCGCATTACCCTCCTGCTTCATTACCTGCGTAAGGCTCGGTGTCTCCTCGTGCTGGATAATGTGGAGACCATCTTACAAGAACGGGATCGTGTAGGCCACTATCGAGCAGGGTATGAAGCGTATGGCAACCTTTTCCAACAGGGAGGCCAGGCGGATCATCGCAGCTGTCTGCTGCTGACCAGCCGCGAGAAACCCAAAGAGTTGGCACCCCTAGAGGGGAAACGGTTGCCAGTCCGAACCATGATGCTGACGGGTTTAGAGCAGAGCGCCTGTCGACAGCTGCTCTATGAGCACGATGTGTTTGGGACAGAGCAAGCCTGTCATGACTTGATTGCTCGCTATGATGGCAATCCCTTGGCCTTAAAGTTGGTCGCGAGCACGATTCGCGAAGTCTTCGGTGGAAACATTGCGGCGTTCCTCAACGAGGGAGAGGTGTTGTTTGGGGACATTCGCGATGTACTCGACCAGCAGTTTGAGCGTCTTTCCACTTTGGAAAAGATCATTCTCGGCTGGCTGGCTCTGGCACGAGAGTGGGTCACGTTCACAGACTTGGTCGAAGAGAGCGTTTGCCTTGTATCGAGGAAGAAGCTCCTGGAGGCGCTCGAAGCGCTTAGACGGCGCTGCCTGCTGGAACGAGGAGAAGCAGGGGCCCTGTTTACCTTGCATCCGCTGGTGATGGAGTATGTGACGGAGCGTGTGGTCGAGCAGGTGGCCCAGGAGATTACGTCTGGCCACCTGAAACTTTTGCTCAGCCACTCTCTGATGAAGGCGCAGACCAAAGAGCACGTGAGGGACAGCCAGATACAGCTCACTCTGAAGCCCGTTCTTGAGCGGCTGCTCATACGTCTTAAAAGCGAACACGTCATTGAGCAGCAACTCATGCATGTGCTGGCAACACTGCGCAACACACCCCGCTGGGAGCATGGGTATGGCAGTGGAAATGTGATCAACCTGCTGTATCAACTGAGAGGCACCTTGCGCGGATCCGATTTCTCCGGGCTCCACATCCGACAAGCCTCTTTTGTCGGGGTGGACTTACAGGATGCCAATTTTGCTGGGTCGAGTTTTGCCAAGTGTGTGTTTAGCGAAACGTTTAGCTCTATTTTCTCGGTGACGTTCAGTCCTGATGGCCAGCTCTTAGCAGCCGGCAGTCTCAATGGTGAGGTTCGTGTGTGGCAACTGGCCGATTACAGGCAACTCTTGGACCTCTGTGGTCACAAGGGGTGGGTCTGGTCGGTGACTTTTAGTTCTGATGGCGCTTATCTGGCCAGTGGGGGTGAAGACCGCATCGTAAGAATATGGGAAGTGGGCAAAGGACAGTGTCTCACGACGCTGCACGGCCACACGGATTGGATACGATCGGTGGCCTTCAGCCCAGATGACTCTCTCCTGGCAAGTAGCAGTGATGACGGGACGGTCAGGCTGTGGGAGGTGAGCACGGGCGCGTGCCTCACGACGTTCCAGGGCCACACCGACCGGGTCATGTCCGTGGCTTTTAGCCCCGATGGCGCTCGGCTGGCCAGTGGCAGTGACGACCGCATGGTAAGGGTCTGGTCGGTGAGCTCGGGACACTGCTTCGAGACATTACAGGGGCATACTGGTCGGGTCTGGTCGGTGACTTTCAGCCCTGATGGTGCTTGCCTGGCCAGTGGGAGCTATGACACGACCGTGCGCTTATGGGAGGTGAGCACAGGAATGTGCCTCAAGACGCTGCAAGGACACGCGAATTGGATGGGATTAATGACCCTCAGCCCTGATGGCAGCCTCTTGGCCAGTGGCAATCACGACCGAACAGTGAGGCTATGGGAAGTGCACACAGGCGCGTGCCTCAAGACCCTACAAGGACACACGGACTGGGTTCGATCCGTGGCATTCAGCCCTGATGGAACCCTGCTTGCTAGTGGTTGTTATGACCGAACAGTGAGGCTATGGGAAGTGAGTTCAGGGCAGTGTCTCAAAACACTGCAAGGCCACACGGACGGGGTCCGCTCGGTGGCTTTCAGCCCTGATAGGTCTCGGCTGGCCAGTGGCAGCTATGATACAACTGTGCGCTTATGGGAGGTAAGCACAGGAAAGTGCCTGAAGACGCTGCGCGGTCACACAAACTGGACGGATTATTTGGCCTTCAGTCCTGATGGCACTCTTCTGGCTAGTGGCAATCATGACCGAACGGTGAGGCTGTGGGAAGTGCGCACGGGGAAGTGTCTTAAGATACTGCAAGGGCACACGGATTGGGTCGAGTCGGTCGCCTTCAGCCCTGATGGCTCCCTGCTTGCCAGCGGCGGCCACAACGGAAAGGTGAGTTTGTGGGACGTGAGCAGTGGAGCATGTCTCAGAACGTTGCACAGTCATTCGAGTCGGGTCTGGGCAGTGGCCTTTAGCCTCGATGGGAGTACGGTGGTAAGCGCAAGTGAGGATAGAACCATTATCCTGTGGAATATTCGAACAGGTGAACGCTTGAATATGGTGAGAAACAGGCTCTACGAGCGGATGAACATCACAGGTATTAGCGGTTTAACTGGAGCGCAAAAAGCGACCCTGAGAGAATTGGGTGCAGTTGAGGAGAGGGCCAGTAGTTCCCACGCTGAAGTGCTACAGGAGGGTAGTACGGTGAAGGCGACGTTTGCAGGTTCCCTCAACGGCCACTCATGATCGACTGAACCAGCACTGCGTCAAGCGAGACAAAGACAGCCGCCAGAATGAAGCGCAGAGTACAGGGTTTCAGCCAAAAGCTGACCGTTCCCATTGCACAAGAGCCTTCCAACCGAAAAAACCAAGGAGGGGTTAAAAACCTCACTTGACAAGATTCTGTTGGCGAATTCGAGCAACATCCATCACCCAGTTGGTGCCAGTGCAGCAAAACGAGAGCGACGGGTTTGCCCGCGTGGCTGTTCCTCGATCCAGGCCCCAATGCGAACGACATTGATGGCGACGGCCGTCATGCACATTTGTAAGCGTGTTTTCGCTTCGCCCACATAGCGGGATCGTCGGAGTCCAAACGCCCGTACTCCCTGAGAGAGCGTGCCTTCAATTCCTGCCCGCTTCGCGTAGAGTTTCTTGAAAGCGGGAGTCTGCTGTCGTTGTCGGGCATGTTGCAACACGTCGTAGGTGGGTTCGGCGCGGATCATGATACTGCGTGGTTCCTTGAGGGCATGCGTACACTGTGA
This sequence comes from Chloroflexota bacterium, assembly GCA_005881495.1. The sequence continues at coordinate 16,287 of VBHI01000101.1, forward strand.
GCGTACTGGGCAGCCCAAGCACTCTTTGGCGGCGAACTTGATATGGATCACTTCGTGCCCATTGCGATCCTGGCGAGCCATCCACAAAACGCTCTGACATCCCTGGGGACACCACGCCGTTTGCGCTGACCACTCAATCCTGAAATCAGCGGTCCCAAACCCCGTGGCGGCCTGAGCTTGCCAACTATTGTCGGCAGCGATGGGACCGACCAGATCGATGCCAGAGTCCGTCTGACTACTGATGATATGGGCGGCCGTCACATACCCTGCATCAAGCAACTGCTCGTTAGGCAGCAGGTCCCGCTGGCCAAGAGCGGCTTGAATGGTGGGGGTCATGTCGAAGTCTGAGACAGGAGCGGGCGTCGTCTGCACATCCGTCACCAGATGGGGGCCATCTTCGTCACAACTCTCGGTCACATGCACCTTGTAGCCAGTCCAGGACATCCCGCGCTTCTGGCTGTAGCGTGCCTCAGCGTCGTAGGGCGTGCAGATTAAGAGACTGGAGGGAGGCAGGTCTTTAGCGTCTCGCCAGTGGGCCTGCTCGTGCTCGGCATAGAATTGCTGGATCCACACCTGCCGTAAGATGGTGATGGCGGGCAGTTCGCGCAACCAGGTCGGACTCGGTGCCGCATAGATGTGCTGGAGGAGTCGTCTTCCATCGCTGCCAATCATCTCTGCCAGCCCTTGCCGCTCTTCTCGTCCACTGGGCAGCCGGTAATCGTCCCATCGTGTCGCATAGCGCTCAAACCACTCACTCGGCACCCAAGCTTGCAGCCACATCGGCTCGACGGTTGCCAGGACATTGAGTGCGTGTCGCAGCGTCTCTGCCACACATTCCAGGCGGCTCAAGCTCTGGATGGCGGCCAGCACATGCGTGGAGTCAGTGCGCTGGCGACCCCGTGCTTTGAGCCAGCCGCGTGTTCTGGCATGGGTGAGCAGAGCCTCGAAGAGGCGGTGTTCGGCTCCTCCCGCCAGCACTCGTGCGCGAAACTCACTCAGCACGGAGAAATCAAAACCGAGATCTTCCAGTTCTAAGCTTAACGCATATTTCACATCAATCCGGGTACGCACGGCATTAGCGGCTTGCCGATCAGTTAAGCCCTCTGCAAATTGCAAGACGGTCACCATGGCTAGACGCCAGGGAGCTTCCGCTGGTTGTCCTCGTCGTGGAAAGAGCGAGGCAAAAAGCTCATCCTGAAACACTTCTCCAAGTTCATCGCGCATGAGTAGGCACAGATTCTCGGCAGGACACACGATATGGGCAAGACGGGCCGTCTCTTCGGGCACCGGTTCCATCCCTTGGGATTTTAAGGACATGGCGAACTCCTTTGCTGACTCCTCTCCTCTTTGAGGACTCCTCTTCTCACACCATCAGTTTCTCACATGTCCGCCGAATTCGCCAACAGAAT
>VBHI01000102.1 GCA_005881495.1 Chloroflexota bacterium
GCTTTACCTGACAAGCATACGCAAACGACGCACTCCCTGCAACTCACATGCTAACATCCTGGGCCTACCTCTGTGGAAGTTGAGCGGTCTCTGGCCCTTCTTTAAGCGCCGACCACATCCCAGTCCACGTTCCCTTTTTTGGCCCATCGTTGTCCGGTATTGGGAGTCGTCGTTTTGCGTTTGTCGTGAGACTTGAACCGAAGAACACCACCGCGCGGTTCAAGGGTGCGCATGCTTGCACAGTCGGGACACTCCACAAGCGAGACACCACTCTGACGTTTCTCAGATAAAATTTCACCTTTCTCAAGAATAATTTCCCGTCATAAGTAGAGAGAACGAGTAAAGCGGGCTCGTTCTCTCGCATAACCAGGGAGTCACGGTATTTTTCCCACTTTCTGCGCAGCAAGAATGCAACCAGAGGACCGGATGGTGAACGAGAGGCGGCGCCCATCGGGCAGGCGAGGTGACGCCTGATTGACGCGGTCACATAGGATGACCAAGTCTCGATTGAGCACGCGGTCGTTGAACGGGCGGAGTTCGACCTGAACCAGAGTGGCGTCCTGTGTGATGGTGCCGGGGAGTTGAAAAAACGGCAGCAAACGTTTCCAGGTGGCCTGTGCATAGGACGGCGGAAAATAGTGGTCACGCACCCACATCGCCAGATTCGCCAGCGCCACTTTACACACGGTCATAACCTGATCCTTTCGATTGTCGATCTCGTACATCGTCCGCTCCTGCTCCTTCAAGTCTTCTAAGGCACGAAGCACATCACGCTGCTCTTTGCAGTAGCGCTCCTGTTTGCGGAACTCAGCGTTACACTGTTCATAGGCGCGCCACTCTTTGGCGCGGAGGTGTTCTAACTCGGCATCCGCGATGGCTTTGCGCTCCTTGACCTGTTGCCGCAGCACATGATTGGCCAGCCCTTGCTCTTCCAGGGTGCGCTGATACGCCCACAATTCTTGATACAATTCCTTGCTCCGCCCCGTGAAGGTTTTTCGGAGCCGCTCCCGTCGCTGGCTGGCCTGGGCCTCTCGTTTCCCCGCGCTCTGTGCCCATTGCCTGAGTCTAGCGAGACGCTGTTCCAGGTGCGTTCGTCGTTTCGTTCCCTCCGAATTCTCTACCGCGACCTTGGCAAACCCGTGGTTGGTGTCCAGTCCCAGAGGCAAAAGATAGTCTTTGATGATATTTTCCTGGGCCGGCCAGCGATGAATATAGGTCTGGGCAAGCTCGATGGCATCGATCGTTGGGGTTTCTTGTGTGGTCACGATCGGGATCAGTTTCGCCGTCGTCTCTTTGGCTGGGGCGGCGGTGGCCTGCCATCCTTCGCGCCACCAGGCCCGCTCTTCAAGGGGCAGGTCACTGTCCCAACGCGACGGGTACGGTGCTTCCTCTGGATCAGGTTGAACCGGAACTGTCCGGCGCAGGTCACGGATGAGTGCTACCTGCAAGCACAGCGGGTCGTCAGGGTGGTCCTCACGGGGCAAGCTGATGCGAGCGGGAGCCACTTCACGGATGAGTTGTCCGTGGGTATTCCTGCTCAAGGGTACAAAGGCTCCTACGCCAGAAAACGAGGAGAGATCCCGATACTGATTGGTCTGCAAGATCGTGACCACATGGCGTCCCTGCGCGTGTAACCTCGCGAGAAACGCGGTGGCCATGCCCTCTCGATCCACAATCATCCGGGTGACCTGGCTGTTTCCCGCGTGCTGTTCATACCGTTCCAGAAATACGGGGACGCCCACGGTGAGATGCTGGTCTCCGCGATGGGTGGTCACGAACAGGGGATGGCCGTGCTCGTCGTGCAGCAACAGGAGCGCGCGGCACCCCAGAACGACGCCCAGACGCCCGATCAGTCCGCGCGGGAGAAGCACGTCACTGTAGACGGGCTTACGATGCCCATCGACATAACAGGTCAGCGTATGGGGCTGGGCTGTGTCTTCTGCGAGAGCCTGTGGGGGATGCCAGAGTTGGGTGCTCCAACATGCAAGAGCAGACGTGAAGCTGTCTGCGCCATCGGCATAGGCCACCTGCGACAAAAAAGCCTCGGTGTACCGATAGCCGTAGGCCCGCTTCCGTCCGGTGAGCAGGGCCAGGCTGTCCGCCGTGTAGCCACGCAAGTCCCACGCGCGCGGTAAGCCAACCGCTCCCAAAAACAGGAGCGTGAGCAGGAGGCGTCGGCGGACTGCTGCACTGCCCGCCAGAGGAAGGCAGGTTGGGTCTGGAGCAGGTGGCAGGGCCTCTTCCAACTGCGTCAGGAGTCCTGTCTCGGTGGCTGCCGAAAACCTCAGCAAGCTCCCAGCCTGTTCATGATATCCTGAGGCAATCGCGAGGCCCTCTTTCGACTTTTTTTTCTCGCGGTGGCGCTTGGCGGCTCAGTCCGTGAGCGGCACGGACACGGTTCAGTTGACTGACACTCACGGAGAGGCTGAAGCGTTCGGCTACGAGGCACTGGAGTTCCGAACTGGAAGCAGAAGCGTGGCTCTGGCAATACTCCAGAACCCAGGTGAGAACGTCCCCACGCAGCTTTGTGGGATGGCCATGTCGCCGCTCAACGAATGCCTGTTCACCTTCGCGCTCGACACGCTTGAGCAGCCGATAGACGGTCGTGCGATGTATGGGGATAGGGCAGAGCCTTCGTACATCCGAGGCGGTCGCCCCTTGCTCCATCTGCTGGATCATTTCCCGCCTGACTGCCCGGCGCTGGTCCATTGTCACCACAAGTGACATCATCATGATCGTCATGCCTCCTGTCTTTCCTTCTTGCTTGCTTCAAGATCGCTGCGCGGACAGGGTTGTCTGCGCGTTCCTGCACGATCTTTTGGACCTGGTCAGGTGCTGCATTGACAGGGTGTCAGGCCACTTGCTCTCTCTGCTCATGGAGAATGAGACGACTCGCCTTTCTGGCGCTCAGACAGAGGGAAGAATCTCACTCTCCATGAGCAAAAGACACATTAGCCAGAAACCCTGAGAAAGTGATCAGAATACTGTGACTCCCTGTTTCTGCCCTGGTGGAATAGTCATGGGTGGGGCCCTCCTCCTGCTTGTTGCTCATCTCTGTCTGTGCGCCGATGGACCCGCATCCACATCCTGCCCTTTGGGCGGAGCGTAATGAGCGGCTCTGGCTCGATGGGGTGCCTGGTCAGGGACTCAAACCTGACCGTGCGCGAAAGCTGCGCCAGGATGGTTTGTCCCTTCATCAAGGCAAAATGGTTCCCGATGCAGATACGCGGCCCGCCCCCAAAGGGCATGAAGGCATAGCGTGGCAGATGCTGCCCCACCTCTGGGCGAAAACGATCTGGATCGAAGCGCTGCGGCTACCAGGGGAGAAGCTACGCGATTACGTAATCGCGTAGCTTCTCCCCTGGTAGCCGCACGATGTCTGCAAAAATGACGCCCATCCCGTTGTTGGCTATTCGGGCACCACGGCCAATGCATGGGCGCGGCCGATGCGCATGCCCTGCGGCCAGCGGATGGGGAGCGCTTCCCAGCTTGATCCAGCATCGGCCGAACGAAAAGCGCCCTTGTTGTTCGCCGCGTAAAAGACGCCGGGTTCAGCCTCGTGGGTTGCCAGTACGGCGGTCAACAAGCCTCGCGGCTCAGGGAAGCCGTCTTGCACTCGCTGCCACGGGCCATTGCCAGAGCGACGATAGAGCGCCGACTCCGCGCTTTGTGGATTGTGCGCCTGCTGGGGACCATGCGCGGCCGAGATCACGAGCGTCGCGGGATCGGCGGGATCTGCCGCCACGCCCCAGAGGTAGTGATGCTGAAGCCCTTCGTCCGGCCGGTACCAGGTCTGACCGCCATCTTCGCTCTCGACAAAGCCAGTGCCAGGGTTCATGAAACCGTCACCGGCCGCTGAATAGAGCCGGTTCGGTGCCAGTCGGTGCATCACCAGCGTATGCGTGTCGTAGGGGCCGCTCGGCTTGCGATCCTCCCACGTCTGCCCGCCATCCAGGCTCCGCAGCAGCGCACCGGCCTCGATGGCGGCGAAGAGGCGCCCGGCCACCAGTGGGTCGGGCGTGATCCAGCGCACATGGCTCGTATATGGTCGGGGAGGAAAGCTCCACGTCGGGGCCGAGGGCAACTGGCGCAGCGCGCTAAGCTCCCGCCACGTGCTGCCGCCGTCTTCTGAGCGGTAGAGCGTGCTCGGCTCCGTACCCGCGTACACCACGCCATAATTGCCTGCACGCTCCGTGAGGCTGACGGCTACCGAGGTTACGGATGGGTGTTCGATGCCCGCGCCCACGTGCTCCCAGCTATCGCCCGCGTTCTCGCTGCGCCACAATCCCTGATCGAAGGTTCCACAGTACACCTGCTGCGGACGCTGGCTATCGACGGCGAGGCACTGCGGCTGGCTCCCCACCATCTGCAAGTCCACCGCCCATTCACCATTGTGCTGCGAGACTATCGCTAATGCTCCATTAGTCGCAATATACAGTTTAGTCATCGTGATTTCCTTTCTGCACTTGTGCCAATAATCCGCTCACTGTTGAGATCGGATTTCAACCGCTCTCGGCCTAAGGATCTCCCCAGGGTCAGCTGCATCATCTGCTGCGCAAGGTCGATCACTTCCCCATCCTGCCACTGGCTCTGGAGGTGTTCGGTTGCTTGAGCCATCAAGGGGACCAAACTGGTCAGTTGTCGATGGGGGAAAGCCGGGGCAATGAGTTTGCGCTGCCGCTTGTGGAAGGCGTTCTCGCTCGTCACCAGCCCATTGCCCGGGATGGGTTCCATCACGCGGCGAAAGAGCGGGCTTTTCTCAAAATGGTCAGCCTGCTCCACCAGCACAGCATGGATGAGTTCTGGTGAGCTGACCAGCAGGAGTGAGCGACTTCCAAGCCGCACCAGGCTAATATCTCCACAGGTTTCTCTCACCTGCATCCAGAGCGCGAGACGATTCCGACGATACGCAAGAGCATTGCCAACCAATGGCAGCCCTGGTGCGGTTGGGATGGGAGAAGAGATCATTGATGTGACCATTGGGTTCTCCTTCTCTCTTTGCTTCCCACACCAAGCAAGAATTCTGCCGGAGCCACAAGACCATGAGATCCCTCAAACTGGCTCAATGCCTGTCTCACCTCCCCCAACAGTTGCTGCTGCTCAAGGTGTCCGAGCTGCCCCATCACACCAGCGGTCAACCTGCTTGCTGTCGATTGCAGGAAAGCATCGAGCGAAGTGTAATGGGACTGAAAGGGAAAAGTACGGGTGATGACCTCGGAAAAGCCAGCTTCCGTGAGTTCCCGTTCAAAGACGGTCGGATCTGAGAGAGCCAAGGGATGAGGGAGATGAGAAGACGCTCCTCTTGTATATTTTGACAGAATGGCAAGCGGCAAAGAAAAGAGCGGATTGTTTTCCGGTGCCGACCAGACCAGCGCCGCAAGTTTTCCGCCCGGTTTGAGGACTCTTCGTATCTCTCTTAACGCGAGCTTGAGGTTCGGGATGAGCATCAGACCAAGACGGCAGATGACTGCATCGAAGGCATTGTCTTGTAGGTCAAGCTGTTCGGCATCCATGACGCGCGTGGTGAGAGTGGTCAGCCCCTCAAGCTTTGCAACTCGTGCAGCGATGTCGAGCATCTCCGCAGAGATATCGGTTGCCAGAACGGAGCCGCCCGGCCCCACTCGTCGTGCCGCGAGTATACTCTGATCCCCGGTGCCTGCCGCAATGTCCAAGACGTGATGTCCCGGCTCCAGTCCCGCAGCTTCGAGCATGCGTTGCGTCGCTTCTGCAAAATCAACCCTGCGCCGTTCGATATCCTGTTGCCAGCGCTCGGCCACCTCAGAGGAACTCCAGAGGGAATGCTGTGAGAGGTGTTCCTGGTCTTCTTCTGACATGTGTTTCGTTTCCTTTCTCATGTTGTCAGTTTTCTGCCATTGGCGCCTGTGGAGGGACAGGCCCTTTTCCAGTCAAAAGCGAAGAGGGCAAGCCCTGTCCCAGCAGGAACAGCAAATGGTCAGCCATCGCGTCAGGGCCCGGCTCGTCCTGTTCGACCCACCAGTTCATCGCTCGCATCAGCATCCCCACCAGCAAATGAGCCAGCAGCACCGGATCATAGGATGCAAGCAGACCTGTCTCCGCAGCAGCACGCAGCGCCGAGATGAAGTGCTCGGCCAGGCCTTTCTGCCCGGCAAGCAGGTGAGGATGAGCAAGGAGATGGCTTTCTCCGGCGGAAAGCAGCAGCAACAGATCCCGCTGTTCATAGGCCGTTCGTAAAAGCGTCCGAATGATCAGCGGAACGAGCGGCGCGTTGGCATGCTGTTCGATGGCTGCATGTACCTGCTCACGAAGGACCTGGAGCGTGTCCTGTGCAAGAGCGACCAGGAGCTCCTCTTTCGTTGCATCCTGATAGCCTCGCTCCAGGAAGACCTGACGAGCAGCCTCAAGCAGTTGCGCTCGCACTTTCGCCCGTCTCCGCTCAACACGGCCGATGTTTGTCTGATGCGGTTGGAATGATTCGCGTGTTTCCATAGAAATGATACTACCTCAAAATTGAGGATATGTCAATACTGAGATTATATCAATATTTGGAGACAAAGCGTCAATCCAAACATTCAACTGGTCGATGTTCCAAGCATGATTCTAGTGAACGGTGCCATGAGGAAGCACATATGCACCAGGATCCTTCTGGGATGCTCGCCAGGATACCGTTTGGATTGACAACCGGGCCAATTGAGGGAGCAGAGATTCTGGTCGCTGGGTGCCGAAAGGAAACGGTTGCATCTGAGATGCGCAGCAACGTGCTAAAATACCGTGACACCCTGATGATGGCAGCACGAAGGAAAAAAGGAAAGTCTTTTCGGTGGCAACGGATGCAGCAATATGTTCTTCCACCACCACCCACTGATCTTTCCAGGAAATACTTCCCGGCCAAGCAAATCAGTGCGGCGCAAAAGAAAGCACGAAAGGAGACAACGGACATCTTAGTTCCGTTGTACCCAATCCTCCGCCAGGTGGTGCGCTTGCGCAAACAGTTAGCGGAGCGGACACTGCTCACCATTCGTGAAGCCAGACGCCGTGTGGAGGCAGGAGAAGCTGTCCTTCCTTATCATTTTCAACATACCGATACCATTCCAGAGGTGAGCCGCGATGCCAGAACGGTGGCAGAAGTCCGAGTGCTCGGACGTGAAGTCACCATGAACTTGATCTTGTGGGACAAACGAACCTGGGTGACCGAGCACCCTGATCTTTACAGCAAAGATTCAGTGGAACACGCCAGGAATGGCACTGAGTCTTACACTGAGAAGCTCAATCGCTTTTTTGTCCAGTTTGACGGAGCATTCCGCGACTGTCTCTGGTTCGGAGATCTTGCCCAGCATCGGGTTTTCAAACATTTCGGCAAGTGGGAAGGTGCTGACTCAGAGCCAGAGGACTATCAAGCGCGCTGGGCATATGCGCGAACATGTGGTTTTACCGATGGATGCGTTTGCAGCGCGCCGGGATTACTCGACCCTGGGGATCGCTGGTGCTCTGCACAAGCAGAGCGCGGGAAGGAACTCCTCCTGGATTTTGAGAGCCTGTATCGCGGCGTGCTTTTTGGCAGCGCATTGGCCATGCTGGCACTTTCCAACGGAAGCCGGATAAGTGAACTCCTTCAAGTCAGCATGAACAAAGAGCGGCGCATTACGCGAACAGAAACCGTTCTGCTCCTTGGAGAGGATGGCCGACCACAAGTTGGCGAGCATGATCAGCCCTTGACCAAACAGGTCAAGCTCCATTTTCAATATCTGCTTCCCAAAGGAGCCAAGACAGATGAGGAGCGACAGTTGTTCCCGCTCTCTAAAGAAGCCCTACGGTATCTCGAGGAAATCAAACAGGCGCTCAAATCCAGGCACGGAGAGGTTCCTGTAGTAGCCCCATCGCGCAGTAACACCAAACGGGAGCACCTGGGTCCTGAACGCTATCTGTTTCAGTGGGATGCCTTGTCGAGTGAGAGGCCCACGAGTATCAGTTCTGATGACGCTCAAACGCTCCTGCGCTTTGTGTTGCATGGCCTTGACCTTTACACCGCTCAGGGGGAGCCGATTCGTGTTGGGGTCCATATCCTACGTCACGTCATGTCCACGCACGCCCGACACTACCGGCATGTCCCGCCAGAAGTGGTCGCCCATTTTTTTCTGCATCACCGTCTCCGCGAACTCACCGGAAGGACGCCACAGCTCGCAGAAATCTCGGAGTACTACACGCTCATGACCGAGGAGCAGCGGTTTGCCGTGATCCGGGCAGACCTCGATGAACAGGAGGAGATAGACCATATGCTGTTGGCGATGGTTCCAAAAGGAGCTGACCTGGAGCAGAAAAACGAAGCGCTTCAGGCGGCGTATGAGATTTGGCACGCATTGCACCCAACCGCATTTGGTCACTGCGCCTGTCCAGGACTGTGTCCACGCGAAAATGACCGTTCGCTTTGCCTGGGATGTGGCTACCACGTCGAAGATCCCGAGAAACTAGGAGCAGCCCTTATCTGGCGCGCCGACTATGCAAAACAAGCCGCGCTCTTTGAGGCCCAGGGCAATGCGGTTGATACGCGCCAGGCACGGATCAAGGTCCAATTGCTCGATGACATGATCAATGTCATGCGTATGCAACTGGAAGAGGAAGCCGCAGGCCGCTATATTCCGGTGTTCAAAGTGCTCCCTTCTCCCTACCGAACGCTGGAGGCTGGCGATGAAACCAAAGACTAAGCGCCGCTCGCCGCGCTTGCCACGCACATACTCGGAGGCACAGCTCGCGGGGATCAAACAATCTACGTCAGCGCGCAGGCTGACCACCGTCGAGCGGCTGCGAACCGCGATCGACGCGCTGAAAGCAAAAAAGCAAGAGGTCTCGGTCCAGACGATCTACGACGAGTGTGGACTGCGCTATGCTGCTATCTATCGCAATCCAGAGGCGTTGGCCTTGTTTCGAGCAAACAGTACACATCTTGTTGCTGCAAAGAAGCAGCGCAAGCGGGAACCTCACAAGGATCAAGATGTCATTCCCTTGCCTCGCGATCCGTTGCTCAGCTACAAGAAGCCACAACTCGTGGCCCGCCTGCGTGCAGCACACGAGCTTCTCCAGGAGGAGCAACAACAGTTGGCAGTCCAGGCCGAAGTAGCCATACGGC
>VBHI01000103.1 GCA_005881495.1 Chloroflexota bacterium
GGCGGCGAGATAGCTGCCCGTCTTGCGCGCCGGTTGGGCTGGCAATTGATTAACCATGCCGTCATTGAACAGACCGCGCGGGAGTTAGAAGTCTACGAAACGGAGGTAGAGAAATACGACGAGGAGTACGTCGAAAGCACCCTCTCACGTATCCAGAACAGGATACAGCAATTTGCCCCTAAAGCGTTCATCACGTCTGCTGGAGGGCCATCAATCTACACTTCACCTCCCCGGGCTGCAGAGACAGGAGCCTACCAGGATACCATGCGCCAGATCATCACAGCCGCGGCAAACACTGGTCACGCCGTGATTGTCGGACGCGGTGGACAGGTGCTTCTGGCGGACAAGCGCGATGTGCTCCACATTCGCGTGGTGGCACCCCTGGAGTTGCGCGTTGCCTATGTCGCACGCCGTGAAGGACCGGATCTGGATGCTGCCCGCAGGCGTGTTCAGGCGAAAGATCGTGCCCGCACACGCTACATGAAGACACAGTATCATTGTCAGCATGAGGATCCGCACTTGTATGATCTGGTAATCGATACCGCCGTACTCGATCTGGACAGCGCTGTTGATCTCATCTGTCTAGCAGTGGAGCGCAAGGCGAGCCGACTTAGTGTGTCGGTGGAGGAGTTGGGACCGGCGGCAGGTCTGGCCCCTTATCCGGGCAGGCCTGCTGACTTTCGCGCGGCGGGACAGTCATCTGGCTAACGCGATGGACAAGTTTTCGTATGAAGCAACCGACCGTGATACATGATGATACCAGTAGAATGGAGGGAACGTATTGGCCGATATCACCTATGATGCGTCGAGCAGGTGTTGGATTCTCCAGATGGAAGCCTCGACGTACTGTATCGGGCTGAGTGAGGACGATACTTCGTTACAACATCTCTACTGGGGACCCCGCATCGCTTCAGCAGAGGCCCTCGAGATGGCTCATGCCGCAGAACCGTTGATGGTCCCGTTCGAGTCGGCGACGGGGATTTCCCGTGAGGAGTATGCGCCGTGGGGGGAGATGCGCTTCAGCGAGCCGAGTCTCAAGGTGGAGTACACTGACGGCACGCGCGTGATCGAGTGGGTCTTTGATGAGCATGGCCTCGATCGAGCAGGGGAGAGCCAGACGCTCTGGCTGCGGTTTCGTGACCGGGCGTACCCCTTCACGGTGACGCTCTACTACCGCATCTATGAGGGTCATGACGTGATCGAGCGCTGGGTCCGGTTAGAGAACAGCGGAGGGAGCGGTCCTGTGACCATCGAGCAGGCCCTTTCGGCGGACTGGCAGTTGCCGTCCAGCGGGCGCTACCGGCTGACGTATCTTCACGGACGGTGGGGGAAGGAAACGCAGGTTGCGCAGACCATACTGAGTCCGGGGAAGGTTGTGCTGGAGAGCCGACGAGGGGCAACCAGCCATCAGTTCAATCCGTGGGTGGCCCTTGATCCTGAGGCACGCGCTACGGAGGAGAGCGGAGAGGTGTGGAGCGCGGCGCTGGCATGGAGTGGGTCGTGGAAGATCGTGGTGGAAAGGACGCCGTATGGTGAGGTTCACTGCGCAGGCGGCGTGAACGATTTTGACTTTCGCTATCGCCTGGATGAGGGCGCGCGGCTTGAGCTGCCGGCGTTTGTCGGGCTGTACTCAAGCGAGGGGTTTGGGGGGGTCAGTCGCGGCTGGCACGCCTATGAACGCGAACAGGTCTTCCCCGAGGCACCTGAGGCGGTGCGACCGGTGCTGTACAATTCGTGGGAGGCGACGGAATTCGCCGTCAATGAACGCAACCAGATGGAGCTTGCCGAGAAGGCGGCCGAGCTTGGGGTCGAGGTGTTCGTGATTGATGACGGGTGGTTCGGCATGCGTCATACTGAATACGCGGGGCTGGGCGATTGGACGATCAATCCTGAGAAGTTCCCGCAAGGCTTGAACCCGTTGATCGCACGGGTGCATGCGCTGGGGATGCGTTTTGGCCTGTGGGTTGAGCCGGAGATGGTGAATCCGGACAGTAATCTGTACCGCGCGCATCCGGATTGGGTGTACCATTTTCGTCACCGGTCGCGTACCGAGGGGCGCAACCAGCTGGTGCTGAATCTGGCGCGGGAGGATGTGCGGGCATGGGTGTATGCGACGCTCGATACATTGCTCTCGGAGCAGCAGATCGAGTTCGTCAAGTGGGATATGAACCGCTATTTCAGCGAGCCGGGGTGGCCGGACGAAGCTGGACGGAATCCAGAGCGGGTCTGGCTCGAGCATGTGCGCACGCTGTATGGGATCATCGATGAGCTGCGCCGGCGGCATCCACAGGTGGCGTTTGAATCGTGTGCTGGCGGTGGCGGGCGTGTCGATCTGGGCATGCTGTCGCGGGTGGAGCAGGTGTGGCCAAGCGATAACACCGACGCGCTCGACCGGTTGCGCATTCAAGAGGGGTTCAGCTACGCGTACGCGCCGCGGGTGATGATGTGTTGGGTCACGGATTGTCCCAACTTCGTGACCCAACGGACGGTGCCGTTGCGCTACCGCTTCCACGTCGCGATGGCGGGCGCGCTGGGCATCGGGGGCGATCTCTCGCGGTGGACGCCACAGGAGCGAGAGGAGGCGCGTGGCTTCATTGCGACGTATAAACGGGTGCGCGCGACCATCCAGAACGGCCTTCTCTACCGCCTGCGCTCGCCGCGGGCAGGAAGTGTCGCAGCCTCGCAGTATCTTGCGCGGGACGGCAGTGAGGTCGTGGTGTTTGTGTGGGGGCACTCACAGCAATTCGGGGAGACACGGGTAGCGCTTCCGTTGCGTGGCCTGGAGGAAGAAGCGCACTATGCGGACTCGATAAGCGGTGCCACGTACAGCGGCGCATACTTTGCCCAGAAGGGGCTACCAGTGAACCTGGTGGGCGACTTCGACAGTCGCATGATACATCTGGTCCGCACAACGCCTGCTCGGTAAGCGCGTAGTGCCTGCGCGCGTCAGGGGCGTTGAGTATTGCTCGGCAGCCAGGCAGCGCACGCTCGTCATCGCGGAGAGGAAAGGGCCAGGAGAGGAAAGTGAACAGAGGAGTGATATGGAAGCCGAAACTGCATTGATCAGGAATCCCATTGCGCGCCAGTATCTCGTCAACGCGCCGCAGCGCATGAACCGGCGCGAGGGCACAGCCACCTGTCCCTTCTGCGCGGATATCACCGGTGGACGGGTTGACCCGCAGACGCAGGTCTGGCTGCACCCGAACGACTTCCCACCGTTGCAGCCACCCATAGGAGAAGCTTACGTTGTGATCTATAGCCGCGATCACGATCGTTCCTTCACGCAGTTGAGCGTCGATGAGGTGAACGCTGTCACCCATCTGTGGCGCGATCTCTACACCGATCTTGCCGCGCGCTACGCGACGGTCATGATCTTCGAGAACAGCGGCGAAGCCATCGGCCAGACACAGCATCACCCACATGGGCAGGCGTATGGGGTCTCCATCATCCCGCCGACGCTGGAGCGCGAGTTGGAAACGGTCGTTCAGGATGAGGTGGCAGGGCGTGGCTGCCCATTTTGCCGCGTGCGCGCCGAACTTGCGGATGACGTCTATGAAGTCGCTGCCAACACAACGTGGCAAGCATTCCTGCCGCCCTACGTGCGCTACACCTACGAAACCCACCTGTATCCCAGACGGCATGTCGCGAACCTGGGTTTGATGCGAGACAACGAACTGCGCGATTTCGCCGAAATCTTGTTGCGTGTTATTCGCGGCTACAATGCGCTGTTCGACGGCGCGATGGCTCCCATGCCGTATCTGCTGGGTCTTCACCAGTTAGCTGATGAACGGTTCCATCTCCATGTCGAAATTCAGGCCATCGGGCGCGCCCCTGGCAAGCTCAAATACGCCGCCTCGTCCGAGTCCCTCTGGGAATTGTGGACAAATGATTCGCTGCCGTCGCAGAAAGCGCAAGAACTGCATGAAGCCATAGCAACGGTGGAGGCATGATGGAACGAAAGGAGGCATCGGTGCGGCAGATTGAGCAACGTGCTGTTCAGGCATACCGGGATCAGTATTTGGAGGAGCCTGTGTTCGTGGCCAGCGCCCCGGGTCGGGTCAACCTGATCGGAGAGCATACCGACTACAATGGTGGATTCGTCTTGCCCTGTGCGATAGACCGCCGGGTCGCCGTGGCGGTAGGACCTGGTGCTACGCAGCTCTACTCCGCCGACTTTCAAGAGAGACGCCCACTGCTTGGGAAGCGCGAGGGATCGTGGGCGGACTATCCGAGCGGGGTCGTCTGGGTAATGAGAAAACGAGGCTATGACGTTCCGGCGTTTCGGGGTGCGTTTGCGGGAGATGTCCCGCTGGGGAGTGGACTCTCGTCTTCCGCGGCAATCGAAGCGGCCACCGCGCTCGCGCTTGATGCGCTCTTCCATCTCGGGATTGCGAAGAAGGACCTCGCCGTGCTCTGCCAGCAGGCCGAGAACGCGTTCGTTGGGGTCAACAGCGGCATCATGGATCAGTATGCCTCGCTCCTGTGCCAGGCAGGAACGGCGCTGTTGATAGACTGTCGCTCACTTGAAGCGGAGCCTGTACCATTAGACCTGGGAGGGGCCAACCTCACACTGCTCGTCTGCGACACCCAGGTTTCCCGGGAGCTGAGCGCAACAGGCTACAACGCACGTCGACAGGCGTGCGAGCGAGCAGCCCACACACTGGGTGTCAGGGAACTGCGCGATGCCCACCTCCAGGACCTGGAGAAGCTCTCAGGCGAGGAACGCAAACGGGCACGCCATGTCATAACAGAGAATGCGCGGGTGTTGGAAGCTGCTCAAGCGTTATGGAGGCAAGACTTTGGAGCTTTTGGACGGCTGCTGTATGCATCGCACCGGTCCCTGCGCGACGACTATGAAGTCTCGACGCCAGCGTTGAATGCCTTTGTCGAGATAGCTGTTCAGTCAGCGGCTCTGGGGGCGAGGCTTACCGGGGCAGGCTTTGGAGGGTGTGCTCTTGCGCTGATCAGGAGTGAAGATACGGGAATGCTGGCACAGAGAGTTCGGCAACACTTCGAAGCATGTGGCTTCAAACAGCCGGTATTCTATCCGTTCCAGCCAGCAGCTGGCGCGGAGGTCGCGACATGAAACTTCTCGTTACAGGTGGTGCGGGATACATCGGGAGTGTGATGACCGCCCAACTGCTCGAAGCAGGCCACGAGGTCACCGTTTTTGATAATCTCTCGAAAGGCCATATCCAGGCTGTGCCAACGGTGGCTCGCTTCGTTGAGGGCAATCTGCTCAATGAAGCATTACTGAATCAGGTGCTGACAATGGGATTCGATGGTGTGCTGCATTTCGCAGCGTTGTCCCTGGTAGGCGAGTCCGTGGCGCAGCCAGAGCGCTACTACCGGAACAACGTCTGCGGCACATTGAATCTCCTGGAGGCCATGCGTGCCGCGCGAGTACCACGCCTCGTCTTCTCATCAACCGCCGCAGTGTATGGGGAGCCTGAAGAGATTCCAATTCTCGAGACGGCTGTTCCGCGCCCGACGAATCCGTATGGAGGATCGAAGCTGGCGATCGACCAGATGATTGGCTTCGTGGTCGCTGCGCATGGTCTGGCAGCGGTCAGCTTGCGCTATTTCAATGTTGCAGGGGCCAGCGGGCAGTTAGGAGAAGATCATCACCCTGAGACACACCTTATTCCCCTCGTGCTTTCGGTGGCGGCTGGGCAGCGTCCCGAGGTGCAGATCTACGGAACTGACTATCCCACACCCGATGGAACGGCGATCCGCGACTATATTCACGTCGAGGACCTGGCCCGTGCCCACATGCTCGCGCTAGAGAGTGTCCAGGCTGGGGAACATCGGATCTACAATCTTGGAAATGGCAAAGGATTCTCGGTAGGCGAGGTGATCGAAACGGCACGTAAAGTCACCGGACGGCCCATCAATGCTGTTCCTGCTCCCCGGCGTACTGGAGACCCACCCGTCCTCGTGGCTTCCAGTCAAAGGATCCGGGATGAACTGGGCTGGATTCCCCGAAAGCCTGATCTCGCCACGATGATTGGTGATACCTGGAAGTGGCTGCAGGTCCATCCTCATGGATATGACCAGTGACAGGAAGTGGTAGCTTGTCTTGCCGGCCAATTTCATCTAATGTATGAAGTGAGACAAAACCAATGAGCATAACACAAGCTGAACAGGGGTCTGGCAGGATCAGGGAAAACCAACGATCTTCGCTAAGAGGGCAGAGAAAACATGTGGCGTTGCTCTTTGTCAGCATAGTAGCAATCTATATTCTACTAGCATGGCCGTTTTACGAGAACCAGCATTCTATTTATCTCGCCGATGGATGGCTGCATGGGCACCTGTATCTGCACAATGTACCACCCGATACAGGGGACTATACGCTGCACAATGGTCATTGGTATGTGGCCTTTCCACCTCTACCTGCCGTGCTTTTGCTGCCGCTCGTGGCAATCTTTCACCTCTCATACTCGGCCATCATCAGCCTTGTCTTCTCAGTGGGCATGGGTATACTCAATATCTGGTTGATGCTGGAGGTGTTGAAGCGCTTCTCTCAGTGGCAGTCTGCAAGACTAAGATTTGAAGCCATTGCGTGGTTCGTGGCCCTGTTCGCGCTTGGCACGGAACACCTGTATGCAACCATGCAAGGCGATGTGTGGTTCACCGCCCATATCGTTGCAACGACGTTCTTGCTGCTCTATATTGGTGAGACATTGCATAAGCGACGCCCGTTCGTTGCAGGATTATACCTGGGTCTCGCGGTACTGTCACGCAGCACAACGCTCTTCACTTTCCCGTTTTTTGTACTGTTGACGATTTCAGCATTCCTCGCCAGTCGAAAAGAAGGCGTGCGAAGAACGCAGTGCTTGCCGTGGAAAGAGCTTTTTCCCTTTTTTGCAGTATTGGGGGTATTCATCGCTGGAATGCTGATCTATAACCTTGCTCGCTTTGGTTCCCTGTTCGATTTCGGCTATAGTACGATGAATGTCAATATCTTTGTCAGTGAAAACCTGCATACGTATGGTCAGTTCAATCCGCATTTTATCCTGACCAACCTGCGCTATATGCTAGTTGAACCTCCTAGCCTTGTGCCTCAACTCCCGTATCTGAGCTTTAGTCCACTGGGGACAGGCATTTTTTGGACCACACCGGCTCTAGTGTTTGCATTCCTGGCATTTCGGCACAAAGAGCATCGCTGGCTGGCAGCAGCACTTCTCTGTGCCTGCCTCTTGCCCATGGCTTTCCTGCTGATGTATTTCAATACGGGCTGGTACCAGTTTGGCTACCGCTTCATTCTCGATTTTCTCCCCTTTGTCTTGTTGCTGGCAGTTTTAGGAATGCGAGCGATTCCTGGATGGCGCGAGAAGTTGCTGATTGTTCTTTCGGTGGCTATGAACATTTGGGGATTGGTGGCGTTTACTTTTTTTCATCCATGAGCAAGGAAAATATGGGAATGCCGGATGCTATCTGGGCATCTGGCATTCCCACTTGCTACATCAACAGCGATTGCTGCGCTATTCTTCCGCGAAGTCCGCGCGGAGCTTGTCTTCGTTCTCTTTGGACAGGTTGGTTTGAATGATCTCGAACTGCTGATCTTTGACGGCCTCAGCAACCTTGTCTACTACGGCACCTGTCTCCAACAGGAACAAGGCCGAGGTGCCTGGCGTGATCTTGGAGCGCACCTGGTTGATGAAGGCATCGTCAATGCCATAGTGAGCAAAATGTCCCATCAGTGCACCTACCGCGGCGCCTACCGCCAGGCCGAAGAAGGGGACAAAGAAAAGCAAGCCGAACAGCATCCCCCAGAACGCACCACCCAGTGCGCCGATCCCGGTCATGTTGGCGAGTTGTTTGGTCTTGGGTTTACTTGCTCCGGTAGGCCAGGTGAGGATGGCCCCATCATTAATCTGGATCAACTGTTGCTTTTGCAGGCTCTCTAGCGTAGAGAGCATAGTCCCGGCCCCCTCGGCCGTGGGAAACTTGAATACCAACAAAGTTGCCATGGTTACTTACTCCTTTCGAGCTGTACACGTACAAATATTTCGCGTCCAGAAAGGTACGCGCTCTGGAGTGCTTCATAGCATGATTACCTAAATAGTGCCGATCAATCCCTCGATCAGCGACACAATGCCAAAGAACCCCAGCACAGCTATATTATTGAACATGCATTGATTGCACGTCAACCTCATCCTTATGTGAGTTCTTGTATTTCTACCCATAGGTCTCGTCAAGAGTGATTATTCCGAATAGCAACGCGGCGCAGGATTGGGGTGTTGGGGTCCCAGCGGAATGTGGCGACTGCTAGCGCCAGGGATAGCACTGTAAAGCCGAGCAGGATGAGCGACGGAAAGACGACTCCAGCCGCGTTCCCGGCGAAAGCGGCATGTACTCCATCGACCAGGTAACTGAAAGGAAGAGCGTGACCGATGGTCTTTACCCAGGCTGGAGCCGTGCTCAGACTATAGAACGTTGCGACGATCTTGATCATGGGCTTTGTCGGCTATTTGACAGTCACCCGCAAAGATATGAAGGGTGAACAACGGTAGCTTCCTCCTCTTAGCATCATTCCTTACTTTTTTCAGAGTTACATATGCGCTTGGAGGAACATCTCCCCAAACTGAGCGAGAGTTGAGTACGGTCACTGAGGTGTATACCCCGACTCTCCTGAGCGTGCCTTAGCTCATCTTTGGGGGGAACCTGAGTTAGGAAATGCCCTCGGCGAGAGATAATCACGCCAGAGCCATGTATTGTTTGACCTCATATTGAACGCAGCTTGAGTCTTTCTTAACAAAAAATGAGTATGCTTCTGCACAGAGAGACACGTCTGTGGCAAGGCTAGATCAAGACCAACAGAGCGGACGCATTTCTCTGTTCCGTCCTGTCCTGCGTTCTAAACACACCAAACGGTCGCACGGAACGTATCAGCGCGTTTCCGAGAAGAAAAGAAGTACATATGAAACAGCATCATAG
>VBHI01000104.1 GCA_005881495.1 Chloroflexota bacterium
ACGGCGCAAAAGGGGTCGTCGATGCCCTGCTCGATCATCCGGCGGTGCGCGCGCTCTCCTTCGTGGGCTCATCGCCAGTGGCAAAGTACATCTACAGCCGGGCGACGGCCAACGGGAAGCGCGCCCAGTGCCAGGGGGGCGCGAAGAACCCGGTGATCGTCCTGCCCGACGCGGAGATGGAGATGGCCACGCGCATCATCGCCGACGCCTCCTTCGGTTGCGCCGGGCAGCGCTGCCTGGCGACCTCGGTGGCCATCACGGTCGGGGAGGCGGGCCCGGTCTTCCGGGAACAGATCAGCAGCGTGGCGGCGACGCGCAAGGTCGGGTATGGGCAGGACCCCGGGGTTGAGATGGGGCCGGTGATCACCCGGGAGAGCAAGCAGCGCATCGAGGCGTTGATTGGAAAAGGCGTGAGCGAGGGAGCGGAGCTGCTCGTGGACGGGCGTGGGGCCTCGATCCTGGGCTACGAGCGCGGGTACTTCGTGCGCCCGACGGTGCTGGACAAGGTGGATCCGCGCAGCGAGCTCGCCGGGATCGAGATCTTCGGGCCGGTGCTCAGCCTGATGCAAGCGCAGACGATCGAGGAGGCGATCGCGGTGGTGAATGCTGCCTCCTATGGCAACATGGCCTGCTTGTTCACGAGCAGTGGGGCGGCGGCCCGCAAGTTCCGCTACGAGGTGCAGGCGGGGAATATCGGTATCAACATTGGCGTGGCGGCGCCGATGGCTTTCTTCCCGTTCTCTGGGTGGAAGGAAAGCTTCTTCGGCGATATGCATGCCCAGGGACGTGATGCCATTGAGTTCTACACACAAAAGAAAGTCGTGGTTGAGCGCTGGCCCAGGGAATGGTCTCGCAAGTTTTAGCTGGCAACGGAGCGGCGTGGTGGACGAGGGCGACCGCATGGGTCGCCCTGGAAACAAGGAGGATTATAATATGCAACGCGTGGCTATGTATCTGCAAGACAAACATGAAATCCGTGAAGGCATGGCATACGCGCAGTACGCAGAGCAGCGCGGATTCGAGGCCATGTGGCAGGCGGAATCGCGCCTCGTGCGTGACGCGATTGTACCAATGGCCGCTTTCGCGGCAGTGACGTCGCGCATTAAAATCGGCAGCGGAGTGCTTAACAACTGGACGCGCAATATCGGGTTACTGGCCGCAACCTTCTTGACGTTAGACGATCTTGCGCCCGATCGCATCATCTGCGGTATCGGCGCGTGGTGGGATCCGCTGGCCAAACAGGTGGGAATTGATCGCAAAAAGCCGATGAAGGCGATGCGCGAGACCGTCGAAGTAATGAAACGATTGCTCAATATGGAGCGTGTCACCTTCCACGGCGAATTCCATCACGTAGATGACATTGAGCTTGACGTCGTGCACGGGCGCCGCGAACCACGCAATGTGCCAATCTACATAGGCGCAACGCAAATGGGCATGATGGAACTGGCAGGCGAAATCGCTGATGGCGTAGTGCTCAATTATTGCGTGCCTCCAGATTATAATCACAACGCCTTAAAGCACATTGAAATCGGCGCGAACAAAGCCGGGCGCAATTTGGACGACATTGATCGCCCGCAATTGATCGTGTGCTCGGTCGATTACGACCACTATCGCGCAGTGCAGGCGGCAAAGGAATTGATTACACAATACCTCGCGCAGCAGCCGCATATTGCTGAAGCGAGTGGCACGCCGCCGGAAACGGTGAAGAAGGTGCAGAGCATTCTCGGGTGGCCTGCGACCAAAGAACAGATTCATGAGGCCATGCAGTTTGTACCAGATGAATTAATTGAGCGTATCTCAGCGAGTGGGACCCCAGATGAAGTTCGTGCAAAGGTAGAAGAGTACAACCGCTCAGGTTGCACCTGCCCGATTCTTTATCCGTTGGGCGACGATGTAAAGCTGATGATTGATACGTTTGCGCAGGCGTGACAGAGATTTGTAATGCATCTGTATCACCTCACGAAATGGTGACCGCGACAATGCCTGTCATAGTGCCCACATAGACATGTCCAGCAGAATAGCCTGGCGTTGCAAAACGCGAGGTCTCACCCACGAACTGCGAAGCGATCACCGCCCCATTATCGCTATTGAGGGCATAGAGTGTCCCACTGCGTTTGAGGCTATAAACGGTGTGGCCGACGACAATGGGCGAGCCGTTTATCTGTCCAGGTGCGTGCCAACCCAGTGTGAGGCGTGTTCCGGGGCCGACCACAACTTCCCGCAGTCCGTCAATACAAGGAACGAACAGGTGCATACCAAGCGCGGCCGAGCCGCCAAAGGACCTGCAGATCGAGGTCACCCGGGCTTGCCCACCGATGCCACCCAGCGCATTCGCGTGGAGCAGGTAGCCGAGGCCGCTCTTGCCATCGGCAAAGATTAATCCTCCTGGCAGCAGTTGCGGACCCATCGAGCCAAGGTCTGCATCTCCAGCGTTGTCTTGCGCCCACTGCTGGGGAGCAAAGCCATCCTCATATTGCAGCTTCGGTGACAAACGCAGGACGGAATCCGTCTTGTCCCAGGTTCCCCCAGTCGCCGCGCCGTTGCCGACGGCGACATAGATGTGCCCCGCCGCGTCTACGGCTGGACCCGATGCTGCCCAGATGCCGCCCTCGCGCTGGGTTGGAACCCGGTAGGAGAGCAAGGCTCCTTGCCCATCGGTATGAGAGGCGATCACCCAGCCGTGGTAGTCACCACAATCCCCATTAAGGCCACCATAGGCAATGTAGACCAGGCCCTGTGACAGCGCGAGGGCAGCACGCTGCTGGTGTGCCCGGATGTCCCCATTAGGGGGTTCTAGCCGGCGGCGGATCCTTACTCCGCCGGTGGTAGCATCGACACCCACCAGAATATGGGAGGGTCCCCTGATCTCTGCCACAGCGAAGACCAGGTTGGTCGCCGGGTCATAGACGGGAGTGCCGGTGATGCCAAGAGGATCGATATTCCCACAAGGAAGTTGGGAGAGTGGCATAGGGGTTCCGACGTTGGTGCGCCACAGCACCTGTCCGGTGCGTGCATCGAGAGAGTACAGCGAGTCATTCTCGGTGGCGACCAGGACGTGTCCGCCGATGACCAGGGGTTCGGCGTATACAGCCCCATCCAGGTGTACTTTCCACGCCTGTGTGAGCCGTTGTGGGTCGGGCGCTCCTGCTTCGTAACCGGCGCGAGAGTTGTCGTGATGATAGGTAGTCCAGTCGGCATCCGTTGAGGCTGACGCCGTTGGAGTTGCCGTTACCTTCTGGGGCGGTAGTTTCAGAGGAGTTGAATTTGCTGACGGTGTGCTCGAAGTAGACGGTGTATTGCCACATCCGGCGAGGACAAACAGCAACGCAAGAGTCCAAAGCCAGGTCATAGAGCGAGCCTGCAAAGACGGAGGTTTCTTTTCGGGGCGGGGAGTATGAGCCGTCAAACTTTTCGAGACTGGACGGCCCTTTGTGTTCGCCCGGTTTTCTCTCAATAGAAAAATATCAAACATCTTTCAGATTTCCTTCTCGATCTCTATGAACATTCGTTAATATTACGGTACCACAGTTTTTAGACAATTTCTCATACGCATTCGTCAAATAGCATGATAGTACCAGGGCGCGGTGAAAGTTCCTGTAGAATGTGTAAATTTGCTCATTTCATGGGAGGAATTTCGCTCATTACGTGGGAGGTTCGGTCTCTTTCACGTAGCGATACAATGTGGCGCGAGAGATCCCAAGGGCTGCACAGATCTCTGGAATGGAATGACTCTGATCCGCAAACATCCGCCGGGCCAGTGCTACTTTGAGATAGGGCTAAGATCCTGACCAAAATGTGCAATAAAGCAATTTGTGATATTTCTCACAAGAGAGGACCACTTGACAAAGCACTTGTCAAGTGGTCCTCCCGAACGTTGTGTCCTTCTCTTTCTGCTTATGCGCTCTTCTTCCGCGAAGTGAAGAGATTGACAGCCCGTAAAGCGGTTTTTGTGAGTGCGCGACCGACCGAATTTTCCATCACCATCATATCCAACGACTGCTTAGAACTCTTCACGGCGGCAAAACTGTAGTGGAGCATTTCTGTGACATACTCCTTGAGCGCGGAAGCCTGGGTTTGCTCTTGCCGGGCTACGGCAATCAGCTTCTGGCAGAGGAGTTGGGCATCCTTGAGGGCGGTATTGCCGCCGATCCCGCGTGTCGGGGGCATGCTGTGAATAGCGTCACCGAGCAGCGTGATGTTCTGGCTCTCCCAGGGTGCAACGGGAGTGGCGATGCGCAAAGGAGTCGCGATGACCGTGCTTGGCTCGGTCAGGCTCACCAGGTGTCGCAGCGTGGGATGCCAGTCGTCGATCATGTCCTGAGCCATCTGGAGCAGCTTGCCTCCCGGTAGGGGTTGCAGATCCCCGTGCACCGGATAGTTCTTCTGTTTGGTGAGGAAAGCCCAGAAGTAGTAATCGTTGGTATTCTCGAACAGCGCGCTCGCCTCTTCAAGCAAGGCCTCCTCATTGGCGCCAATCGTGCCCTGGGTCCGTTCAGAGGTCTTGCCACTGAGGTCGTGAACAGCAGAGAAAAAGCCACGACCTTTGGGGCCAAGCACAATGGTTGCCCAGTCGAGCTGGTGGGCGACGAGCAGCGAGTGGACATCGGGGGTCAGAGGCACTTTGCCCATGATGGCTACGGTGCCGGTCTCAACACGGCTTGCCTGGGGCAGGAATTGTTGGCGGACGCGGGAATTGCCTCCATCAGCTGCCACCAGCAGATCGCCGGTCGCGCTTGTGCCATCCTCAAAGAAGGCATTTACGGACCCATCAGGGTTTTCTTGATAGTGAGAGTAGCATTTGTCGAACTGGACGATCTCATCCAGTTCCGCCAGCAGCACCTGGCGCAGTGTAATGCGGCTGACCGAGCGAGATGACTCAAGCGGATCATCTTGTTTGGCCACATCCACGGGAAATGCCATCAAGTGATTGAGTTGCTCGTCGCACATCAGCAAGCCCGAGCCAGCGCTCCCAGTTGCCTTGAGGTAGGCTTCAAACAAATGAGAGGGCAGACAGTCATGGAGTGCGCGGTTGCCCATCGCCTCGATATGGATGCGATAGCCCTGTAAACGCTCGTTGCGGGTCCGGTCGCGCTCGTAGACAGCGACGCTGATCCCTGCTTTTTTGAGTCCTTGAGCCAGACAAAGGCCGCCAAGACCGCCACCGATAATCATCACGTGAAACGAATGCTGAGACATGTGTAAAGCTCCTTTCTGGATATTTTTCTTCTCGAACAGCGTATGGTGTTCTCGTTGTCGAGAGTATAGTTCCAGAGGAGGGCGCAGTGTGTCACCCACGAGGGTGATTCGCGGGTGAATCCGCGTGAGCGTTCTGGAAGAATCTGGAGTGCTCGCGCTGTTCAGTCCGTGAGATCGAGGCTTCGAGCGATCTCGACAGCCTCAAAGCGGCTGGTCACGTGGAGCTTCTGATAGAGGCGCTGCAGATGCGTTTTGACGGTATTGAGGCTAATCACCAGGTGTTCGGCAATCTCCTGCCTCTCCATGCCATCCGCCAGCAGGCGCAAAATCTGTCGTTCTTGCGGACTTAATGAGGCGAGCAGAGAGACGGGATCAAAAGCTAGCGCGCTCGGTTGCTTCTGCCTGGTATCAAAGGCTTGGAGGATGGTGCGGATATAGGTCTGGAGCGATTTTTCACGTATGGCGGTGAGTTGAGCAGAAAGCAGCGTGGTGACTATCTCTCCTTCGTCAAGAAACAGGCGCAGGTAATGTTCGGGATGCGCGAGCTGGATAATCTCACTGAGCTGCGATCTTGCCTCCTGGGGCTGTTTCAGCTGATGATACGCCATGCTCAGCAAGAGACCAATCTCGAGTGTGCTACGCAGGCGTTCGTTTGCCGCTGCCTCTTCCTGCCACGACTTGAGCAGGGTCAGAACGTCGTGCGCCGCGCCGCTCTGTAACAGCCAGCGAGCGCGCAACAGGGCCTCTTGCTCTTGTTGAGAGCGCGAGACGGAAAGCGAGGCCTCCTCAGTCTGCGATGACTCCAGCCAGCGTTGAACAGAGGCGGCGTCGCCCGAAGTGAGTTCGAAGCGCATCTGCCAGAGCAAGATCTCGCGATACTGTTGAGGAAATTGGGCGGGGTCGAGATGGACGAGCCTCGCCTGAAGCATTTTGAGGGCCTCGTGCACGAGGCCCGAGGCCGCAGCAACCCTGGCCAGGATGAGCGTCGCCTGGACCTGCAAGAGCCGGTCATTGATGGTCATGCTGATCGCCAGCGCTTGTTGGGCTTGCTGCCCGGCCTGAGCCAACTGATTATGTTCATAAGCAAGCTGAGCTATTCCTGTTAGCGCTCTGGCCTGGTCGTT
>VBHI01000308.1 GCA_005881495.1 Chloroflexota bacterium
TGCGATCGTCGCGACGACCACGAGCACGGCGAATCTCGAGTGGGTGAAGCGCCTGGGTGCAGATCTGGTCATCGATTACAGGAAAGACGATTTCGAAAAAATCCTGCAGGATTACGATGTGGTTTTGAATAGTCTAGGCGCAGAGACGCTCGAAAAATCTCTCCGCGTACTCAAACCTGGGGGAAAGCTCATCTCGATCTCCGGTCCACCTGATCCCGATTTTGCGCAAGACAGGGGATTGTCTTGGATCGTGAGACTGGCAATGCGCCTGTTGAGTTATCGAATTCGGAACAAAGCCAAACGTCATCACGTCAGCTATTCATTTCTTTTCATGAGAGCAAGCGGAGATCAATTACGCGAGATCGGTTCTCTCATTGAGTCTGGGATCATACGCCCAGTGATGGATCGGGTCTTTCCCTTCGAATCGACCAAAGAGGCGATGGCTTACGTCGAAACAGGACGTGCAAAGGGCAAGGTCGTCGTCAAGGTGAGATAAACATGGCCACGCCTGGGGTGGTGATTTGTCAGCGTTCCTGTCTTCTGGGGACACTCTCTGGTTCAAAAGGATGGGGGACATGGTATGGAACTCCGTCAGTCTTGGTGATGAGGAGGAGAGGTGCCATCGACTCCTCTGGCATGTGCCAAAGAGATGATACAATGGAAAGCGGAAAACACATGGGCATCCGTTCTGGAACACCCAGGAAACTCATAGAGCGTTTCGAGAACGAGAAAGCGCACAACCATGGCCACCTTTGTGAAATCACCCTGTGATGAGGGCGTGATTCGCTCTGCTTCAGGCTCTTGCTTCCCGGAAGGATCGGCTGGCATTGGTTGCTCCTCTTCTCTGACCTCACGCGCGAGTGTTCCTGAGAGTGATTCTAGCCGGTATGTCAAAACAAGTGACCGCCCTCGTCCAGCAC
This sequence comes from Chloroflexota bacterium, assembly GCA_005881495.1. The sequence goes on from VBHI01000308.1 coordinate 921, forward strand.
AACGCTTCAGTGGCCCCGTCGCAGTCGAGCACCAGGCAGGACTCTCTCACCTCGTGGTCCGAAGAGCTCAATGTCATCTCTTGTGACCACAGATCTTGCATCGTGAAGAACAGCGCAGCCCAGGGAAAGCCTGGAGCTCTTCAGTGGCTGCCTAATGGGATTCCTCTCTGGAACATGCCGTGCTCTGGCACTCGTGCAAAGTCGAGATTTCCTGGGTGATCGGGACACCCTTGAAAAGAGGCGACACGCACATCAGTAGGAGATTCACCGCCAGGAGCGGTGACAGGTACCGCGGTGCCCACTTCCTCGAAGGAAACATCACTCAGCCAGGCCTGTCCTGGTCCAGCTAGCAAGATCCCAAAGGCCACATAGACGCTTTCCTGGGGGACATCCAGGACCACCTCGCACTTTTGCCAGTCGGTTGTCCCCTGTATTGGCCGATTGAGCATGTTGTCGAACCCAAGGGCTTTTCCATCCTCCGGCCCATCAATGCGCATCCACAGCCCCGTCCAAATGGCAACGCGCTCCGACTTGACCACGGCAGCAAAGCGCATGCGTTTGTTGCGGTAATCATCAGCTTTGAACATTTGCGTGAGCGTTCCAAAGCCTTTGCATTCTTCTCCGATAGACTTAATGTAGCCACTGCTCTTCCCTTGGTAGGGAGTCGTTGGATCAATGCCTGCCTCATAGTTTTGAGCATGGCTGCCACTCAGAAACCAACTTTCCATACTGTTCTCCTCTGTTGACGAAAGGACCGGTGCTGAAACGACGCTCCTACGGCTGGGAGAGGTCTGCGTCGTTTCAAGCATATGAGCTAAGAGCATAGATGTAAAGGCAAAAACAAGGCTCATAGCATATCTATATCTTTCAGAAATGCTATGAGCATAGGGAGCCTCTTGTCAGTATGTGAGAGTGGTGACGAATTCACCGTCAATCAACAGAGTAAGCACGTTTTCACCCAGTCGCGCCAACTTCGGGAAGCGGGAGTTGTCGTGCCAGCGCGACGATCTTGCCCCGGTTCCGACGCGGTGCTGGTTCCGGGCGGCGGCGAGGATTGGCCACTTCCGTGATCTGCTGATCAGGCGCGTGCCGAACGGAATACAGCGTGAGCGCCGTGGTCTGGTACTCGATTTTGAGCGTGCTTTCGTAGACCCACACGGAGACCTCTTCTCCGGCCAGGCAATTCTCTCCAAAGAGCCGCCAGTGCTTAAATTTGACATAGCCTTGTTTATCGAGATAGCGTGTGAACTGCGTCGCATACAGCACCCGCGAAAGGACTTCGTCCGGGTAGGTGCGCCCCAAGACCCCGCGCAAGACTGCTTCAGGACTGTGCCGCCCGTCCTGGCGCTCGCGGTGGGCGAAGTGGTGCTCGCTATTGTAATTGGTCCACCAGGTCTGGTGAGCCTGCTGAAGCTCCGGCCAGGTGCGCGCGTTGGAAAATGCGTGGTCGGCGAGCCTTCTTTGGATCGAGAACAAGGTCTCGGCGTAATTCTCCCACGGCTCCCCTGGATCAATCCGTTCCTTGCGGATACCGAGCATGTCATACAGTTGCATCGCCTGCGTGCAGGTGAAAATCGTTCCACCATCTGTTACGATGACCTCCGGGGCGCCGTAGCGACGGAGGCCATCAGCCAAGACAGACAGATAATCCCACTGGTTCTGTGTAGCAGAGATCTTTGACGAAAGCACCATGCGCGAGAAATTCTCAAATATCGTAATGACATAGACCGGTCTGGGATCGGGCAGCAAGTGCTCTTCGATATAGCGAACGTCACAACTCCAGTACTCGTGGCGCCTGCTTGCTTTAAAGGGCATCTCCAGCTTCGGACGCGGGGAACGTGGTGGTTTTTCGAGGCCGTAGAGCTGGCGATTGGCCGCCATGATGCGGGCGCAGGTGGCAGGGCTTAATTCGATTCCGAGGCGTTTGAGCGCCGTATGCATGCGCCACTTCCCTAAAAGCGGGTTCTTCTGGAGTTTGCGGATCTCGTTTTGGACAGCAAGCGTGACCTTGCGTGGCCCCTTTCTGGCCCTCGACTTCTCCTCTAAGCCCGCCACTCCTTCCTCAATCCAGCGCCGGAGAGTTGCGTACACGGTCGCCCGCGTGGTTTGCATATACTCAGCAATGGAGGTGATCGACCATCCCTCACTGTGAAGCCGGATCACTGCCAGCTTGCGCTCTGCCGGGTCAGGGATCAGATGCCAGGGCTGGTAGCGCCTGGCCTGAAGAGACGGCAGGGGACCAGCGGTAGCAATGTGTTTCACACTGTGGTGGGCGGGGCGTCTCCCGTGGCGAATGTAACAAATCTCGGCAATCTCGCGCCAGGACATGCTGGGGTGCTCAGCATGCAAATCAACGATGAGCTGGCGCATTTCCGGTGGCAGCGAATTCCGGGTCTCTCTCGCTCCGCCTTGCTCCCCTGACGCGAACAGGCTTGGCATCCCGTAGCGTTCAAACGCATCGGCTTTGCGGGACAGGGTGCGCTGGGGGACATCGATTTCTTTGGCTCGCTCCCCTGCGGTTTCGTGGAACAGGACGAGAGGTCTGATCGCCTCATAAAGCTCTTGCTCAGGCCACAGCGTCCATTGCTTGATACTTGCCCACTCATCGGTGCGCGCTCGGCGCTCTCTCTTCGGTCCAGGCATCTCCCTTTGCCTTTCCGAGACAACGATGCGTGTTTCAAGCGTACCGAATCCCTCACAGGTTTGCAAGAATTCGGAGCGTTCTTAGCCCGTTTGGATACCCGACGTTTGCCAGTTTGGAGTTCCCATCTACGTATACCATGTTACGAGACAGTCTCATACAGACAATTACAGCGGGGGTGTTGCGGAAGTTCTTCGAGATGCATACCCATCTTCGTCCAGCAACCAGAGCGCGCAAGCAAGCAGCAGTCGCGCGTTTTCTAACCTGGGCCGAGCAACAAGAGTTGCTGACCGCGAACCCGATGCGCAAGATCGACCGGGTGAAACTCGATCCCCCGCAGCCACGTGGCGTGGAGCGCGACCAGATCGAACGCATTTTCAAGGCCATCCCTGCCGAGCATTTGCGAGACCGACTCTTCTTCCGTTTGCTCGCGGAGACCGGTCTGCGAGTCAGCGAGGGGCTTTCCTTGTATGTGGAGGATCTTGACCTCTCACTCGACAATGAGCACCTGACCATCGTGGGGAAAGGTGGCAAGAGGCGAACGATCTTGCTCGACGATTCGCGCCTGGTGCAGCAGCTCCGGACCTATCTGAAAAGGATGGGTTACAAACATGGGCCGCTGTTTCGGGCGGAAAAGAACGGGCGTGGAGGGCCATTGCGCTACCAGTCGATGCAGGAGCGCTGGGACCACTACTGCTCGCAGGCAGATGTCGCCTGCACGCTCCATCAATTGCGGCATTCGCATGCGACTGAACTGATCAATGGTGGGGTGAGCTTGCCGACCATTCGCAAGCGGCTGGGGCATAAAAATCTGCAAACGACCTTACGCTATGCTGAGCAATCCGATCAAGCTACTGATGCAGAGGTACGAGTTTGGCGTCGCCACCAGAATCGAGAGAGCTAAAACGTTTCTTCACATGAAGAGGCTGAGCTAGGATACGTGCAAAAATCGCCAGGTTCCCTTTCCTCGCTCCTTTCGTGAACTGCTCGCGCTGCACATGGAACAGATGCGAGCGAAAGGGGTGATCTACCTGTTCGAGTCTGTACGCAAGCACAAGTACACAGATCGGGGCGTGCGCAAAATGCTGGCCCGTTACGCGGCTCAAGCAGGGATTACGCGCTCGATGTCTCCCCACAAATGGCGGCACTTTCTCTTTACCTGGCTCAAAAAGGAGGGTATCGATGACGCCTTGATCCAACCGTACTCTGGACATGCGACGCGCCAAGAGCTTCCGGTCTATTCTCGGCTCTCGCCTTTCTGACGCTCAGCCTTCTCATAATCAAGCAATGGAGCGCTTCCCGATCCAGTAGAAGAGCAGATAAACGCTTGTGCTCTTTTTTGCTGTTCATACTTGATACAGATGCCGACTGGTGACACGTCCGTGGCGCTCCCTCTACAACCGTGGGGAGTTCAGTTTGAACTCCCCACAGGGATAACCTTGATATGAGACAGCCTCTCGCAAAGAGCTTGGCCGAGTCCCCGGTGAGAGCGCCGAACGGCTCTCAGGCCGTTGCCATTTCTCCCCGCAGCGCTTGCTGGCGTAACCAGGCTTCAAAAGTCAACAGTTGTGGATGAAGCTGACGTAAGGAGGCAATGTCTGCGCCAACCCCATCTTGCTCCAAAAATGCAGCGACCTTTCGTATGGCTTCAAGCATCGGCTCCTGTGTCTCAGGCTTTGATGGATAGGAAGCCGGGCGTCGGTATACGCGGCTCACCACTGCGGCAACCTGAGTCCAGGTCGGTTCGTCCCCGGCAATTTCCAACTCCTTTCCAAGAAAGCTCTCTGGATGATCAAAAGCAAGAGCCGCAAACGCTCCGATATCATGAGAAGCGATCAACTGGATCTTCTTGTCTGGAGATCCAATATACGGAATGATAAACTGCCCATTCACCTGATGCAGCAGGAAATGAAAATTTTCCATAAACATCGCCGGTCGCAAGATGGTGGCGGGCAGATCCAGGGCACGAATGTGCTGCTCAATGTGCCCTTTCGCCTCGTACAGCGGGATGCCAATCGGACGACCCGCAGCGATCACCGAACTGTACACGAGATGAGCGATCCCCACGGTTTTCGCGGCATCTGCCACCATTTTCCCTTGTCGCTCTTCTTCCTCTGCATCAAACGTACTTTGCACGCTAAAGACCCCGTCCATACCCATCATCGCTTCGGTCATCGAAGCAGGATGATTCAAATCCCCCTGTACCACCTCGACGCCCTGCCCGCGCAACGTCTGTGCGGCCTCTTTGTTGGGATCGCGCACCAGCGCTCGTACCCTCCAACCGTTTGCCAATAAATGTGTGGTGACGGCGCCCCCTTGTTTTCCGGTCGCGCCGAAAACCAAAACCGTTTTTGTCGAAGATGCCATAGGATAATATCCTCCCGGATTCTTGATTTTTCAATTGGTTGGTGCGCTGGACCTCAGCTGTCGTGCATATAAGGCATGTGAGTGAGGCCCAGGCTTCCTATCACGACTGACTCTCAGGCACGTTTAGCCGCGCTCCGATTCGCTTTGCGCACGCGCAAATACGCCAGTGTCGAAGAGTCCCTTAATCGACGTGATCTTTCCGTTATTGACCGTAAAGTATTTGGCCGAGAGAACGCTGGGAACGGGAAGCGTATGTGTGTGGTACAGCAACAGCGCAGTGGTGTCGTCACCAAAGCTTGCAATCAGCGTCGCTCCGGTGAGCATTGGTGCAAACTCCGTTTCAGACTGATGAAGTGCTGCGGCCCCATCCAGACGACCGAATGGCGTATCACAAACAACGTCGTCTGCAACGAAGTTCATGGCTGTGCCGTGATCACGATTTCTCCACGCGTCGTAATAGGCCAGAGCGATTTGCAGCGCAGGACTGTTGGTTTGGGTCATAGGAATGTTCCTTTCTTCTCTGCTTGATCAACCAGGTCGGGCTCTCCCCACCTGGATGTCTCCGAACTCGTGAGAGGATGAGAGTGATCAACGTTTTCGCCACTCGGTTCCTCTCCTCTCAATAACTTACTTTCTGCTACTATCTTACTATATGTGAGTGACAACGGTATGTCAGTAGCGTCACGACTTTTTTCATCCCCAAGGAAAATCTCCTCTGAAAAAAGCGGTGGCGCTGTTGCCATACCGCTTGTGGTAGAATGAAACCATCGAAAGAACCTCTTGAAGTTGAGACGGATTGGCAAGAATGCTGTGATGAATTGGCTTCTGGAGCCGGTTCGTAGCATTGAACCCTGGAGTGATCTCACGTGACTTCCCGCCTGGTTGGGCTTCCTGTTCGTCATCGACTTCAATGACAGACGAACAGGAACAAAAAGGAGAGGAGTTTGCACCATTTGAACCAAGCGTCCCTTCTTCTATGAGTGAGGAGAGAGGAGAGGTGTGTGATGGTTCTTGCCATACGTGGGTATCGTGATGAATAAAACGGATCGTCTGTTAGCGATCGTCCTGGAACTCCAACGGAGGGGGCAGCTGCGCGCGGAGGATTTGGCAGAAACGTTTGAAAGAAGTCCGCGCACGATTTATCGGGATATCCTGGCGTTGGGCGAGGCGGGGGTTCCGATTCTTGCGGTGCCTGGTCACGGGTATTCGCTCATGGAGGGGTATTTTTTGCCTCCGCTCAGTTTTACCACGGAGGAGGCGATGATGGTGCTCCTGGGCAGTGATTCGATGGCACGCAATTTTGATGCGCAGTATCGTGCGGCGGCCGAGTCCGCCGTGCGCAAGATTGAGAGTGTGTTGCCTGAGAGACTGCGCGAGGATGTGCAGTATTTACAGAGCAATATTCGCGTCATTGGGAGGGGGACAGACGGAGAAACGAAACAGCACGAGCTGCTCCAAACACTCCGCCGAGCGTTGCTTGATCGTCATACGATCCGGTTTTGTTACCATGCCCGCCATAGCGGCGGTTCTCTTGTTCGTGAGGCTGATCCGTACGGCCTGGCGTATGTTCGCAATGCCTGGTATCTGGCCGCATACTGTCACCTCCGGCAAGAGATCCACCCCTTTCGCCTGGATCGGATGGAAAAGCTGGAAGTGTTGTCCAGCACGTTTACCCGTCCGGCCACTTTTTGGGCAGCACTGGAGCAAAAGAATCAGGCGAGAACGATGACGGTGCGCGTGCTTTTTGACTGGGAGATAGCTCGTTGGGTTCGTGAGGAACGTTCGTACTATCTCACCGCTGAAGAGGAGACCAGCGATGGCCTGCTGGTGACCCTGACGGTTCGCCAGGAGAGCGAGATCCTGCAATGGCTTCTCAGTTGGGGGAGTCAGTGCAGGGTCGTGGAGCCCGATTCGCTTCGGGCACATCTGGCTGAAGAAGCACGGGCGATGCTCCAGAACTATACGTGAGCATCCTCTGTTTTCTCGATCACTTCTTTTTGGCTCACAGGTGACTTCACCGGGTCATCTCGCACTCCTCTTCGCACACCATGAAACGAGAAGGCGTATGACGTCCAAGCACGAAAAATTCGTGTTCGAGCCGGCACTGACGGAAGGGCTGATCCTCGCGCGAAAAAATCGATTTGTGTTGTCAGTGGAAATTGCTGGGGCCATCTCTGACTGTCACTGCCCAACCACCGGGAGCATTGGAAACATCGTCCTCTCCGATCTCCCGTGCCTGCTTTCTGCCAGTCACGGCTCGGGACGGAAAACGCCGTATACGGTTGAGGCCATCTCAGTGGATGCCCCCTCGGTTGCCCACAAATCATGGGTCGGCATCAACCAAAACGCGGCCAATCGATATGTGGAGCATGCTTTGAGAACAGGTCAGTTCGCCAACATGGTGAGGGATGCGCAGACCGTGAAGCGGGAACAGTTTCTTGGTCACTCCAAGCTCGATTTCTTGGTCGGTAACACCTATCTTGAGGTGAAAACCCCGCTCGTTGAGATCAACGTACCCATGGGAGATCACATCGTCAAGAAGCAGGGGACGGAATTTCACTCGTTTGAGCGTTTCGTTCGTCATATGCAAGAATTGGCGGAGAGTCTCAATGGTGGGAAGAAGGCGATCTTGCTGGTGTGCTTCCTGTATGACAATCCACGATTTTCACCGCCAGGCAGGCACCGGCAGAGTGACTCTGTCCGAGAGGCGGTACTTTCCTCGATCAAGCGCGGTGTGGAGGTGTGGCAGGTGAATTTCACGATCGATCAGACCGGTGTGGAGCTGTCAAGGTATTTTGAAATCACCCATGATTTTCTGGCGGAAGGGGAGTTGGGCCGATAACGGGCGAGCTCCGCGCACTGAGCGCCGCGTCACCGACAGAACCTGCGTGGCCTCGTCGGCTCGCGCAAAAGGAGAGACCTGGGAGTCGCGGCTCCCAGGTCACGAACGCGAAAGGACGCAGAGTCGAGCACCCGCTGCCGGTCGGACGTGTCTCGGAGATTCCGGCGGCAATTGCTGGAAGCTACTCCAAGCTTTCGCGAGCCGATGCCCAACCTTCTTACGATCAAGCAATCTGTGATCCTTCTCTGAATCAGGTAGGCTATATCGAGGATGGGATTGTCTACGGCAGAGATGGAAAGGAAGTGGGATACGTCCAGTACAACGATATCTACCGAGGTACATCCCCAACGGCCAGCTAGTATACTCAATCGACCCAAGAGCCAGCGCCAAGCCAGAGGGTGCGGCCTTCTATAAGCTCACTCCCGGTCAGCATCTTCTGGCTATAATATAGAATCTATTGGCTTCCTCAAGCCGATGGGCAATATGTACAAAGTCTATCGATTCATCGCCCCTGGACAAGGGAAGCTAATAGGTCTCGTTGATGGTGATGGGGACATCTACGCTGCGGGAGGCGCCGCTTGTCTCCTTCTCTTATAGACCTAAAATGAGCGTTCACATCCTTAGCGTTGTTTTTCGTTCCATTCATACTCAAGGGCCAAAGAAGAGAAGACCTACTACATTGAGCAAACAGATGAAATTCGTTATCGGCCTGGACAAACGAAACGAGCCAAACGTTTTGGGCATAGACAATCCCCTATGGAGCAAGTTGTGCCTTAGCTGCACTCACAATCTTCTCCGGTGTAAACCCAAACTTTTGCTGCAAATCCTTGAGCGGCGCAGAAGACCCGAAGGTGTGCATCCCAATGACGGTTCCCCTCGTGCCGACATACTGGGCCCAGCCTAGCGTCGAGGCCTGTTCCACCGCCATCCGAGCCGTCACTTCTGGCGGCAGGACCTGCTCCCGATAGTCCTGACTTTGCCGCTCAAACAGTTCCCAGCATGGCATACTCACCACCCGCGCCCTAATCCCCTCCTTTTTGAGCTGTTCGTAGGCCTGAAGGCACAGTGCCACCTCACTGCCGGTTGCCAGGAGCAACACCTCGGGTTTGCCCCCCTCTGCTTCTGCCAGGATATAGGCTCCTTGCGCGACACCGCTGGCTGGAGCATAGACTGAGCGGTCAATGACGGGCAAGGCTTGTCGCGAGAGGACAAGAGCGGCTGGTTCATGATGCATGCGCATGATCACGCGCCAGGCTTCCACGACTTCATTGGCATCTGCTGGACGGAACACGTTCATCCCGGGGATAGCACGCAAGGAAGCAAGTTGCTCCACGGGTTGATGCGTTGGTCCATCCTCTCCTACCCCAATCGAATCATGGGTAAAAATATAGATGACCGGGATTTCCATCAAGGCACTCAAGCGGATGGCTGCACGGGCATAATCACTAAAGATCAAGAACGTGGATCCATAGGGGCGGACCTTAGAAAGTGCTAACCCATTGAGGATGGTACCCATCCCGAACTCCCGCACACCGAAATGGAAGTTGCGGCCAGCATAGTTATTTGCCTCAAAATCGCCAGCACCCTCGAAGGTCAGCAGCGTCTTCGTCGATGGCGCAAGATCGGCAGAGCCGCCCACCAGCCAGGGAACATTCCTGGCAATCGCGTTGAGTACTGTGCCTGATACCTCGCGCGTGGCTATCCCCTTAGGATCGGGGGCGAACGAAGGCAAGTCACGATCCCAGCCATCTGGCAATTCCCGCCACTGAATCCTGCGCAGTTGATCCGCGAGCTCTGGGTAGTGTTCCCGATAGGACTCGAACAGGGCAGACCACTCAGTATAGAGTTGAGCACCCCGTTTGCCTATTCCTTCCTGGAAATGCTCTCGCACACCGTCAGGCACCAGGAATTTCGCGTCCTCCGGCCACCCGTAGTAATGCTTGGCGAGACGAATCTCCTCCTCTCCAAGTGGCTCACCGTGGGCCGCACTCGTATCTTGTTTATGCGGCGCTCCGTAGCCAATGTGGCTATCCACAATGATCAAAGTAGGGCGATCCTGTGTCGTTTTAAATATCCGAAAAGCTCGCTCCAACATCTCCAGGTCATTCACATCTCCCACTCGCGTCACATTCCAACCATAACCAATGAAGCGCGTGGCCACATCCTCACTAAAGGCCAGATTTGTCCGGCCTTCAATGGTAACGTGGTTGTTATCGTATATCCAGCAGAGGTTGGAGAGTTTGAGATGACCGGCAACCGAAGCCGCCTCGCTACTGATCCCCTCCATCAAGCACCCATCTCCGCAGATGGCGTATATGTCGTAATTAAACATCTCGAAGCCGGGGCGATTGAAATACGTGGTCAGCCAGTGCTCAGCAATAGCCATACCAACACTGGTTGCGATCCCCTGACCGAGCGGACCAGTGGTCGTCTCGACTCCCGAGGTCCAGCGATATTCTGGGTGCCCTGGACATTTGCTATTGAGCTGGCGAAAGTGCTTGATGTCATCAAGCTTTACAGATAATTCACCCAGGCGTTCATATTTCGCATTCACCGCTTTAACGCCTGTAAGATGAAGCATGCTATACAGCAGCATCGAAGCATGACCAATGGAGAGCACAAAGCGGTCGCGGTTCATCCAGATCGGGTTTTCAGGATCAAACCGCAGCATACGCTGCCAGAGACAGTAGACTAAGGGGGCCAGAGCCATCGGTGTACCAGGATGCCCAGAGTTGGCCGCCTGGACTGCATCCATAGACAGTGTACGAATGGTGTTGATGCAGAGCTGGTTGATAGGTGCTGCTTCTACCTGGGTACTCATGAATGTCCTCCTAATTGCCTGGTACTTTAGCGATTACTATCTTTCTTCATGTGTCGAGTGGTATTACGCTGTGTTCGTGGTTGTGGCCGTTTTGTTTTTCTTTCGCCGATTCCATGCGGCAGTAGAGGCCGTCTATTTCGCAACAGGCTTCCCGGTGGTCGCCACACTCAAATTGAATGGTGGCGTGACCGATATGGTACTTTTCATTGAGCATGGTGGTAAGAGATTGCAAGATGGGCGAACTGCCACTTGGGGGAAGGTCATTGATGAGCACGTGACAGGAGAGGGCATACATGCCGCTGGCGATACACCAGACATGCAGGTCGTGTACGTCCTGCACGCCCTCAATATGCTGCATATCTTCGACAAGGTTGGTAAGAGAGATATCTCTGGGAACGGACTCCAGGAGAATATCAGTGGTCTCGCGCAGAATACTCCATGCTCCTACGGCGATCAGCACGGCTATAGCGACGGAGAGCAGTGGATCAACCACTGTCCAACCCGTCAGGAGGATGATGACGCCAGCTACAATAACGCCGATGGAGGCTATCACATCGCTAAAGACATGAAGGGTCGCGGCCCGTACATTGAGGCTGTGACTTTCTTTCTGTAAGCCAAAACCAATGTAGAGGTTAATGGCGATGCCAATGCCCGCCGCGAGGAACATCACAAAGGGTTGTACTGGTTCTGGATGTTGAAAACGCTGGATGGCTTCCCAGGTAATGGCAATGGCGATGACGATGAGGGTGACGGCATTGATAAGGGCGGCAAGGATGCCCACGCGGTGGTAGCCAAAGGTCTTGCGGGCATTGGCGGGTCTTTCAGCCTGTACTGCGGCGAACCAGGCTAAACCAAGCGCAAAAACGTCGGTGATGACATGGCCGGCATCGGAGAGCAGGGCCAGTGAATTGGCGAAAATGCCGCCGACGAGTTCAGCGACGAGAATGATGATGGTTAAGAAGAAGGCGATGCGCAATGTCTTTTTTGCCATGCCATAGGTATGATTATGGCTGTGCCCAATATGCTGATCACTCATGCCGGCACCAGCGTTTCTCTTTTGCGTTTCTCTTTTGAAGGAGTGCAGTGGAGAGGAGCCATGTAACCTTCCTTCACATTTTCATATCTGCACATACATGTACCTATCTACCCTTATTATATCTCAGGGATGGCAGTTCAACAAGTTGGTGAGCTTGCATACCTATTCATTCACATGTTAGACTTAGGCGTGTCTACTTCATCTATTCGTACAACATATGATCCATGGTGGCAACGGCTAAGGCCTCGTCTGACAATAGTATATGTGCTTGTCGCCCTGGCACTGCTCATCATCAGTTTGATCGGACATGTTCGCCTGTTGGGCGAGGTAGGTAAAACCTTTGGCGGTTTTTTCTGGGCAATCGATACTGATGGACAGGTGGTTATTGTCTCCACGTTACCGCAAAGCGGTTCATTTGGGGCCTCAGCTAGCTCACTCACCAATACTGACCATATCATTGGGATTGTCGTCAAGAATAAAAATGGTGAGACGGTATACTCGCGGCAGCAAAACCAATTCCAGACTGGGGCCGCACCGCTGACTGATGCCTACATGCATGCCAGTCCCGGCGATAGTATTACATATACTATCCAGCATTCGAACGATTCTACGGAGCAAGCGACGCTGCTGGCTTTGCAATTTAGCTGGGAGATGTGGTTTGAGAACTATGGCCTGGCACTGCTCGCGGGCATTAGCTGGCTGCTGGTGGGGACAATATTGTTGGCCACTGCCCAGGATTGGACCGGAGCGGTTGAAGGTATTACGCTGCTGCCGCCGGCGATGCTCTTTTTACTGTATAGCCACTGGGGCAATGTCCAGCAAGCCTATCCCGCGGATTTCGTTTTCCAACTGCTGTGGGTGCCTTCATTTGCTTTGCTTGGAGCAGCCTTTATTCATCTCAGCTTGACGTATCGACCAGAGGTGATGAGCGAGCCGCGCCGCCGCCCTCGACTGATGACAGATGGCCTGCCTTACCTGCCACTCATCGCGCTGCTCGCCTTCGAATGGAGTTCTTTTCTCATCTTTGGCAGGGTGGCCGGGCGGCCTCATTTCCTCATTGCTCTTGGTTACGGGGTCCTCGGTGGCGTGTTGAGCCTGGTGATCGGCGTCATTTCATTGGTACGGGTCAGCCGCATATTGCCGGGGACACGCATACCTGATAACGTGCGCCGCCGCGTTAGAGACCTGCTTACGCTGTGGATTGGAGGAGTGGGACTGGGATTCTGCTTCGGTATTCTGCCCATTCTGCTGACAGGCCAACCACTATTACCACTAGAAATCTTCTTTGCGCTGGCGTTCATCTATCCTCTGCTTCTGCTCTACGCCATTCGTTCTTTGCGCCTGATCAATCAACTACAAATTACACTGGAGCAGCGTGAAGAGGCATTGCGCGGGCAGCAGAAAACCGCGGCTGCATTACAGAGGACAAACAGTGAACTGCACCAGGCGACCTCGCTTTTGTTGCACGCCGATGCGCACTTACGTTCTGTGCTCTCGCAGCGTATTCACGATCAGCCAAAACAGCAGGCTCTGCGTATCCGTTCCCTGCTGGGGCACTGGCAGCACAAGCTAAAAGTGGAGGCTGAACGAGATCCAGAGGGGAAGGTTGTAGTACAGCCAATTGCCGAAGCGCTGGGCAAAGTGCGTAAGATCAGCGAGGAGTTGGAAGGGGATCTACGGGGGCTGCAATTGCTGGTCGAAGATGCGTACCAGAGACGCAGCCTGGGTTTGAAACTGCACCTGGAGAAATTGATCCGCGAGGACCTGCCCGCGCTGCATCCCGAATCCCCGCTCAAGGTGCAGCCAGACCTGTGGGCACTCGACGCATTAAGTCACGACCTGGAGCAGACCGAGGAAGGAACGAAGATAGCAGAGGCCATTTCATATACGGTGACCCAGGCGTTGCTTAACGTCTATAATCACGCGGGGGCGAGTTTTGCCACAGTGAAAACGGTACGCAAGCATGGCTACATCGAGGTGTACATTACTGATGATGGACGTGGCTTTGACACGAGTTCGATCTCACCTGAGGAAACCAGCCTGTTTAAAGCACGGCTAAAAGCTCGTGAAGCTGGCGGTATTCTGGCGATTAAATCGATACCACGGCCACAGGTCGAACATGGTACAACGGTTATGCTGCGACTGCCCATTGCACATAGTGAGATAACGTACACTTCCGGGCCACTGCCGGAGTCACAGTTGCATGAGATGTAGAGCCAGGTGAGCCTACGCCGGTCGCAGCCCGGCATAGGCCTCGTAGGCAAAAGCGAGCAGGTCACCCACCAATTGCAATAATCAGAATCCCAACAAAAATTATGCTGGCCCCGACTACGCGCAGCAACCCCAGATCTTCTCGTAGCCACCGCCAGCCCATGAAGGCGGCGAAGACAATGCTGATTTCGCGGACGGCTCCGGCATAGCTTACCGGGGCGATGGTGTAGGACGCCAGCACGAGCATATAGGATACAAATGAGAGAATACCGACGAGGATAATATGCAGCCAGTTTGTTCCCCACTCGGAGACAATGGCATTGCGCCCGTAACGTAGCAGCACCAGCGGGGTAAAAAAGGTGGTGGCGAGGCTGATCACCAGGACGGTGTAGGGAAGAGGAGGGACGATATGTACCGCGGCCCCGTCGATAGCGGAGTAGATGGAGATACAGCAAGCGACGCCGAGTGCAAGGACTATGCCGCTGCTGCTCAGCTTCGTTGTCTTTCTTAAGGCCCACCAGGTCTTGCCGCCGACTATGACGAGACCGAGGACGAGCAGGGCCAGGCCGACAAATCCGGCTGGTCGAGGGCGCTCGCCGAGAAAGATGATGGCCCACACGACGAGAAAGGCGGGGGCGGTGCCGCGCGCCATAGGATAGACAAGTGAGAAGTCTCCATGCTCATAGGCCCGCGTGAGGGTGATGTAATAAGCTGCTTCTACCAGCGCGCTACAGATGACAAGCGGCCACACTTGCAGCGGGAAAGCGCGGGTCAGAATGAGCAGGGGTGCAAAACATACAGCGCCCACGACTAAAGCCCACCAGGTAAAGACTTGCTTTTGGCGCGCGTTTTTAACCAGCAGGTTCCAGATAGCGTGCAGTGAGGCGGCCAAAAGCAGCAAACCCAGGGCAGTCAGCGGCATCGTTATCTCTTCCTGTTTTCAGAACACGATGATATGCAGTAAGAGCGTACATATCCTTAAAGCATGGCGTAGCTACAAGTATAGCACGTTTTTCTTTAGAGGAGTGGGACAACAGAGCCGACCAGCGAGGCATCACTACCCAGGCGAGCGGGAACAACGTCGATCATAGTACATACATTGGAGGAGGTACGGGTCATCAATATACAGCGTACCTGGTCCAGTAGCAGGTCGCTGGTCCTCAGCGCGTCCCCAGCGAGGATGAGCTTATGTGGCTCGAAGATGTCGATATACCTGGTCATGGCAAGACCCAGCCAGCGTCCAACTTCACTATATACTTGCATTGCAACGCTATCTCCTCTCTCCGCTTCCTCAGCAAGTAATTGCGGGGTGAAGTATTCGCGATTGAGCAAACGCTGTGTCAGGCTTGTCTGTTCTCCCCGCCGCAAGGCACGCTGCACCATCTTTTGCATAGCATCTATGGAGATCAGCGTATTGATACAGCCACGTTTCCCACAACTACAACGAGGGCCGCTTGACGTGACGAGCATATGGCTGATGTGTCCAACGTACTGTTGGGCAGATTGCTCAAGCTGACCATCAATAACGACAGAGGCGCCGACGACGGCGTTGACAGCGAGAAAAAGCAGGCGGCTCACCCCCTGGCCTGCTCCAAAGCGATGCTCACCCAGTAGAGCGGCATCCACATCGACGTGTAACTGCACGGGTAGGTTATAGCGAGCCTCAAGGAAATCACAGAGGGGGAAGTCATTCAAAGAAGGGAGCGTGGGTATCAGGAGTGGACGGCGGCTGCTGTTATCGAGTGTCCCTGGCAGGCACAATCCCAGGCCGCGAATCTTGAAACCCTGGGTGAGGGCATAGGAGAGCATGGTTTCAATGGCACGTAAAGACGGCTCAATGGTGGGAATAGCCGGGCGGCCAAGGAGCGTCCTGGCGTAAAGACGATGGCGTACATGACCACGGCGATCAACCAGGGCCACAGTCGTACCTCTGCCAGCAAGCCCCACACCGACCGCGACGCTTTTGCCTGTGCTCATGGATGGACACACCTGTGATTCTTGTATTTGAATAGAACAAATGTTCTTGTTTCAACAGGTTTGCTGATGTAAGCGCACGAACAATAACAACATTTTATGTAAAATAAGTATACATGGCATTGAGAACATTTGTCAAGAGCATATGTTCAAGGTGCAAATTGAGAGATTTCTGTGATATCTCTGAGAGACTGTGAAGACTTTGTGATATTGCGCAGCATAGTTGCGACCAGATTGAGATATCTGTTTCATACTATGTTCTCATGAACGACTCACGTCAGCCAGAGTACTACCCATGCCTCACTTGCTAATCATGCTCTTTGATGAAAAGCATAGTGATTGTGACCATGATGAGTGCCTGCATTGAAGAAGGAGAGGTGATTGTGACGCCTGAAAAACATCCACAACAACTGCTAGCGCGCAGCTTGCAGGAAGAAGAAGAGGCATTTGCTGAAATCGTCCAGCAGCACAACGTCATGATGTTGCAAACAGCATACGGGATTGTGAAAGATCATGATATTGCGCAAGATGTTGTGCAGGACGCACTGATCAAGGCCTGGCTGCATCTGCCGGAGTTGCGAAATTCAGGCGCATTACGTTCGTGGCTCAAGCGCATTGTGATCAATCATTGCATTAGCGTTGAGAGAAAAGAAGCACGATCGCCAAACTTCATTAGCCTTTCCCGCGATGAGCTAGCGACAGAATTTGTGGCACAGCTAGCCAATGACTTCTATGGGGACCTGGAACGTGATTGGGACCTGGCCCGGGCCATCAAATATTTACCTGTGAAGCAACAGGTGGCCATCATGCTCCATTACTACAACGACATGACACTTCCATCAATGGCGAAGGCATTGAACCTCTCGGAAAATACCCTCAAGAAGCGCGTTCAAGCTGCATTGATCAATTTACGACGCACAATGAGAGCCGCTAATAGCGATGAAGTTGAGACGTGCAGTAATCAGTAAACTACGAAAGTAACAGATGCTCTTGTGGCTAGCAAGTTGACGTGATACAGTAATACGAAAAGAAGATACGCGTTACGAGAATAAAGCAAGGAGCATCTTTGTGTCCGACAACGATAGATCAGCAAATGACGCAAGACGCAATGGGCAGAGACCCGGGAGATCACCTATTTTGGGTCAGGGGCATGGCCTCTCCGATGAAGAGGGGAGAATGATCCAGCAGATGATTCGCGAGGAGCAGAACTCGGCGCGAGCGCTGCATATTCCAGCTGAAGACCTGGCTGCGGAGGCGACAACGCAGATGTCAGCAGAGGTGGCACAGGTCATCGAAGACAGTAGATTACGCAGAATTTTGCAGATGTTTAATCGCGACTATCTGTATGGTCAGGGGCGGTTCGACGAATACAAGGATGGGCTGATCTTAAAGTGGGGCGACGGCTATTCGCGTAAACATATCTGGGCAACAGTTGAGGACGGAAAGCTGGTATTTGAGACGAGCCATTTCAAAAAATGCGCCAAGCCCTATTGCAATGGAACGCATCATGTGTTGACGCGCGAACTGTACACGGATTTGAACGTGGTCAACGAGGAACTGGCCGACCTGTTCCGCAGGCCGGTACAGGAACGATCAGAAGATTAGGCGGGATTGTAGAGCGTGACAATACAGATTCTTGCACTGGAAAAAGATCTCTTCTTCTCGGTGAAAATGCGCGATACGCTGCGACATCACGGAATGGATGTTACGGTCGTCCGCACACTTGCTGCGTTTGAGCAACGTGTCGCGGCGGAGGGAGATGAGAAGCCTGCGCTGGTGATTGTGAATACCGCAATCAGTGGGGTTGACTGGGAAGGAGCAATTCGCCGGGCGCGTGAGCATGGTTTGACAGTGCTGGCTTTTGGATCTCATATGGACCTGGAGGCACGCCAGAAGGCATTGCAGGCGGGTGCACAGCGAGTTGTGGCAAACTCCAAGTTTGCCAGCGATATGCCAGGGCTTGTCCATAAAATGATTAGTGAGTCGATCAGCTCAAAGGCTCTTGAAGAGTAGGGGATCATAAATCGCAAAGCAATCCAGGCCGACCGTCACGTGTTCCAGGCCGAGGGCCACGTGTCCTAGGCCGACCGCCACGTGTTCCAGGCCGACCGCCACGTGTCCTAGGCCGACCGCAAGGGTCGGCCCTACTATACTACGATGTCCCATTCCAGGGCGGTACGCTTATGGTACACGTTATGCCCGGATGCTGTGGACGAAGCGATAGATGGGTATGAGAAGAAGGCCCTGTCCCAGGGTTGGTTTTTGATAATTGAAATTGAGGCGACGGTAGGTCCAGTGTTGACGGAAAAATTCTTGACGAGTACGTAGTGAAGGTGGTGAAAGAGGTTTTAAATTGCGATAGCGGGGACGATGGGCAATACGTCTGCTGCTCATGCACGCTCCTTTAATAGCTAAACGCCACTGCTACAGAAGGTCAAAAAGAACAACAAAAAAGGTCTTCTCCTCTATATATTACGTTAGGAGAGACCTCTTTTTTCTCACGAGTTGTGTGAGTAAAGATACCCATTCTGTCGTTTGAAAAGATTAATGGCCGCAGCCGCAGCTCCTGGCGTCGCCACCACCCTCAGCCGTCTTGAAGGAATGTCCACAGCCACAGCTAGAAACGGCGTTGGGATTATTGACGGTAAACCCGGCGCCCATCAAGCTGTCAACGTAGTCAACTTCACTGCCATTTATATAGCTAAGGCTCATCTCATCCACGAGAACGTTGAAATCGCTCTGTGAGATGATAGTGTCGCCGTCCTGTGCCTCGTCAAGGGTCATGCCATACTGGAGGCCGGAGCACCCACCGCCAGCGACGAAGATACGAAGGGCGAGGCTAGGATCGTTCTCCTGCTTCAACAGTTCGCGAACTTTTTCTGATGCCGCAGGGGTAATGGTCATGATGCTGGTCTCTACCGACGATTGCTGGCTCTGCTCGATCATATAATTTGCCTCTCTGTTAATAAGTAATATCTCAACCTTTTGGGACGTTTTCACGTTTCCGCTGTGAGTATTATAAACTATACAAAGGGAAGCGTCAAGGCAACAGAAGATAGATTTACCCCTTGAAGCTTTGCTGGACGCGGACGATGTTGGCAAGGAGACTGGGGACTTCGGGGCTGGAGCCAAAGAGTTGTTCGTTGCGCTGATCCTGGCCTGCCGCGATACGGCTGATAATGTTGGGGGCAGACCAGCCCTGCGCGATGTAGTGGGCGCCGAGTGCGCTGATGATGGGTGTAGCAAACGAGGAACCACACCAGTCGGCCCAACCCGTTGTATTTGGCTCGTCGTTGGGAAATGTAGGGGAGATATAGAGGCCGCGCACGGCATCGGGCAATCCGTTGGCATCGGTTATTCCTATATCATCACCGCCAAAGGTGGCGACACCGGTATTATAGGGAGGCATATTGGCCGCGTTGGCAAAGGCAGAGGGAGCAAAACGGCTATTTACCGAGGTGACGCTAAGTGTTGTCTCGTAGCGCGCGGGAGCACGTGGGGGACGAGGCATCTTTCCCTGCTTCCTGGCATTGAACGAGTCGTTGCCGGCAGCAGCCACGATCAACGCACCCTGAGCGTAGAGGCTCTCGAAGAGCAGGCGCAGTCCCTCCTCGATATGGGTGAGGACACGCATGGCCCCTGGTAACTGCTTGCCTTGCCATTGGTGGTCAGAGAGCCAGAGATACGGCAAGCGGTTGATATCAGGCATGATCGTGAGGCTGAGGTTGATGACCAGGCTGCGAATTGAGCCTGAGACAAGTTCCTGTTCCAGGTCTGTCAGGGCCGCAAAGAGGGCGTATAGATCGCCGCCGCCAAAGTCGTTCAGGACACGGATTAAACGGATGCGAGCGCGGGGAGCTATATCGCGGATGAGCCCGGCCACAAAGAGACCATGATCGATCATGTTGTAGTAGCGTGATTCATACTGAGCATCTCGCCCGGTTTGCACATCGCTACTGACAGGATAGCGATCATACTCTATTTCGAAAGAGCCATTGGCGCTTTGGAGATTGTAGACAAGCCGTTGCAGTAGCCAGTTACGGCTATATTCAGGAAGATATGCATCACGCAGTAAATCGTCGGGATGATGGGCGGTATCAAGTACGGCAACGAGGACTTCTGGCGCCCCATTGGGATCAAGTGGCGTTCCCTGGTCTACGAATGAGATGTACCAGCCGACGGGAGCGTCTCCCACTGCGGGGAGATCGAGTTTGGGAGCAGGCCTGGGAGGCAGTGCCGGACCGCCATTACCATAGAGAGCGGGAGCAGCAGTGACCAGCCAGTTGGGCATGGCAGAGAGCAGGTATAGGCCGACCTGCGCGAGTCGTTCAAGTTGCGCTTGTAGATGTGAGAGGGCCATGGGAGCAGGATCTTCGACGGCCGGGTCAGCATGATGAGCATGAAAGAAGATGGCAATGAGCGGCTGCGATCTATGGAGGCCGAAGACAAAGGCGCTGCGACCCACGGGCGGCATGGCGGACGAGTCCTCAAGCCAGCGACCATGAGTGCCATACAGCTCAAGAGAGATGTGATGGGGTTGTAGCATTATATTGAGCTGGCCCCGTACCTGTTCGACAAGCGTGTCTAGTTCGTCGTCGTCAGGGCGTTTCGGTAGTCGAACGATGACTACTATTTCACCAGGTATCCAGTAATATATGCTGTCGGGCGTGCCCATTAAATGAAAGGCATAACGAGACATCCACGTAACCCCCTTGAAGGTGATGTCATTTTGAACTTTGTATGATATCGTCTGCTTGTATGCATGCAGAAATGGCTGTAGCGAAAGTTCCTGTTCAGGGCATTATAGCCGATAAAACGGTTAGAAACAATCAGTTATTTTTGTCGGTTCTCCACAGTTCTAACAGGCGCAATGTATCTGTTACTAGCTGTTCGAGGGGATCTAGCGCGACATACTCTTCAAAGGAGTGTTCGTTGACGACGCCAGTGGAGATGGTGAAGGCTCTGATAGCGGGACGGAGGCCGCTGGTATCACTGCCTATAAAGGTTGGCTGCATGAGCAAGGTCGCCCCACGTTGGGCGAGTACGCTGCTATAGGTCTGTAGCAGTGGTTCATCAGGGCTGATCTCGTAGCCCCTGGAATGCGTGTTGAAAGTGACGGTTGCGTCTCCACCGAAACGACGCGCGGTCTGCTCAAAGACTTCCTGGATGGCTTGTTTGTACTGTTGACGTACCTCAGGTGGCTCAAAGCTGCGCAGCTCGCCTTCGATAGAGACGGTTGCGGGGATAGCGTTGCGCGCGCTGCCGCCAAGAATATGGCCAACGTTGATGCGTGTCTGGTCGTTGGCCAGCGAGCCATGGACATAGTTGGTGGCGCGAAAGATGTCGATGGCGTGAACAGTCTGCGCCAGGTCTTTGCCAGGATGCCCGGTGCGGCCGGTGATCTGAACATCGAAGGCCTCGTAGGCGGCGCCTTTGGAGACGACGACACCTGCTTCGAAGGCGTTATCGAAGACGATACCGTCGGCGACGTGCCACGGTGCACTGTCAAAGCCTGATGCGCCGCAGAGACCCGCCTCTTCCTGGACGGTGAAGAGTAGGACCAGGGGTGGATGTGGCAACTGCCGCTGAACGGTGCGCCTCACAACCTCAAGGATGATGGCAATACCGGCGGCATCATCGGCGCCAAGGTTGGTGGTGCCATCGCTGTAGAGGATGCCGTTACGCAGTATTGGCTGGTGTCCAAGGCCTGGGGGTACACGATCCATATGGGCGTTGAGCAGGAGTGGTGTGCCTTCTCCAGGAAGGGTGGTGATGAGGGTGCCGTTTGCGTCAACTTGTGCACTTAGTCCAAGGGAGGTAAGGTATTGTGTGCGGTAGGCACAGATGTTTTCTTCGTGCCCTGATGTGCTGGGGATGCGTATAAGTTCTACCAGTGTTGTGTAGAGGGTGTTTGAGTACATGAATTCGTTTCTCCCTGGTGCATAGACACTTTTTTCTTAGATTATAGCAGAGTGAACGGGCCTGCGGTGGCAAGCTGACATTGACAATTGACCACTCATCCCGTTAGAATGTAAGCAAGTCAATAGCTATAGTTGATCCCAGCGAAGGATATACTACCGCCGATGCCATTACCAGGTGACAACACAGCGGATATCGTCACATCTACAACACCACCGGCGGTGTATGTAGATAAGCTCAGTTTTCGCTACCGCACACTGGACGATGAACCCAATACTAACCGTAAATCGGCATCGCCTGCTGAGGCTCCTCTCGAAGAACCTCTCGCAATCGAAGATATTTCATTTACTCTGCCTGCCGGTGAATTGATGTTGATTGCTGGTCCCAGCGGCTGCGGGAAAAGTACACTCCTCAAATGTCTTAATGGCCTTATTCCTAACAGCTATCATGGGGCGCTGGGCGGTGTGATACAGCTTGGCGGCCGCCCAATCAAGGGATTGACGCTGCGTGACCTTGCCCTACAGGTGGGTACGATGCTGCAAGACCCTGATAAGCAGATTGTTGCTAGTACTGTTGAACAAGAGATTGCATTTGGTATGGAAAACATGAATACGCCGCGCGAAGAGATGCAGGAACGTATTGAAGGGGTGTTGCAGCTATTGCGCCTGGAAGAGTACAAGGGACAGGAGACATTTGCCCTTTCGGGAGGGCAGCGCCAACAGGTGGCAGCCGCAGGTATCATTGTAATGGAGCCTTCCATTTATTTATTCGATGAGCCATTTGCCAATCTCGATGCACGCGCGGATTGTTGAACACCGCGTTGAGGAGGCATTGCGCCTAAAACCCGACAAGGTACTACTGATGAAGGATGGGCAGCAGGTATTCTTTGGGAATACGCAGGATTTCCTGAAGATTGCCGACCCGACACAGGTCAAATTGCCGATTGAGTCTACGCTGCGTACAGTCAGCGATACGAGGGAGGTACGCGAGCTGCTCATCAGGCCGATTACAACTGGGGCGAGTGGCGGGAGTACACAGGGGGAACCAATCCTCATCTTCGAGAATGTGCATTATCGCTATAACTCATACTCAGAGGAAATTTTGCATGGGATTTCCAGTCAGATACGGCGGGGAGAGACTATCGCGCTGCTCGGCCCGAATGGCTCTGGCAAGACGACGATGGTGAAACAGGCGCTTGGCCTGCTGCGGCCGACCAGCGGCTCGGTCATACTCTACGGCGAAGATACACGGCGTTTAAGTGTCGCACAAATGGCATCGCGTATCGGGTACGTTTTCCAGAGTCCAAGCGCCATGCTTTTTGCGTCAACAGTGCGCAAAGAAGTGAGTTTTGGGCCTGAGAATCTGCGTTTCCCTGCTGATCGCTTAAAAACCTCTGTAAAGCAGTCAGTGGAAGCTTTGAATGTCGCTTCATTTGAAGAGCGGTCACCCTTCTCGCTCAGTTTTGGACAACAGAAACGGGTATCTATTGCCTCGGTACTTGCTATGCAGGGCAAGATTTTGCTACTGGATGAGCCGACGGCAGGTCAGGATTACCGCTCGTATATTTCGTTTATAGAATACATGCGTAGTTTGCCGGAACTGGATGCTTTACTCTTTATTACTCATGACCTTGACCTGGCGTTGCGTTTCACGCAGCGTGTTCTGCTTTTGAAAGAAGGCAATGTGGCGGCAGATGGCCCACCTTTAGAGGTACTTGCCGACCCGGCATTATTGGATTCATGCAATCTGCGCTCCACTTCATTGCTGCATTTTCTACTCTCTGAACGTAACGCTGTAGCGTAGACCCTGTAAGTTAAGAAAGGAGGCTGGATTTTTTCCTGTTCATTTCTCTTTTCGTCGGTTAGATGTCAGAAAGGACTTCCCAATCATGGCAGTAACAGAAGAAGAACGCTCCCCAGCAAAAATATGGGGTATTGGTGTACGCCAGATCGTCTATATGGCTCTTGGCGCCGCGCTCTATGGTGGTTTAAGTTGGGTTACGAATATCATTCAAATACCCAGCGCGGGTAATGTCTCGTTTCGCCCAGCAATTGTCATTCCTTTATTCTTCGGGGCAGTCTTTGGTCCCTGGGTCGGCCTCGTAACTGGAGGGCTTGGCAACTTTCTCGGTGACTACATCTCTGGTTACGGTATCTACTGGAACTGGGATGTCGGTAATGCGCTGATCGGCTTTATCGCAGGCCTGGCCGTGCTCACCACGTTTGGGCGTTACAACAATACGCGGAATATTATCGTCGCGGAAGTATTTGCGGCAATTGGCGTCGTCGTAGGTATCGGTTTTGCTGCTTATACTGACATCTGGATTTCAAAGATGAGCTTTGCGACGGCGACTATCGGTGAATTAGTGCCCGCAGCGGGTTCCGATCTCATCAATGGCCTGATCTTGCTGCCTATCCTACTCATTGCCTACAATGCGGCGATGAGGCGTTATGGACGCGGGTAGCGCATATGCTTGAGGATTGAGAAGCAGGAAAGGATGTTCTTTGCTGCTTCTCGTCTGGCCTCCCAAATGTGAGAAACATGCTATGCTGATTAATTTTCCCTACATTAAACGAGATACGCCTATTCACCGGCTGGATCCGCGAGCCAAGTTGCTATTGCTCTTCTTGTATGGCCTGGCTGCCGCACAGACCTCAAATTTCTGGTTTATCCTGGCAGGATTCATTGGCGCGGCTTATTATTATGGTCTTGCTCGCCTCAAATGGAGCGAGACAAAGCGCGTGTGGTATTTTATTATCGCCCTCAATGTCATGCTCGTGGTTTTTAACTATTTTCTTTCCGCCGGTTCAGTGGTACAGGGCGTAGATCTGACTCATCAGCATATACTCTTTAGCATCCCCTTTATTGGCTTCAGCAGTAAGCCACCCTTCATTGTGCCAACACCCCTGATCTTTAGTGCCGAGAGCATCACGTTTATGATTACGCAGGGCTTGCGCAACTTCGGCATTGCTTTTCTGGCTATACCCATTCCCTTCACCACCAATCCCGGTCACATGGGCATAGCCTTCAAAGGCATGGGCGTGCCTGATAAATTCTCCTATGCCATCGATCTCTCATTTCGCTTTTTGCCGTCAGTAACGCGTGATTTCGGCACGACGCTCGATGCGCAGCGCGCTCGTGGCTTTGAAATCGATAAGCTTAGTGGTGGAATATTTAGCAAGATCGCGAAACTCGCGCCGATGGTCGTCCCGGTGGTAATTGGCTCTGTTGTGGGCGCGGAAGATATTATCAATGCAATGGAGTTGCGCTGCTTCGGCGTGGGAAAACGCACCTGGCTGGTGCTGTTACACCCCCGCCCAGTAGATCGCGTGGTGATCACGCTCACCATTGTCGGGTTTTTCGCTGTTACGCTGCTTAATATCCTGGGGAATTTCTATACCACGGGCTTTTTGCATGTTTTGCACACCCAGGGAATCCCACAGTTTTTGTTCCCGTGATACTCCACTTATTCCAATGCAGTAGCCCACCAACAAAACGAGGAGGATGCTCATGGCGGCAGTCTGCCTCCACGATAAAGAGGAAATCGCAGCGTACGAAGAATTTTCTTTGCAGCTAAAAGGAATACGATAGGCACCCTTCTAAAAAGGGCAAGTAAAAGGAGCAAAGCCGGTGACGAGACGATATGGCAGCCAGAGCATGATCGCACCCTTAAAAACAGTTTTAGTGAAACGGCCAGAGGAGGCATTTGCGGTCGCAGATCCCGTTGTGTGGCACTATACCGCACGCCCAGACCTGGCGATTGCGTGGCAGGAACATGATGCACTGACGTCACTGCTGCGACAGGCCGGGGCAGAGGTAATGTACCACGATGAGCCGCAGCCCGGTCGTGCCGATGCAATCTTCGCCTTTGACCCGGCGATTGTGACCGACAAGGGCGCGATTATCCTCTCGATGGGCAAGCCACAACGGCAGGGAGAGGAGGCGGTCATGGCGCGCCATTTTAAGTCACTGGGCGTGCCCATTCACTACACGTTGCACGGTGATGCGCGAGCTGAAGGGGGAGATTTGCTGTGGCTCGATCACGATACGCTGGCAGTGGGACAGGGCTTTCGCACCAATGCCGAAGGATTGCGCCAACTGCGCGAGGCCCTTGCGGCAATAGGCGCGTCAGCGCTGCCGGTGGAACTGCCTTACTACATGGGCCCGGAGGCCTGTTTGCACCTGCTCTCGCTGCTCAGTATCGTTGACGACCGGCTGGCGGTCGTCTATCCCCCTTTGATAGCGGTGCCGTTCTGGCAAGAGTTGAAGCGGCGAGATTTCAGGCTGATCGAAGTGTCCGAAGAGGAGTTTGCGACAATGGGAACGAACGTGCTGGCGCTGGCTCCCGGAAAATGCCTGATGTTGGAGGGGAACCCAATAACACAGAAGATGTTGGAGAGGGCGGGGTGTGAAGTGGTGACATACAGAGGTAATGAGATTTCGCTCAAAGCTGAGGGAGGGCCGACGTGTTTGACAAGGCCAATCTGGCGGGAGGAGTAGGGAAATAAAATACCCCTCAATTGTGTTTTCATTAGTAAAGAATCAAGTGGACAAGCGAGGAAGACCCCCACTATGGCAAAACTATACGATGTAATTATTATTGGCTCAGGGCCAGCCGGATATACTGCCGCGATTTATGCCGCACGCGCTAACCTTGAGGTGTTGATGTTCCAGGGATACCAGGTTGGTGGTCAGTTGATGTTAACCAGCGACGTGGAAAATTATCCTGGTTTTGAAGAGGGTGTTCTTGGCCCCGAGATGATGGATAAGTTTGAGGCCCAGGCGCGCCGCTTTGGCACAGAGATGCTTTCCGAGGATGTGACGGCTGTTGATTTCAGCAAAAGGCCCTTTATGGTGACGACCGATTCAGGTGATTACCAGGGTCGAGCTATTATTATTGCGACGGGTGCCAGCGCGCAGTGGCTGGGATTGTCGAGCGAGCAGCAATTGCAGGGACGAGGTGTGAGCGCCTGTGCTACCTGCGACGGCTTCTTCTTCAAGAATAAGGACGTAGCAGTCGTTGGCGGCGGAGATACTGCCATGGAGGAAGCGCTCTTCCTGACACGCTATGCCAACCATGTGACGGTTATTCACCGGCGCGATACGCTGCGAGCAAGCAAGATTATGCAGGAGCGCGCTTTCAAGAATCCGAAAATTAGCTTCATCTGGGATACCGAGGTGACTGAGGTTGTGGGTGAGGATGCAGTGACGAGTCTGCGACTGAGGAACTTGAAAACCGGTGAGGAGAGTGTGCTGCCCGTGCAGGGATTTTTCCTGGCAATTGGCCACAAGCCAAATACCGATTTATTCAAGGGCTTGATCGACATGGACAAGGCCGGGTATATTGTGCCGGTTGAGCACACGATGACCAACATTCCGGGCGTTTTTGCCGCTGGTGATGTGACCGACCATCGCTATCGCCAGGCGGTGACGGCTGCCGGCGATGGGTGCCGGGCCGCGATCGACCTTGAACACTGGCTTGAGAGCCAGGGCGTGGAAGTGGACTTCTCGAGCCAAATCTACGAACAAACAAGATAGAGATAGGATAGCAAAAGGGTGTCAGCCGCGCGGACCGCGCGGCTGACACCCTTTTGCTATCCTGAAACTACGCGCCCTGGCCGCGGTCAACCTGGTCTCTCTGACTGTTACTGTATTGAGCCCTCGTAGATACCCATGATGGTATTGAGGAATTTCAGGGCGTCCTCTCTCTTACGCTGGAAAGAGTTGCGGCCTATGATGGAGCCGAAGCCACCACCATCGCGGATAGCACGGGCCTCTGTAAAGACCTGTTCGTCGGCCGCAGCGGCGCCACCGGAGAAGATGACGATACGGCGACCATTGAAGGAGCTCTGGATGACGTGGTGCACACGTTCAGCCAGGGTGGCTATGGGAATCTCGTATTTCTGGTAGACTTTTTGCGCCTCCACCTGCTCGACTTTCGCGCTCGGCAGTTTCACCTTGATGACATCCGCGCCTAGTTGAGCCGCAATCTGGGCAGCGTAGGCCACGACATCAATGGCGGTCTCACCCTCTTTCGTCAGGCTGCTGCCACGAGGATATGACCAGACAACGACAGCAAGACCAGCAGCTTTGGCTTCCTCGGCCAATCCACGCAACTGCTCGTACATGGTCACGCGCTCGCTGGATCCAGGGTAGATTGTGTAGCCGATAGCGACACAACCCAGGCGCAAAGCGTCACCCACACCAGCAGTGATCGCAGAAATAGGGTCTTTTTCGTCGTTCAGGGTATCATGGTTGTTACATTTCAAGATGAGGGGTACCTCACCACAGTAGTCAGAGACGGCTGCTTCAAGAAATCCTAGAGGGGCAGCATAAGCATTGCAGCCAGCTTCGATAGCCAGCTGAAAGTGGTAGCGTGGATCATACCCAGCAGGATTCGGAGCAAAGCTCCGGGCAGGACCATGCTCAAAGCCCTGGTCTACCGGCAAAATAACCATTTTTCCTGTGCCTGCCAGGCGGCCATGATTAAGCATACGGGCAAGGTTAGTGCGAACGCCAGGATTTTCGCTGGTGTACCAGCTTAAAATCTCTCGGATGCGGTCATTCATTATTTTCAGCCCCTTTTCACTTGTTGATAAGCGATACCATTGACCACAGACAACATATAGCCAATCAGATTGTACCACTTACTGATCAAACCACGAATAAGCCACTTATCCAATGATAGGGCATCGACCTCACAATTCCCACACAATAGCACGGTCTCTTATTACAAAGCAATCACAGAAAAAGAGGGCCTTTTCTTACTCGAACCAATACTAACATACACTAACCCCCATTTCCGATGCGTTTACAAGTTTATTTACTTACTCATATCTCGAAGCGATAAAGGAGGAGAGGTGTAGCATGAATGAGTATGAAGATGAGGCATTTCGTGATAACAGTACCCTTAGTGCTAAAAAAGAAAGGCTATGTGTATAAATAACAGAGACGATTCAAGATACTATAAAGGACTACACAAGTAGTTGAAACAAGCACAACCATAGTTACTCAGGCCACGTTAATACGTTTTTATACAAGAGCAGGGAGAAACCACGCCATATTTAAAAAGTGTAACACTAGTGCGCCTACTGGCAAAGCCCACCTGTCAGAATAAGGCATAATTGGAGGAACAACAACATGGCTGGAACTAGCTTTGAGCAACTCAT
Source organism: Chloroflexota bacterium (assembly GCA_005881495.1). The sequence goes on from VBHI01000308.1 coordinate 29,901, forward strand.
GGAAGAAGTGCTCAATCAAAAACAATACAAGGAGGAGCTACTATCGGAAAACTACGAACTGCGCCGCCAGCTTGCTGGTTTGCGTGATGGACTGGGTATTGTTCTCGAGATACAGGGGCAGCGATTCTCGCTTGTTGGCGAAACTGCCGCCGGTTTTCTACTGGCAGAGCCAGAAGCACAGGAGACAATTTTCACTGAACAGCCAACCACGATAATGCCCATCAGTGAAGCCGCGGTAGGGACAGGGACTCCTCTTGAAACGCCTACGCCAAACACCGACGATTTTGAGCTTTTGCCGTACTCTCTCAACGAAGAGGATGAAGAAGTGCTAGCAAGGACCTCTTCAATCCTTGAGGACATGCTGGTTGACGAATCTGCCACTGCAGTCACCAGCCCAATGGCAGTTCGGCAGGGTTCTAAAACCCGGAAGCTTGCGATGATCGATGAAGAGGAAAAAGCGACGCTGCGGAAACAGCTCGTTGGCAGCTTCTTATTGGAATAAGCAGGCCGGTCTAGCTGCGTACAACTGTCATCTTAATATGTTTTGCAATTATCGTTCTATAGACAGCGAGTCGCAGCGTTGTTTGAAGCTGGCTTGGAATCTAATCCCAGCGCATTAGCGTCATATCTCTCTGCTCATACTCATCCTTACTTCCTTTTTTGGATCAGAAGCATCTCTGCTGACTATGACAAGAAGTATCTTGCGCTACGAGTAGTATAGGGCATGCAGCGTTTCTACAGCGTTTCGTAGAGTATGTCATGAAGAGTGATGCTCAGAGGGCTGGATACTCTCTTTTCTAAACAGGAGAGGTAGCAGAAGGGAGAGACGCGAGCGGTTCGCGTCTCTCCCTTTTTTGACCGGAGCTAAATCTGGAAAGTGGTTGTAACCTGGGTGGCAGCTGGCGTTGTATCGCTGCGTGGCAGCATAATCAGCGTAAACGACGTGGCACTCTGCGGCATAAGGAAGGTAATCGTTCCAGTGGAACCGGTAGTACCAGCAGCAATAGAGGAACTAAAGGTGTTGTCGGATGGTGGCGAAGTGGTCGTTCCCGCCTGAAGACGCGCATAATCGTTAGGAAAGACGTAGAAGCTGTTCTGCGTGGGGTTATTTGCTTTCAGCGACACTGTGATGTAGCGCATTCCGGTCGTAGCTTGCTTCCCATACGCGCTTAGGCTCGACGTCACCGTCGTCAGCGTCCAGTTGAGGCCGGCATAGGTGAATGCTGAATTTGGCCTGATCGTCTTGAGTTGGTACTTACTCACGTCCGGGCTAGCCGTCAAAAGAACGTCCATCTGGGCCTCGTTCGCGCCGCCTATGCGCAGAGTAAGTTTGCTGACATCTACATTAGTGGTCACAGGGAAATCTACCCAGTTTGAACGAGTGACATCCTGGCCAATGCCCGTACTGTCATGCTCGCTGCCAGCAGCAATACTTGTCCCATCAGACAAAAGCAAGTGGAAGTTATCGCCGTAAAACATATAAACGGAGCCGGTCGACGGGTTATGTTCTTTGATGTTGAGACGTACCACATAAGGCGAGCTTAAATTAGTGTCATTGGTAAAGCTGCTGGCTTTTTGGACATTCACAATGGTGACATCAACACTGGCATAGGTCACAGCCGCATTGACCTGTGTGGTTGTTGTTGGAATAGCCTGCGGCGTGCCATTTGTTCCATAGCCATTGCCGGTTGTAGTAGAGTTATAGGTGGAAGTCGTACTACTCGTACTACTGGCGGCAGATACAACATACCTGTATACAAGGTAGCTTGCTCCACCACAGACGCCCACTATTAAGAGGATGACGACAAGGACACCACAACCCAACTGGCCGAGAACGCTTTTTGAAGAATCCTTCACTGGCTGCGCGTAGGTAGGAACTGGTGCTGGTTGATAGCCCTGCTGTGATGGGTAGCTTTGTCCCTGTTGCGGTGGGAAAGCTTGTCCCTGCTGCGGTGGATAGAATGTATTAGGCGCAGGGGTTGGCTGCGCAGGTTGCGCGTAATAATGTTCGGGCGGAGGTGGCGGTACTGGAAGTTCTGTAGGCAATTCAGGGGCTTGCGGATTATTTACGCCGCTTCCCATGGCGGTTGGCTTACCAAAATTGGGGTCCGCCGATGCTCCACAGTTCGAGCAGAAACGCTGCCCAGGGGCTAAAGGGGTACCACAATGTGGACAGGAGGGTTGTGATGACTGTGCCATTTCCTCTCTCCTCTGATTCAAAGATCTAAAAGTGTCTGTTCTAAAAGTCGTACAACTGTACTGGGCACAAGTGTAACAGTTATCGAAATGAAAGTCTATAAAGTAGATCATTGGCTACATATGGCCTATGTCACAGAAAGCAGAGCAACCATTTCGATTGAGGAGATCTCAGGGCAACCGCGAGGGTTGCCCCAACAATGTATGTGGAGTTACGCAAACTGAAAATCGGTGGTGGCTTGATTTGCTCCGCCTTGCGGCAAAAAGATGAGGGTGAAGGCTTTGCTGGACTGGGGCACGAGGAAAGTTATCGTGCCGGTCTGGCCTGTTTCTCCTGTATCAAATGAGACGGGCAGGTCTGTAAATTTTGGGGAAGCCGTGGTATTACCGGCTTTCAAGCGCGCGTAGTCGAAAGGAGAGCCAGTTATAGCCGTTTGCGAAAGCGTATTATCTACCCTGAGCGTCACTATGATATAGGTCGTGCCTTTGCTCGCTTGCTGTCCGGCAATACTCAGTTGCGACGTAGCTTTCACCAATGTCCAGTTCAGGCCAAGATAGAGAAATTGTCCATTTGGTTGAACGCTCTGCGGATTATATTTTCCCAGATTGGCATGTCCGTTCAGAGGGATATCCACCTGCGCTTCATTTGCCGCACCTAATCTCAATGTCAACTGGCTGATTTTGTCGTTTACTGGCACAGCAAAGTCGAGAACGCTTTTTTGTGTTGCCCCAGGAGCTATTCCGACGTGCGCTTGTACATAGACTGGCCCAACGAGCGTTTTTTCCGGCAAGAGCAAGCGCGCGATATTAGTATAGAGCCAGCTTACCTTGACGGTTGTTTTATTCTGCTCTTGAATATTCAGGCGTACCATCCCGGTCGAGGTGGTGTTGGGATCGTTTATAAAGCTCTGCGATTGCTGGGCGGTTAGAACGGTCAGATCAACACCCGCATAGGTCACAGTGGCATTAATTTGGGAAGTAGTCACGGATGGCTGTGTCGCGGTTCCACCAGGAAAGCCTGGTAGGTGGAAGCCCAGGGCGAGGGAACCAAGATAGCTCCCTATTCCCAACAGGACAAGAAGGAGTACAAGAATAAGCACCAGGATAGTTCTGCCAGAGGTCTTTTTTCTGGGAGGGCGTGAAGGTGTGATCGGGGCAGGCTGCACGGTAATTCTCCGCGATGGCGGCGGTTGGGCAGGCTGCTGTGAAACCGGCGAAAACTGTGACGGGGGCTGTGGGGCTGGAGTGCTTACAGGTATCTGGGGCCTGGGCGCAGGAGTCATGGATAGCCCGCAGTTGGCGCAAAAGCGTTGACCTGGTACCACTGGTGCGCTACATCTTGGGCAGAAGCGAGGGGAAACCTGCTCCATAATTTGACTTTTCTCCTTTGATCTAGAGGGTACATTCTCAGCGCTTACTGTGTTCATTGTAGCACAAGCACAGGCAACTGCTATGGAATAGTTCACATTCCCGGTCGCTCGTGTTCTACCTGCTATCTTGATAGCGCGCCTGGTAGAAACTCGCCAGCGTGCATGTGGTATAATGTAGGGCAATTTGGAAAAGATATTCTACTCTTCAAGGATATAAAGGTCATGCAGGAATTTAAGGTGGAAGCACCATTTCAACCAACGGGAGACCAGCCTGAAGCTATTGCGCAACTGGTTGAAGGCATCAAGAATGGCTCTAAGATGCAAACCTTGCTGGGGGTGACAGGGAGCGGCAAAACCTATACAGTAGCAAAAATTGTCGCTCAGGTACAGAAACCGACGCTGGTGCTCGCTCCGAATAAGACGCTGGCGGCGCAGCTCTACAGCGAGTTCAAAGAGTTCTTTCCCAATAACGCGGTAGAATATTTTGTATCCTACTATGACTACTATCAGCCTGAAGCCTACATACCACGCACCGACACGTACGTTGAAAAAGAGAGCATGTTGAACGAAGAGATCGAGAAGCTCCGGCTCTCGACGACACGCAGCCTCTTTGAACGGCGCGATGTACTGATTGTTGCCTCCGTCTCCTGCATATACGGCCTGGGTAGCCCTGAAGAGTATGGCGAGGTGGTTCTGACCGTGAAGGTGGGGGAAGAACGACGGCGCAATAAGATTTTGCGCCACCTGACGGAGATCCAATACGAGCGCAACGATGCCAATTTCATTCGCGGGCGTTTCCGGGTGCGCGGCGATGTGTTGGAGATATTCCCCGCCTACGAGGATGTCGCGGTGCGCATCGAGTTTTTCGGCGATGAGATCGAGCGCATGACCGAAATTGATCCGCTGACGGGTGAAGTGCTGGGGAAACGGCAAAGGCTAGACATCTACCCGGCCAAGCACTGGGTTACCACACAGCAACGGCTCAACAGAGCTATCGAGTTGATTGAGGCAGAGTTAGAAGAGCGGCTGGCCGAGCTAGAGGCAGAGGGAAAACTCCTGGAGGCGGCGCGCTTGAAGCAGCGCACCAATTTCGATATCGAGATGTTGCGCGAGACTGGTTTCTGCTCAGGCGTCGAAAACTATTCGCGTCACCTGGCGGGACGCGGTGCAGGCGATCAGCCCTGGACGCTGATGGATTACCTTCCGGATGATTATCTGCTTGTGGTGGACGAGTCACATGTAGCGCTGCCCCAGGTACGAGGCATGTACGCCGGAGATCGCTCACGCAAACAGGTGCTGGTCGATTATGGCTTCCGGCTTCCTTCCGCGCTCGATAACCGGCCATTGACATTTCCTGAGTTTGAGCAACAGATCAACCAGGCCCTTTTTGTCTCCGCCACCCCCGGACCGTATGAGCACGAGCATAGCCAGGCGGTTGTGCAGCAGGTTATCCGCCCGACGGGTCTGCTCGATCCGTCGATCAGCGTGCGCCCAACCAGGGGGCAGATCGATGACCTGCTGGCGGAGATCAGGAAACGGGTCGAGAAGGGACAGCGCGTGCTGGTGACGACGCTGACCAAGAAGATGGCGGAAGACCTGGCGGACTATATGCAGGAACTGAATATCAAGGTTCACTACCTCCACTCGGAGATCGATACGATTGAGCGGGTCGAAATCCTGCGCGACCTGCGACTCGGTGTCTATGATGTGGTGGTTGGTATCAACCTGCTGCGCGAAGGACTGGACCTGCCAGAGGTCTCCCTGGTGGCAATTCTCGATGCCGACAAAGAGGGGTTCTTACGCTCAGGAAACTCGCTGATCCAGATCATCGGACGAGCCGCCCGCCATGTGGAGGGCAGCGTGATTTTGTATGCCGATACTGTTACAAGATCGATGCAATATGCAATGGATGAAACGAACCGCCGCCGCAGGCTGCAGACGGCTTTTAACGAGCGCAACCATATCACGCCGCGCGGTATCAAGAAGGATGTGAAGTCCCTAACAGAGCGCATCAAGGCGATGAGCGGCGTCAACATTGAGGAGGCAGACAGGAAAGCGGTGGCAGCGGTGCTGGCGGGTATTCCCAAAGATGAAGCGCTGCGACTGATTAGAGATTTGGAGTCGCAGATGCGCGCCGCGGCTAAGCAGTTGGAGTTCGAGAAGGCGGCACAGTTGCGCGACCAGATCATCGAGATCAGGCGGTCGATGGTGGAATAGAAAGGTCTTGTGAGATGGATAAGGCTAAGTTGCAAGAAATGATCCAGTCAGACCGGGCGCAACTGGATGAGCTGCTGGCGACGCTGAGCGCCGCGCAAATGTGCCAGGCAACGCTGGAGAATCAATGGTCCGTCAAGGATGTGCTGGCGCATATCGCTGCGTGGGAGAAGAGATGTGTGGGTTGGATCCAGGTGGGATTGCGGGGAGAGAAGCCCGACAAACCGGAAGCAGGATATACCTGGGAAGTGGTTGATAGGTTGAACGAGAAGACGTTTCAGGAGAACCGGGAACGCCCTCTCAACGATGTGCAGGCTGCATATCGCCAGGCACACCAGGAAATGCTGGCACAGGTACAGGCACTCTCGGAAGACGATATTACGAATCCACAGCGCTTCTCGTGGACGAATGGGCGTAATCTGGTTCCTTATATAGCGGCCAATACATATGAGCATTACCAGGAGCATGTCGAGCAGATTCGGAAGTGGATGGTGGATAAGGTAGTGTAGGGTCGCCCCCACAATACTTTTTCTTTCTCATGGTACAATACAATGCGTTGAAACAGCGCTAAGCTGTCTGTCCCATGAGAAAGGAACATGATTTCATGCATCATCACGATCACCACCAGGATACTCCCAATGCCCATCATCACGAGCTAAGCCAGAGCGATTACCTGAGTGGAGCGCAAATTATTCCGCGGCGAGTTCATGCTAATATGACGGTCGCGGAACTGATAGATCAGCAATTCCAGGCGTATAATAGTGCGCGATTGAATGAGGCGGCGCGCCTCTATGCCCAGGAGATGTTGGACCCTGAGAAGGATGTGACCATTGGTCTGACGATGGCAGGTGCCCTGACGCCCGCTGGCCTGGGGGGCTGCGTTATCACGTTAATGGAGCATGGCTTCGTTGATTTTATCATCAGCACGGGCGCCAACCTCTATCATGATATGCATCACGCGCTGGCGATGACACTGCACCGGGGCGATTTCCGCCTGGACGATACGAAGCTGCAGGAAGAAGGGGTCATCCGCATCTATGACATTCTCTTCAAAGACAGCGTGCTCCTGGACACCGATGCTTTTGTACGTGAGTGCCTGAAAAGCTTGCCGAACAGGCCGATTGCAACCTCGGAACTGCACCACCACCTGGGCACCCAGTTGCTCAAAGCCGGGGTCAATCCTGAGTATTCTTTACTGGCCCAGGCAGCACGCTGGAACGTTCCCATTTATACCTCCTCACCAGGAGACTCGTCGATTGGGATGAACGTTGCACGCAACGCCCTGGATGGCAGCCTGTTGATGCTCGATCCGCTGGCCGATGTTAACGAGACCACTGCGATTGTTCACCATGCTACGCGCAATGGCGTCATTATTCTTGGCGGTGGCAGCCCGAAGAATTTCTATTTGCAGACGCAGCCGCAGCTCTGGGAGGTCCTCGGCATCCACAAAGGGGGGCATGACTATTTTGTGCAGATCACCGCTGATGCTCCCCATTGGGGCGGACTTTCAGGAGCAACACCTTCGGAGGCTGTTTCATGGGGCAAGATCAAACCAGACCAATTGAGCAGCACAGTGGTAATTTACGGCGACTCGACAATTGCTCTACCGTTAATTACCGCGTACGCTGTGACAAAGGCCAGGCCGCGCCAGCGAAGAGAGCTCTTTGCCAGGCGCGAGCAGTTACTAGAAGAACTGAAACAGGCTTATGCTGCAGGAAAAGAGATACGGCCATAGCAGGCTTTCCACCTAATGCTCATATGTTTCCAATTTAGGTGGAATGTCTGCTTGCTTTTAGGTGGATATGCACTGGTTATTAGATAAAAACATCGAGCACATACTTCTCATTAGCTTGACAACCTAATGTATAATGACATATAATGACATACGGGGTCAAAAAAATGACGCCGTTTGTGTTACTAGAGCTAAGAGGAGGTAAAATCGATGCTTGTCCATTTAATGTTGGAGCTGTACGGTTGCGACCGGGAGCTGCTGTCTAACGAGGCATTGGTACGTCGTGCCCTGGATGAATATCCGGCCCGTGTCGGTATGGAGAAAGTCAGTCCAGTTCACCTGTACCATATTGAAACATCCAATCCATTGGATGCTGGTCTTTCGGGCTTTGTCGTCATTGCCCAGAGCCACACTAGTTTGCATGCCTGGCCTGAATATGGCGAAGTCGATATCGACATCTGTTCCTGCAAAGAATTTAGCCAGGAAGAGGCCATCGCCTTTGCCAGGGAGATGTTCCAAACAGATGATGTAGAGGCGCATTTCGTGGTACGCGGCAACCGTTCCCTGCGCCCGGAGACGCCTGATCCTGTACGCTACGAGGCAGCTATAGCTGAGCGTAGTGCAAGAATGGCGGTGCGCTAAAAAGAAGGAGTACGATCTTATGACTGATTCGCCTGTAACCCAGTTTGGTGCGCCAGATGCGCCTTACTGCGACCCATCAACCGCTCGCGTAACGATTATCCCGGCCCCGCTTGAATATAGCGTGTGCTATATGAAAGGCACTGAACTTGGGCCACAGGCGATTCTTGATGCCTCCAGCCAGGTGGAATTGTATGACGAGGAACTCGATTGCTGCCCCATCGAGGTAGGCGTCTATACACGTCCGGCATTAGACTACCACGACATGGATCATGCCACCACGCTTCAGGCCACCGGTGACGCTGTACGTGAAGTACTTGAACGCGGACAACTCCCCTTTACGCTAGGCGGAGAACACTCCCTCTCCGCTCCTCCTATAGCTGCTGTACGAGACTATTTTCCAGACCTGACGGTTGTACACATCGATGCTCACGGCGACCTGCGCGATGAATACGAAGGAACGCCCCTCTCACATGCTTCTATTGAGAGACGGGTTGTAGATATGGGTATTCCTTTGACCGAGATTGGCATTCGCAGCTTTAGCCCTGAAGAGGCCGAATTTATGAAAACTCGCCCCAATGTGGCGGTGGTATGGGGCTACCAATTGGCAAAGGGAACGGCGGTTATTCCCTGGGATCGCCTGAGCAAACATACGTATGTCACGATCGACCTCGACGCCCTTGATCCCAGCGAGATGCCAGCGGTGGGTACGCCTGAACCAGGCGGATTACACTGGTACCAGTTACTCGAACTCATTCGAGAAATCTGTCACCGCACTACTGTTGTCGGGATGGATGTAGTCGAACTCTGCCCGATGGAAGGGCAGACCCGCGCTGATTTTCTGGCCGCGAAGCTGGTGTATAAGATGATCGCTTATCGATACTGCGATAAAGGGTGAAGCCCGGTCCTTTCGGTCCTTTGGCTCTTCGGTTTGCGTTTGGCATCGCATAAGGTATGTGGTATGGTGTAAAGGAAATTATCAAATAATCCGCTATACGCTACAAAATGACGGAGGAATCGATGGCAGCCGAATGAAGTGGATGCCCATTTGCGCAATGAAAAACGATAAGGACACTGGGCACGTTCCCCAACATGGTCAGAGTAAAAGTTACAGCGCGTATGTTATACTTTGTCTATTAGCCACTCTTCTTACTGCTTGCAGCGGTTCAGGCAACACAACTTCAGCTTCTAAGAATGGCAAAAGTACCCGCGCAATGCCAACAAATAACGGGATAATCACATACAGTACAAATCCGAACGACGTCATTGTTCGCACGTTCTATGGGGGTGGCAACTTCGGCACGTTAGCATTCAGTCCCGAAATGAGTATTTACGGGGATGGGAGGTATATTCTTGGGCCAGGTTTGCAAATGAGAGAGGGAAGGCTTGACACAGATTCATTGCAACAACTGTTGCATGCACTGGTTGATGCAGATGGGCTGCTCAGTTTTACTCAAACGCAATTTTATGACGTGCCAGATCAGAATGCTACTTTATTACAACTGACACTGAATAAAAAATACTATGAATTTCAGTACGGCAAATTTGGTACACTGCAGGAGAGCGCACAAGCATTGGATGAATATCACCGGTTGGATCGCGCTCTGACCACGATCAGGGAGTCGCTCAAGGGTCCAACGCATCCCTATAGCAATGCAACGATGACCGTGCTCGTCCACCAGGATTTTAGCCCGGATCTGACACAGAACATTCCCGTTTGGCCATTAGCAGATTTTACACTGAGCCAGCTGGCGAAATTTGAATGTGGTATCATTCCACCTGACCAGGTTGGCCCGAACGGCGATACCGGTTGCCTGACCTTCACTGTGCCACGAGCTGCATATCTGCCAAACAGGCGGCAAATACAAACTATCAGGTCATTGCTCAATAATCAGCAGCAGGGAGAGTTTCTTGAGCAGGGCTTGTATTATCGCCTGGTGATGCGGCCACTGCTCCCTGATGAGTTACCCTTGAAGACGGTTGCCATGTTGGGCAGTAATGAGTTAAGCTATAAGGGTGTTCCACTGCAAAGCGGCCCGATACCGTAGCGGGTGCCAAAGCCATAACTATCGGGTCACGCGCTATGCAGCCAAAAGAGTAGTATTGCGCAGAATGCTCGCCTAGCACGAGTAGTTTGTGGTATACTATAGGGAGACGCAGCCCCTCTGAACATGCCAATAAAGAACATAATGCGTCAAGAATGCTGGAATTGGTGCGGAGCCACCGACGGGAAGTACCTTCGAAATCTTGCCCATATGTCCACCACTTAGATGAAATTAACTACCCTCCAAACGGGACAACCCGGAAAGGAATCATGACAAGAGATTACAACAAACAGCCGCGAGACGACGTGCGCTCGTCCTCTCGAGGTCAATCCCCAAACAGGACGGGAGAAGAGCGAACTCCACGTCCACCTCGTCCTCGTCTTAATCGCGAAACGGTAGATCGCGCCTGGGAGTCCGGAGCGCCTACTCAACACGCCGACTATCGCACACGCAGCAGTAATGGACAACCATCACGCAATAACTGGCGGAATAACCAGCCATCAGAGCATTCCTCTGCTCAAAATGGTCAAAGACCCTACAGACCATACGGACCCAATGGCAATCAACGAAGTTTCGAGCGTTCTCCCAATAACAATTTTGGTACTCGTCCCCGATCTTACAACGCAAGCCGTGAGAGGTACGACAATCGGCGCCCCAGTGGCAATGGACCCGGAAGTCCGAGTGGATTTCAGAAGAATAGAGCTTATCCCGGCTCTCGCGATAACCAACAGCGGCAAGCTCAGGATCAACGGCCCCCATTCCGTGAAAGCGAACGTCATCGAGGCTATCAAGGTCGCGGTCCCGATGAACCTCGTCAGCGTGATTTTAAACGCGATGATCGCTCACCCCGCAGTTTTGAGCGCAAACCTGGGAACTTCGAACGCAATGGCCGCCCGCCGCGCAATTTTGATCCGCTAGCCCGCGATAATGAGCGCAAGCCGCGCGAATTCGAGCGGGGTGAGCGTCCACAGCGGAACAATGCTGGGGGCAATCGTCCATTGTATCCTGCTGGTCAACGGGATACACACAATCCGCGCAGGCAAAGTCGGCCAGCGGCGCGACAAGATAGTTCTTCTCGAGAGCGACCTGGCGTCAACGGACGAGAAGGCGAACTTTTTGAGGGGGATTATGAGCGTTTTGATACCCCGAAGAGTCAGCGGAATGTCAAGCCTGAGCGACCTTCACGGGAAAGTAAAACAGGCGGTAGAACTCGTACCGAGCCAGAAGAGCGGCACGTGACGCGTTTACCTGACGGGCGTGTGCTCAAGGGTCCGCGCCCGGCACAACGCAAAAACGCTCAGTTCTGGACTGGTATTGCCAATGAGACAGAAGAGCTGGTCAAGCAGGTTGAGACGCTTGTGACGTCTGATGCGCCTTTGGGGCCTGTGGTATCAGAGTTAGCAGCCACACCTGAAGTGAAGCCGGCAATTGAAGATGCTGCTCAAGTTTCCGCTGCGGATAAAAAAAAGGAGACAAAAGCTCCACGGAAGGTGCGTTCTCGCGCTGCAAGTGCGATTGCTCGTAGCAAGAAGGAAGCGAAGAAGGAAAAGGCGGCGAAGCCGCGTTCGTCCGGCCCTAAGCCATCGCAGCATGGCTTTAAATGGCCCTCGCCCCAGTGAAGAATTTCAACATATGCGCTCTCTCGCTGCTTGTGGTAGCGAGAGAGCGCATATAATAATGTACGGACTCTTTTTATTTCGAGAAACGTTATGCATATTAGAGCGGTTTTGGGGCCTATTGCTCCTGAAGATTTAGGCATCACGCTGGGTCATGAGCATTTATTGAGCAATATTGTGCCGCGGCTGCGTCACGCAGGAGTATCTCAAGAAGAATTGGACACGATTTTTATTGAGACGCCGAAGCGATTGTTGACACTACAGGGTGACTAATGCTTTATCCTAGCTATCTCCATCTGTATGAAACAGGCGAGCTGGCTGAGCGCGCAGCTAGAGCCTGGGAAATCTTACGTAGTTGCACAATCTGTCCACAGAATTGTCGCTGTAATCGCATTGCGGGGAAAACAGGGGTGTGTCGTTCAGGGACAGAGGCCATTGTTGCATCCTGGAATGTGCACCGCCGCGAAGAACCCCCGATAAGTGGGACACGGGGGGCAGGGTCGATTTTCTTTGGCTACTGCCAGGCCCGCTGCACATATTGCCAGAATTTCTCGTTAAGCCAGGGGGGGCTTGGCCACCGCATTGGGCCAGAACGGTTGGCGGATATGATGCTCTACCTGCAAAGGAAGCGTTGTCATAACCTGGATCTTGTGACCCCCACTCATTTTGTGCCCCAGATACTGGCAGCACTGGTTGTAGCCTGTGGCAAGGGGTTGACACTGCCCATTGTTTATAATTGTGCCGGCTATGAAAACCTGGAGACTCTCAGGCTGCTGGACGGTGTTGTCGATATATATCTCCCTGATGCCAAGTACGCCGATAATATAAACGCGCTGCGCACCTCGAAGATGCCGCACTATGTCGATCATAACCAGATTTCGCTGCGTGAAATGCTCCGGCAGGTCGGCCCGCTCCAACTCGACGAAGATGGTATCGCACGGCGTGGATTGCTCATACGGCACCTTGTGATGCCCGAGAATATAGCGGGAACGCGCGAGGTATTGCGATGGATAGCGGAAGAATTAGGTCCCGGTACACCTGTCAGCCTGATGGATCAATATTTTCCAGCCTGGAAAGCCGTGAATGACCCGGTACTCAACCGTCGTCTCACCTGGAGCGAGTACAAGGCAGCGATCGATGCACTGGAAGAATTTCAATTGGACGCGGGTTACGTCCAGGAAGACCTGATGGAGCTGGATACGACGTCTCTAGTGTAGACGTTTTGAATGGTTGAGTCGTGGTATAATCTGATAAATACGACTCGCACGTACTGGTAAGAAGATTAAGAAGAAGACCGGCACTTGAGAGACACTGTACGCTATGTACACGGTGCTTCCGTGGGTAGGTGCATTTCTAAAAATCAAGAGAGTTATAGAGAAGAAACGCACTTGAAGGTGCCTGAAATGGAGAACCATCATGAAAGACACGGCCACTTTGAGCCGCCTATTTACCAATATCCAGGTTGACCTCGATCAGGTGGACAGCACGTTTGAGGAGAGAGCGACCTCTGGCCTCGACATCCTCAATACCGCTTCAATGCATGCGCTTGGTTCACCTGGCAAGCGACTAAGAACGGCTCTCACATTACTTTCGGGCAAGATGAAAACGTACCGTTGTGGATAATGCGACGACCAGGCGTGGCAATCCAACCGTCAACGCGCTGTGGGGGAACAATATCGCGATTCTGCTCGGTGATTACTACTTTGCCAAGACTGCTGGCTTGATTGCCGATATTAACGACAATCGTATTGATCATCTCTTCTCGGATACTGTGGCAACGGTCTGCGAAGGCACCATTATGGAGATGATGACAGCCGGACGTATCGACCTGACCATCGAGAGTTACTATGAGAAAATCAACCACAAGACTGCCTGCCTGATTGCTGCTTGTTGCAAAGGCGGAGCGATTGTCAGCCAGGCCGCGGACGAGGAAATCGAGCTTCTCTACACATATGGTTTGAACCTGGGTATCGCATTTCAAATCATTGATGACATCCTGGATTATACCGAAGACCAGGCGACGATTGGAAAACCTGCCGGTAATGACCTGCGCCAGGGCATGGTCACATTGCCTTTGATCTATGCATTACAGGAGCAGCCACGCAATGGTCAGTATCAAGTGGTACATAGACTACTAAATGGCACATCGCAACGGGAGGAAGACCTTCTCTCGGTAATCAATTGGGTCAATGAAGGCCAGGGGGTAGAACGTTCACGGGTAGATGCCTATAACTTTGCGAACAAAGCGCAAGCAGCATTATATCATTTTCCCGTCTCACAAAATCGTGAAGTGTTGGATCAGTTGATCGATTTCGTGGTCGCACGCAAACACTAGCTGAAATGTGGATGTAGTGACCGCAAACGAGTATCGCAAGCCGGTTTTGAGCAGCCGAAGGACGGAATGAACGAAGAGGCCGCACTGTTCGCGGCCCCTTCGTTCATTTCCTTTACGGATAAAAACCGCGGCTGAATACAATGACGAGCACCAGGCATACTGCAATAGCACCGAGCCAGATCGCTGCACGTAGCAAGTTATTTCTTTCTTCCATGGGGGGCAGTTCCTCTGGGCGAGGGAGCAGCAGTCTCTGATTTTCATCATCGTCGGGGGCAAGTGACTGCAGTGCCTGTGCTACGCTATCGGGTACGGGCGGCACCGGGGCTGGCTCAAATTTTTGCCCTTTTTCAGCACTATCGGCGACGCGGCTTAAAGATTGCCCCAGATCTTGTCCAGCAGACCCGGGGACGAGTTTGCCGCTGACTGAACGCATCGCCAATAGATCCTGGCGTAGTTCGGATGGGCGCTGGTAGCGCTGGCTGGCAATAGGGCGTAATCCTCTCCCCAAAATGGCATCGAACTGCGCAGAAATGTTGGGATTCAGGCGTTGTGCCTGGGGAATACTGCCACTGACACCTGTTGGCATACTGCCGCTGACTACGTGATACGCGGTAGCCATCAACGCATAGAGATCGGAGCGTACATCGATAACACCACGAACGAACTCGGATGCGGCATACGGAGAAAGGCGCGTTCGGTCAATGCCAGAGACAAATTGCGTTGCTCCTCCGGCAAGGACTACAGAGAAGTTGGTCAGCATGTATTGAGAACCTGTGCGTCCAACCAGAATATGTTCTGGCCGAATAAGGCCATGTATTAAGGGTGGAGATTGCTGTGCAAGTAGCTCTAATACCTCTGTCATTTGTAAACAGCACTCGATGACATCTTGCTCCATCATAGCCCTGCCAGTACGGCGCATACGATTTAACAGGGATTCGCCTTGCATTGATTCAAAAACAAAGAAGTTTCGTCCACGGCCGCTGAAAGCGTCCCAAAGCGTTGGAATATGTGGATGCCGGCCGACGGAGGTCAGGGCCATCGCTGCGGTACGCAAGGTAGTTTGCAGGGCGACAGGGTCATTTTCGGGTAATACGAGCTCACAAATCATCACCTGAGACATGCCTCGCTGGGCGTCCTGGCCAATCCATATAGCTTCATAGGCACCTGCAAGCCAATCCTGCCGCTCATGTAGTTCAAGTACCCGATAGCGACCGCCGCGTAAAACAGTGCCAGGAGGAAGCGGCTGTGTCGCTGCACCTGACGATCTGGTATAGGGAAAAGATGGCCGCCCCGCATGTTGACCCTGGGGTTCCACGGTTAAAGGATCGGTGACTAAGCGGTTTGCCCGAGGAGCACTTTGCGAATGTTGTAAGTCTGACATAAAGGTATCGGCTGATTGTCCCGGCTTAGTTGCTGATTGTGGACGAGGAGGCACATTTCTCGAAGCCAACGAATCAGTACGTGTCCCCGCAAATTGCGTTGATGTTTGCTCAAAATTGGGGGGCTGTGAGATATTTTTCTGCATGGGGGGAGAAGCGGCACGCCCCAGAGGTCCCGACTGACCAGGCATACGTATCACGAGTCCACAACGTGTACAAGGACTCTTATTTGCATCCCACTCATTGCCACAACGTGGACAAATCATGATAAACCCCTCTCTACGCATGAGTAACATACGTAAAAATGAAAGCCGGGGAAAATAACCTACTTCGGAATCATGCAACGGAGTGTGAAGAGCATGCTCTTAGGCAGAGTATAGTGGAAAACGTGCATGAATGTCAATCATTTAACCGATATTACTACCAATACATGTAGCTCACCTCTTGAGGGTGCGTCCAATGGGTGCGAGGGCGCCAAGAAATCCTTCTAGAGCTTTTGCCAGTTCATACAGTTGTGTGGCTTCAACCACAGAGATTTCGTGGTTTGCACGGGCAACTTGATAAAGCAATTGCACAGCGGGATGCTTTGCGGGTGACGTTGTTTCTGAAGTTGATGCGCCAAGAAGAGAGGCACGCATAGCATCGACACTGGCATTCACATTTTCAAGGTTAGCGATATCGATAAAACTCGCCGGTTTTGGTTGACCCTTTCCCCTGTCTCCTATGTGTTGTGCATCCCATCGGCGTTTTGCCTGCTTACCGGCAGCGCAATAACAGAACTCAGGATGGGTGGAATCGGAGTTTTGCAACCCGGTGTCGTCGCAGATTGGGCAGATAGGCATAGTTGGCCTCCTCTTCATTTTGAATATAATACACGCTGAAAACACTATATCACATGTCAGGCAACATGATTTTGATGCCATAACGCGGGAAGGGGATGGTTTTTCCTGTTTTGGTTCGGTTCAGGAAGCTGGTGAACTATTGTAAGATATTGGTACTTTGATTTGTGATATCACACAGTTACAACTTCTCAGGAGCTGCCAGATGTACCGTATGCTCGCCATCGACCTGGATGGCACATTACTTACCCCCATGCCACACAAAAACATCACACCCCGAACACATGATGTATTATATCAAGCCGCACAATCTGGTGTAGCCATTGTCATTGCGACAGGACAGACGGTGCAGGTGCTACGCGCCATCTGCGGAGATTTGCCCCTGTCGGCCCCACAGATCATCGAGAACGGGGCGCTGGTAGTAGATATACAGCGCGGGACAGTGCTGCATGAGAAGCTGATACCGTCTGAACACATTTTACCAACACTTGATATACTGCGAACCTTCGGACTCTATCGCGCATACCATACCTACGAGCGCGTGTACGTCGATACCAACACGCCACGGGCGCGCAACTGGTATCGACCACCTGTGCCGCCAGTGGTGGAAATAGAGGATGTGGCGAGCCTGTATCCGAGGAAGTGCATTAAAGTTGCTGGCATCGGTGAAGAGAGTACTTTACGAGAGAAGCGCAGAGAACTTGAACGTATCTTTACCGGAAAACTCTATGTGACGCAGTCTTCTTTTGATCTGTTGGAGTTTCTTCATCCAGCAGTCTCAAAGGTCAATGCTCTGAAGACTATCGCGATCGATTTAGGCATCGCGCCAGCAGAGATCGTGGCAATAGGCGATAACCACAACGATATCGGCATGATCCGTTACGCCGGGCTTGGTATCGCTATGGGCAACGCACATGATGAGGTGAAGGCTGCAGCTGATTTTGTGACCTTGAGCAACACCGAAGAAGGTGTGGCTGTAGTGATTGAAAAGCTGATGCAAGACGGAGAGATATGATGGATTCCGCTGCTGTGTAAATTTTGTCGGTCCAATAGCGTGTATAAGACAGTATCATTGCGCCGACTATTTTGTGTAGCTGAGGAGTTGTATCTTTTATGTCAAGTGAACAAGTTGCTATTGTCATACCGGCCCTGAATGAAGAAGAAGCCATACGCCATTTACTACCAGAAATTCCCCCCGACACTGCGACATGGATTATTGTGGCCGATAACGGGAGTACCGATAATACGGCGGAGGTGGCCCATTCTCTAGGCGCCCTCGTCTCCAGCGAGCCGATTCGTGGTTATGGACGCAATTGCCTGGCAGGCTTCAAGATGGCCTGTACGTTAGGGGCCGACATTGTTGTTTTTTTGGATGGAGATGGGAGCGATGATCCCGCCGACCTGCCCATGATGCTGGCTCCGCTCAGCGAAGGACGCGCGGACCTGGTGGTTGGTTCGCGCGTGAGTGACCGTTCAGAGCGTGGCGCGGTCTCGCCACAGGCGCGGTTGGGTAACTGGCTTGTCAGCCGCTTGATCCGCATATTGTATGGCGTGCGTCTCTCAGACATAGGGTCGTTTCGTGTCGTGCGCTGCTCCGCATTAGACGCGCTGAAGATGAATGAAATGACCTTTGGCTGGCCGGTTGAGATGTTGGTGAAGGCTGCACGAGCGCGGTATCGCATTGTTGAATTGCCTCATCACTACCGCCATCGCAGTCACGGCCATTCAAAAGTAGCTGGTACGATCTCTGGCAGCCTCAAGGCCGCATATTTCATGTTGCGCACAACAGTGCGCTATGCGGGAGCACGAGGTGGCACACATGCTTGATACGGCACTTGTCTCTATGGCGCGCTACCCGGAGGCTGGAAAAACCAAAACACGTTTAGCTGATGCGATCGGCCATGAAGAGGCTATGGCTCTCTACCAGGCTTTTCTCACCGACCTTGCTCAGCGTTTTGCCGGTGGTGACTTTCACTTCCACTGGGCGTACACGCCAGCAGAGAAGGACTTCGCTGCCTTTATATCTACCCTTACGCCGGCGATTGCTCACTCTATGTGCTATTTCCCGCAAGAGGGACCAGACCTGGGCGCACGCCTGCTCTCTGCCTTCCAATGGACGTATGAACGAGCATTTCAAAAGACGATCGTCATCGGTTCGGACTCGCCGCACATCAGCCCGGAAATTATTGGCGATGCGCGGGCGGCACTGGACGAGGCCGATGTCGTACTGGGGCCTGCCGAGGATGGCGGGTACTATCTTCTTGCGATGCGCCAACCTCACGATGTCTTCAGCGGCATTCCAATGAGTACCAGCGTGGTAACGCAAATGACAATTGAACTGGCGCAGCGTCAAGGTCTCGCCATTCGCCTGCTGGGGCCGCTTTTTGACATTGATGAATTACCCGACCTGCTACGTTTAGCGCATTTACTGGAGGCAAATAGCTCTCTGGCACCTGCTACCGCTGCATACCTGGCTAGAAGAAGGGCATTACATGACCTTGACACCCACAGTTACGCTGCCACGTTCAATCTACATTGAGCCGACGAGTCGTTGTAACGAGCTCTGCCAACAATGTCCGCGAACGCTGCTTTCAAGAGAGGATGATCGTGATCTCAGCTATGAGAAATTTTGCTTCATTGTCGATCAATTTCCTGTGCTGGAGCGCGTGGTGCTACACGGCCTGGGCGAACCATTGCTCAACAAAGATCTGCCGCGTATGATCGCATATCTGAAAGAGCGGGGAACCTATGTGCTCTTTAACTCCAATGGCATTCTCCTGAACGCGAAACGCGGGCAGGCTTTGATTGACGCGGGGCTTGACGAATTGCGACTCTCCATGGATGGAGCTTCGCGCGAAACCTATACATTGGTACGAGGCGTGGACGCTTTCGACAAAATCTGGCGCAATGTTAAAGCTTTTATCGCGATGCAACGAGAGCAGGATGCGAGCAACCCTGCTCTATCGATCTGGTTTACTGCCATGCGCGAGAACTTGCATGAACTACCTCACCTGATCGACCTGGCCAGTGAGCACGGCGTACGAGAAATCTACCTGCAACGCCTCGTCTATTTCGAACAGGGACTGGCCCATTCAAAGCAGTCCCTGTTCCGCCGCTCAAATCGCGAGGAGCTGGCACTGATCAGGCGCTGCGAGGAGGTGTGCCAGGAACGAGGGATGCTTTTTAAAGCCTCAGGATCGGCCAGCCCAACAGAGAGCATCGTGCGGGATTTTGGAGAGCGTCCCTGGTCCGGCTGCCAACGACCCTATACATTGACCTATATCACATCCAGTGGCAATGTGCTTTCCTGTTGTTTCGCGCCCTTTGGGCATAAAAGCGCAAAGGAGTACAGGGAGGAGCGCGTACTGGGCAATGTATTTCAGGAGTCAATTGCTGAAATCTGGCGTGGGGAGCGTTATGAGAGCTTCCGACGCGCCTTTGAGAGCGACCATCCTGCGCGGCACTGCGCGCAATGCGGCACGAATTGGAGCTATTAGACATCCAGACAAGATGCGAGGGCGCTGGCCCAGTACCCTCGCATCTTGTCTCTTGTTATGCAAGAGAGGCAATCCACTCTTTTAAAACTGATACGAGTTCTCCGGGTTCTTCCATGAAAACCATGTGGCTTGAGTGCTCAAAGATGTGCAGCCGTGCGTTGTGTGGCATCAAAGAGCTCGAAAAACGATAATGGCTGGCACTGAATGGCCAGCCATTTTCTCTAACCTTCGTTCTATGCCTGCGCGGTGTTCTTTGGGCGACGGCGGCTGATAGAACCACCCTTGCGTCCAGCAGCCTGAGCCTCTTCACTTGTCCATTTGTGTGCGGTTCCCTGGGAATGGGCAGCTTTACCGCCCTTACTAGCAATTTCGCGTTTTTTTTCTGGACTCATTGACGCAAATCCACGGCCACGACCTTTTTGTGATTGCACTGTTCATTCTCCTTTTGTTTAAGTTTCAAAGCTTGTAAAGACTTGACTCAATTGTAGCGAGAAATACAGCATTAATATGCCTGAACAAGCCAGGACCTACTACACGCCTTGCGCTTTCCTCAATTACGCGTCAGTTAGTGGTAGCTGTATTCCCTACCTTAAGAATAACAGAATTAGCTCTACAAGTACAAGTGACTAATAGCAGTTTTGGATTCTCTAAGCAGATTTTAATGAAATGATGAGGTAAATCAGCCATCCGCCAGAGTACCCGGTTGTGCCAGCCTTTTTGTCAAGTTTACGATCTCATCAACAGCAAAGGGCTTCTGAAGCAGGGCGACATGCAGATCTTGTAGCTCTACAGTGTCGTGAATGGTTGCGGCAGTTGTTAAGATAATGGGAAGGGCGGCAAATAATGGATTATCACGAAGGATACGGATTACTTCAGTACCAGGCATTGAACCGGCTAAACGCCAATCTACGATAAGTAGGTCAATTGGTAGGCCCTGCTCCTGCTCCGGTTGTAATAAAGCATCCAGGCAATCTTTGGCTGTGGGGTAGATAGTGATGGCGTAGCCCTCGCCTTGAAATACAAGAGTAAGCATTTCCTGAATGGCGATGTCATCTTCGAGCAAACCTATTTTCATATCTTTTCCCCTTGATTATTTCTCTAAAAATGCTGGGAATGCAAGGATACTATAGCAAAGGCTTCAGTATTTAGCAAGCCTAGATTCCCTTTTTGGGCGATGTAACTATGTCCCTTTATGTAAAGTGATAGAACCTGTATTCGTTTTTAGAGTGATATTGGTTCGAGGAGAACTCCCAACATCGACATGAGCCTCATCATTTGATGACGCAAGGACGTTTTGCTATTGACCAGTGTAGCAGCGGGCGGTACAATGAGCAAATACCAATGAAGATATTTTTCTAGAGAATATGCAGGAATAGCTCTCGCGAATACGCAGTAAAAGGATAGATATCGTATGTCCGATACCCGCTTAGAGCAGACAAAATCTACAGAACCATCCGGCACTGGCGCAGCCGAATCTGGTGAAGTCCGCCTCGATGAAACCATTGCCTCCACTTCTGTAGTGACGCCAGTGGCAACTGCAGAGTTTGAGGCGAAGATAGGTGCTCCGCGACAGGTCCAAAGCAACAGGGGTACAGTTGAACACTTAGCAGCGCGACGACCTGTAACGCCAGTTGATACTACTTCGGCGGAAATCAAAGAACGGCTAAGTGATTTGCAGTCCACTATTACAAGGATAGTGACGGGATTCCGTTGGGGGGGTCTTTCTCTGGAAGAATCGACAGAGCGAATCATTCCGCTTCTCAATGTAGGTTCAATATATCAATGGCCGCCAGTGCTGGTACCCCTTATCCTGGAGATAGATCGGGCGGGAGACTTCATTCCCGTTTGGCTGAACGTCATCGAGCAACAAGATCCAACTGATCTACCCGCAGACAGCGACCCGGCCGAGACAATGGTTGGAAGAGCAAGGCGCATTGCAATACTCATGCTGGGCAATTACAAAACCATCACCAACCCAGACGAGAGTAGACCGCTAGGTTTCTCAAAGCAGAATAAGAGTAAACGAAGCCTGAAGAGCGCCGCTAAAACACAGGACCTTGCTCCATTTCTTGGCAAGTTGTCTGGTGATCCAAATACCTCCTTGTATGCCACGCAATCACTTGTCAAGCAAGGGACGACCTCAGCCCTGCAAGCATTGATCAGCGCGCTCAAAGATGCAGAGGGTTGGGCAAAAGTTGACGTTGTTGAAGCGTGCCTGACGCTGGAACAACCGCGCTTTTACGAAATAGTGGTGGCGAGTGGACTTGACCGGGTAACTGGCCTGGAAAGCTATGTTGCCGTACCGATCTACCGCTCTATTCCTTTGGAGGGTTACCTGCGCGAAGAGACCAATGTTGCTCCCCGCCTATCTCAACAGGTCGCGCTGATCTTTGGCCAGGTACTCCAGGAAAGTATGAAAACAAACGCAGGTACAGATGGAGATACCCTTCCTATCGTCTTTGAGCGTAACTTTGCTCCACTGGCAAGCGCGCTTTTTGAAAGTGCGCGCATTACGCCTTCCTGGCAGTATGTGCTGGCCATTCATCGCCTGGCGACACTGCTGGGCTATTACTGGAGCGAAATTGCGCGTGGTACGGTGCAGGATGCGCGCATTCTTGAGCCGGTGTACGCCTGTCTTCCTATGATGAATGATGTCGAACGCTGGATGAACGGACCCGGACGTGATGTTTTGCTGGAGACACTCAGCGGTTCTGAGGAAGAGGCTTTTATCCCGACCGTAAAAGTGCTGGGAGAGATGCGTGAACCGCGCGCTATTTCTATCCTGATCAACCAGCTTAGCAGGACAACCAGCATCAGCAACCGTGAACAGGCTATTCGACTGGTGCACATGTGTGAGACGTTAGGGCGCTTGAATGATCGACGGGCGGTACAGCCATTGATGCAATTGATTGGGCGCGTTGTGGATGTTGAAGGGCGAGCAGCACGACCCAGGCGGCGAGATAACTTGCCCTTCGATGATAAAGATATCCCTGGGAGCATTGTCTACGCAGCGGTTATTCGAGCTTTTGGCCAGCTAAACGACAGAGGTACGCTCGATTTCATCTGGCGCGCGGCCAAAGACTTTGATCCATTCGTTCGTATGGAGGTACTTGAAGCACTGAAACAGATAGATCCTGTCGGCGATGACGCCAGAAGCCGGCTTACCGCACACGAGGCGTTGAACGATCCACGCGATTCAGTCGTTCGTATCGCCTGCCGGGTTGTCGCGCAATATCGAGATACAACTGCCGGCACTACTCTCCAGCGTTTAACGGAGACACGGCCGGAGGTTGCGGAGGCTGCGCATGAGGCGCTGCGGCAGCTTGATCAATAATTTAGTCACAAAGAGGGGGGAGCAGGTGCCGCCTGCTCCCCCCTCTTTGTTCTACCCTGGCCATTCCACTAGACCGGAGGGGGAGCCGCAGTAATAATCGGGACGATTGGCAGCTCGACATAGGAGGGATGATCACTGTCATGCAGGATAGTCTGATGGGCTACAGCGAGCTCATCATCAGCACCAATATCATGACCGGTGTTGGGGTTGCGATCCCAACGCGGGAAGTTACTGCTGGTGATATCCAGGCGAATCGCATGACCCGCCTTGAAGACATTGCTGGTTGCCCAGAGATCAATTTCATACTCGTAGGCTTTTCCTGGCTCGATCAGCGTTGGAGCCTCTCCCTTAGAGAAGTTGCGATAGCGAGCGCGATTGATACCGTCGGTCAGATTCTGCGCATAGCCATCGGGATAGACATCGACCAGGCGTGCCACAAAATCGGTGTCCGGCGCGCTTGATGTTGTCCAAAGGTGCACGGTTATTGGGCCTGTCACTTCAACATCCTGCTCTAATACCGGGGTCGTATACACCAGGACATCTTCGCGGCTCTCAGTTGCACGCTGATCAAAAGGGCCGGGTCTGAATTCTGGAGACATCAAGAGGGCGCCACCGCGAGTAATCACGGGGTTAGCGGGATCATAATCGTACTGATCAGGGGATTCGGAGCCGGGGCTCTCTGTGCTTAACAGGCCATTGCCGCCTAAAGAATTGGCTTGCCCACCGCTATGCAGGTAATAACGGGTGTCAACAGCACGCGCCAGGGGCCATTCTTGTTCATCGCGCCAGACATTGGCTCCCATGACGAAGAGCTTGATCGGAGCTTCACGCAGTATACCTGTATCGACACCCTTGAGCCAGTGATCAAACCAGCGCACCTGCAAGCTTAGAAGGTCAATCTGCAAGTCGATATAGGCAGAGGATGAGGCAAAACCGAAATTGAGTTCACCAACAGGATTCGAATAACCGGAGTGCGTCCATGGCCCGATGAGCAGTTTGCTCTGGCGAGCTTCCGGCGTACTGCCTTGCTCACGCATGATCGTAAAATTGTTAATGGTATCTTTGAGAAAGATATCGTACCAGCCGCCAATGTTGAAGCTTGGAGCGGTGACGTTCTCATGCTTACCAAGAATAGTCATCGATTTGACCTGGTCGTTTTCGCGATCTAGCTGCCTGGAGAAATTCTCAAAGTAATAATGAGCAATGTCATGGCGCTTGAGTGGTGCGAACTCTGAAAGCGGCAGGGATGAGTAACCCTCGTGGGCAAGCGCATCCATCTCTTGCACCAGCAAATACATCTTACGCCCAAGGGATTGGGGATCGCCACGGTGACGGCGTATAAGCACATCGAGCCCCATCATGAGATTCCAACTTGCTGAGGAGCCAAGCTCTAAGGCTCCTCCACGCGATATCACACCGTTCAAGGGGTCGTTCCACGTGACAAGAGGTATCATGGCTTTGAGAGCTGCTGGCTGGTGAACGGCTGCCGACCATTGGGTAAAGCCAAAGTAGGAGGCGCCAAAGACACCGACATTGCCATCGCTGTAATGTAATTTAGATGCCCATTCAATGGTATCGACACCGTCTAACGCCTCATTGATAAACGGCGTCCATTCGCCCGCGGAACTCACGCGTCCACGGGTATCCTGTACGATGACGACATAGCCACGTCGCGCTACTTGAGTCGGGTCCAATATTGAGGTGGCGACAGGAAAATCTTTCCCATAAGGTAAGCGGGTGAGTAGCACAGGCCATTTTCCCTCACCTGCGGGTCTATACACGTTGGCACGCAAAATCGTGCCATCTCTCATTTTAGCCGGGACATCAAAATCAATGGCGATTTGCTGACCCAATTGCATCGGCATAACAGAAAGGCTCCTCTTCGTTGAAAATGATACTATTGTCTGTCATAGGATGAAGCTTTGTCTTCGAAGGTATCATACAACTTCCAGCGAAAGGTGCGCAATCATGCCCCTACCTGAACTACCGCATGGAGTGCCATCGCTGCTATCGCGTCGCTTGACACCCCATGCGCGATTGGCTATACTCAGTCCATTCAGAGGT
>VBHI01000105.1 GCA_005881495.1 Chloroflexota bacterium
GAAACCGCGTTTGTCCGTCTGTATTCCTGCTGCATCCAGGTTGAGCCAGTCAGTATTGGGTACCCTTCCCGCCGCCATAAGCAAGTGCGATCCATTGAGGATACGTTCTCCTGTCTTTGTCTGCACCATCAACTGAATGTTTCCCTCAGAGAGCTGTTTGACACTTATAGGCTTTGTTTCTAACAAGACTTCTAAGCCGTCTTCGCGCATGATTTTCGCCACCTCCTCAGCCACATCAGCGTCTTCACGAGCCAGCAGATTCGCTCCCCGTTGTATCACGGTAACTTGACTGCCGAAACGGCGGAACATCTGGCCAAATTCCAACCCGATGTAGCCTCCACCTACGATCAGCAGGTGTTCAGGCACTACGTCCAGCTCCATGATCGAGGTCGAATCCAGGGTGGATACAGCTTCTACTCCAGTTATGGATGGCTTTGCTGGCCGGGCGCCAGCATTGATGAGGATCGTACTGGCTGTAAGTTGACGCGTCTCACCGTTGTTCAGGCGTAGTTCCAGGGCCTTCGGCCCTATGAAGCTCGTCTCTCCCATCAAGAGGTCCACACCTTCGGTTGTCTCGATACGACGTTGACCACTATTACGAAAGCTATCTACAATGTCGCGTTTGCGTTGGCGCACCTTGGTCATATCAATGGTCACTGGACCAGTTTGTACGCCGTAATCCGCGCCCCGGCGGGCTAAATAGGCGACGCGACCGCTAGCAACCATCGTCTTGGTCGGTGTGCAGCCCTCGTTGATACAGGTCCCACCTACATGTACCCGCTCGATAAGAGCGGTTTTCCATCCGGCTTTCGCTAAGGTTGTAGAGAGGGGCACTCCCGCCTGGCCTGCGCCGATCACAATCGCATCATAGTGTTTTGTTTGAGTCATCTTCTTTCATCTCCCTGTTGTATCTCATGGGTTCCATATACATTCTACTATCACATAGTCATTCCTTGCGAGGAT
Organism: Chloroflexota bacterium; assembly: GCA_005881495.1. The sequence goes on from VBHI01000105.1 coordinate 964, forward strand.
TCGTTACACATGAGAGGAAATGTGAGAAAATATGGGCCGGTGAAGCCACGGTGAAGCCAGGCAGTAGCAAATCTCAGGGTACCTGGAACCACGTTGAAATGCCTCCATCTTTTTCCGGATGTAACGAATTGACGCGAACGGAGACTACTTCACTGAAGGAGTACAATGAGAGTTACCACAGCTGTCATATAGATGCGAGGTTGTCATGCCAAATGTTTCATTCTCCGGATTGCTCATCGTCGCCGTTGTTGCCTTTGCTGCACCGCTCTTGCTGGGGCTTACTCCCGCACGCCGTTTACCCGCAATTGTGCTCGAGATCGTGGCGGGTATCATTATTGGCCCGTCCGTCCTTGGTTGGGTCAGGGTCGATCTACCGCTTTCAATCCTCTCGGTGCTTGGACTCGCCTTCCTCCTCTTCCTCGCCGGGCTGGAAGTCGAACTTGAGCGGTTAAGAGGACGCCTGTTGGTGTTTGTTGGCTCAGGTTTCCTGCTTTCATTCGGACTGGCATTGCTGGTGGGGTATGGGCTTTATCTAGCTGGACAGGTGGTATCACCGCTGCTCATTGCGATCATCCTCGTTGCGACCGGGTTAGGTATCGTCATTCCGGTACTGAAGGACGCAGGCGAAAGCGCCTCAGACTTTGGACAGCTCGTCATTGCCGGTGCCATGTTCGCCGAATTTGGCTCGATCATCCTGCTCACGCTCTTCTTCTCACGTGAAGCCACCAGCACCGCCACAAAGCTGGTGCTGCTTGGAGGTTTCGCACTGCTGGCCGCGGGCTTTGCCTTCGTAATCCTCCGTCTGGAGCGCTCGAAACGCATAGCCGCAGTGCTGCTGCGACTCCAGGACACAACGGCGCAGATTCGCGTTCGTGGTGCCTTCATGCTGCTGGTTGCCTTCGTCGCGCTGGCCTCAGTACTCGGGCTCGAAACCATTCTTGGTGCATTTGTAGCAGGTGTGATCCTCAGACTGATTGACGGAGACCAGATGATGACACACCCACAGTTTCGCCTGAAGCTAGAGGCGATCGGCTTCGGTGTCTTTATCCCGGTCTTTTTTGTGACGAGCGGCATACTGTTCGACCTTCCCGCGCTCTTCTCAAGCCCTGCGACTCTTTTGCGCGTGCCGGTCTTTCTTGTCGCGTTGTTGCTCGTCAGAGGTGTGCCTGCTCTTCTCTATCGTCCTCTTGTGGGCAGCCGTCGTTCAATCGTCGCTGGTCTCTTGCAGGCCACATCGCTTTCGTTCATTGTTGCGGCATCGCAGATCGGTTTGGAACTCGGCCTGATTACAAAGGCGACAGGCGCGGCCCTCATAGCCGCTGGACTGCTGTCTGTCCTCATCTTCCCTCTGCTTGCTCTCACCATCTTACGCCGTTCTGGGGTGGTTTCCACGGCAGTACCTGAGCAGAGCTAATTTCGTTGCAGGTACAGAGATCGACAACACTTCCTATTGTTGTAGAGTTCCTGCCTTCCAAGCAGGCTGTCGCGGGTTCGAGCCCCGTCTCCCGCTCCACGTTTTGCAGCGTCTCTCTATGGCACATTCTGCGTCTCTTGAACGGCTACCCCTTCTCTTTTAGCCACTCCCTCCGCAATCAGTGAGGTCAGCAACATGCTGGCCTGTTGAGAGCAATACAGAGAAGACACTGGATTGAGGAGGCCACGTCTCTCACCACTGCTGTCGGCTCCCGGGTGCTATACTGAAGCAGAAAGCAAGGAGGGTGAAACAACAAGAGGAGGCAGAACTATATGCGACAGGTCTGGATCACCAAAGCCGGTCCACCGGAAGTCTTGCAGGTGCGCGAGGCGCCTGATCCCACCCCGCATGCCGGGGAAGTCCGCATTCGAGTGGAAGCAAGCGGCATCAACTTCGCCGATCTGCTAGCTCGGATGGGCCTCTATCCCGACGCGCCCAGGCTCCCCTGTGTCGTCGGCTATGAGGTGGCTGGGACAGTTGATGCTCTCGGTGAAGGTGTCACGGAGTTTCATGTGGGCGAGGAAGTACTGGCCATCACGCACTTCGGCGGGTATGCCGACGTCGTCTGTGTGCCTGCCATCACCACCTTTCTGCGACCCCCGCAGATGAGTCCGCATGTGGGGGCAGGGATACTCGTGAACTATGTCACGGCCTATCAACTGCTCGTCGTGATGGGCTCGCTCCACCGGGGAGAACGCGTCTTGATCCAGAGTGCCGCTGGTGGCGTCGGGCTGGCTGCGCTCGATATCTGCCGCATCTACGGCGCGGAAACCATTGGCTTGGCCTCTGCTGCCAAGCATGAGTTTTTGCGCTCCCGCGGACTCGACCACGCCCTAGACTCTCGCACAGCGGACGTGGTCAAGGAGGTACAACAGATCACCAATAGCGATGGTGTGGAGATTGTGGTAGATGTGCAGGGTGGCCCCTCCTGGCGCCAGAGCTATGGCCTGCTCGCGCCCACAGGACGACTGCTGACCTTTGGCGTCAGCAGCCTCGCCCCAGGGCATCGCCGCTCCCTCCGGTCGTTGATACACTTTTTGCTGGCAGTGCCGCGCTTCACGCCTCTACGCTTGATTAACGAAAACAGGGGCGTCCTTGGGGTGAACGTGGGGCACCTCTGGCACAAGCCTCACCTGCTCCGAGGCTGGGCTGAGCAAATACTTGCCTGGTATGGAGAAGGCAAGATTGCGCCCCATATTGATCGCGCCTTTCCGTTCGCCAAGGCCCCTGCCGCCCACCAGTACCTGCACGACCGTAAGGCGAGAGGCAAGGTCCTCTTGGAGCTATAGTGGGAGAGGCTGGCACTGTTCCACGACTCTCCTCCTGAGCGTGACGGCTCCCCAGGGAGGCTTCAGAATGCTGCCAGCGGGACCCACACACAGTTGACCTGAACCACGCATGATATCGAGGCCGAAGTGGCTGAACTCAAAGCCCGAGGGGTGGTCTTTGAAGAGTACGATACGCCCGAGGTGAAGACTGTCAAGGGTGTGGCGACGATCGGGCAGAGCAAGGGAGCCTGGTTTAAAGATAGCGAAGGCAATCTGCTGGCTTTAGAGCAGTTTGACTAGGGAACGCGAGGGGAAAAACGAGGTTCTTCGCATCCCAGGATTGCTTCACTTCCCAGAAGGTCCCTTCTGTGATGTGCTTTGTCGCTCCTGCGTCCGTCGCCAGTTCGCCAGTTCACCAGTTCACCGGCTCACCAGAGTTCAAAGAACTGGTCTGTGCCCAAAGTGGGAATGAGCGCACTGGCCAATGTTGCCACGGGTCCCGTTTGCACCAGTTCCAACCAGCCATCGATACTCCCCCGGTAGCACATCCGCTGCGCGCCGAACCGCCGCCGTGTCGGATCGAGGAGGAAGAAGCGTAACACCGGCGTGTAGCGGGCGTAGCGCTCCTCATGGGCCTGCAACCGCTCGGCGAGGTCCGTTCTCGACAGGCCAAAAGTCTGCAGCTCGCCGAGCAGCGTGTCGTAATCGGGGCCAACCTGCTCGTAGATCTCGATCTGGTCGTGCTTGACGGCGAACCGGTACTGGCGCGCCTTGGGGTGCTGCTGCACCGCCGCCTCAATGGCCGCCACCTCCTCTGGCTGGATCAGTGAGGGGCGGTCTTTGACCAGGGAGACCACACCGTTGACGCTCTCGCTGATCGTGAAGCCGGGTGGAAGCTCCGTGACCGGTTCACCTTGACCCTGGCCCGCGCGACCAAAGTAATAGCGTGGCTTGCCGGTCTTGGTCTGTCCCCGGTACAGCGTGTACGTCAGCCCTTTGCGATTGGTGTAGTTGACCGGCATTCTGGCCCTCCTGGTACTCCCCTCAACACGGTGGTGCTGAGCAGCAGGCCTCTCCTCATGATACGGCTGAGCGACGGCGAGGCCTCGGCACGACAGTGCCATGTATCGATCAAAGTGACACCGAAAGCATATCATGATTTGGACCTCTTGTCGAATGACTGCCACACAGTGCTTCTGGAATCAGCGGCTAAAGGGTTGGAAAAGGGACACTTTTCTGCCACCCGTTCTTCCAAAACTACCACACGCAGGTTTATCAAAAGCCGTAGTGAACCGATTTCCTGTGAGGTAATGCGGGGCAACTGCATGGGAGGAGGTCATGGACCCCCTGCTTGTCTGTTTTCTATCATGAGCACGGCTAATTGAGTTCCTTCATGCCGTACATGATACGAACCTACTCAAGACACAAACCACGAGCGCCGTCTGGTGTCTCGTGGTTTGTGTCTGTCTTGATGTAGTGTAACAACGATTCAGTTCATCTGGGTCTTGCATGCAAGATCAGAAGATCAGGTATGTTGGGCTGCAAGTCTGCGTGCAGCCCTTTACTCAATCAGCATGTCAAGAGTTTCAGGTGTATCAAGAGTTTCAGGTGTGTCAGGTGTATCAGATAAGTTTGAGTCGAGGCGGCTCACTGTTTCAAGAGTTTCAGGTGTGTCAGGTGTTTCAGGTGCGTCAGGTAGGAGATTTCTTGCTATGCGCGAGAATTCCGAGCAAATTGCTCCATATTATTTCGGAAGGAAATCACGTTTGATGGTGTCAACGTCTTCTCAAGTATCTTGTAACAAGCTTCATAATGAAGAATAAGAATACCACTCCCCCTATAAAAAGCAAGAGAGCTAGAACGAAAAGCATCAAGCCTGCCCCTGCCGTTTGCGTACTGGCTAAGAAACTGGCTAAACCGAAGAGCAGCAAGTCATTTATCGCCCGTGACACTGCTTGAATTTGCGTCCACTGCCACAGGGACACGGCTCATTGCGTCCCGCTTTGGCGAACGCTTTCTGTAACTGCGTTTCTTCGGCTGCCAGCACCAGCATCACCTCCGCCGGAGCGCGATTACGTCGCAACAACTCGGCCATGATGCGCATCGGCTTATCCACATGGGTGAAGAACGCTTTGTAGCCCGCACACAGGTAATTCAGCCCCGGCTCACCATCGGGTGTCTCGATGAAGCGGTTCTTGGGACACTCGCCGTGACA
>VBHI01000106.1:0-5802 GCA_005881495.1 Chloroflexota bacterium
CGGGCCGACTCGAAGATCTCAAGGTGCCCAGAGACCGGGAAGGCCAATTCCACACCCAGGCCTTTGAACGCTACCAGCGCTATGAACCGCACATCACCGAAGGACTCACACAGATGTTCGTGGCTGGGGTGAGCACGCACAAAGTGGGAGAAGTCGCTCAAACCCTGCTGGGAGTCGCCCCCAGCGCCAGTACCATCAGTCGCCTCAACCAAACGCTTACCCAGCAATTTGAAGCCTGGCGTGAGCGCCGCCTGCAAGAACACTGGCGGATTGTGTACCTGGATGGAGTCCATTTCAGCATCCGTCATGGGGACAAGTCGGATTCGACCATCATTTTAACGGCCTTAGGGGTGGATCTGGCAGGAAACAAAGAGGTGCTCGCTTTACGAGCTTGCGCAGAGGAGGACAAAGATGGATGGGCTTGTCTGCTGCACGATCTGCGTTCACGTGGGGCTACGCACATTGATCTGCTCGTGACAGATGGGCATGACGGACTGCTGGCGGCGATCTCGGAACAGTTTGCGGCCACCCCTCGTCAGCGTTGTCTGCTCCATAAGCAACGCAACGTGCTCAATGCCATCCCTCGACGAGAGCGAGGTGACGTCCAAGCCGAACTGGTGGGCATCTGGGATCAGCCGACCAAGCCTGAGGCGCTGACCTGCTTGGCCGCCTTCAAAGCCAAGTATGCTCAACGCTATCCCGAAGCGGTGCGAAGCCTGGGTGAAGATGAAGAGCACCTCTTGACCTTTTATGCCTTTCCTGAGGCCATGCACCGACACATTCGAACTACCAATGCTATTGAAAGCCTCTTTAGTAATGTGCGTCAACGCACCGATCAGATCGACGTCTTTACGACGGAAACCAGTTGCCTGACGATTGTCTGGGCCACGATCCAGGATATTCGCTTGCACACAATCTCGCTCTAAGGCAGCTTGCGACGGAGAGCGAGTAGTCGAGTCAGCAACCAGCCAGAGAAGCTGGTTCAGGAGGAGGTGGTTTTTGCGCCTCAAGAGACCCACTTGCTGGGAACACCGGGGGAAACACTTCCTCTTTGGCAGGGGCAAGAGGAGAACCGAGTGGGATTTGAAGTCGCCAGCAGAAAGGCTCAGGCGTCAGAAAGGAGACCTTTTCTCCACATCGCATCGCTACACAACAAAGCATCATGCCCCGCAGGGGCACCACCATCCATGAAAATAGGGGTTCAATCCTATTTTCAGAGGATCGAGATGGCATCCTCGCTCCAGAAGAAACCCCGCCATGCATGGTCGACACCTCCCGGCAGTGATGCTGACCGAGAGACAGCGACTTTTCCCTCATGTTTGCGCCTTCCTTCAATGGGATATAACATGCGTGTTGAGACAGGATGAAACTGTGACAGCTTCGTGAGAAGAAAGCCTGCGAATGTGACTCCTCCGTGAGGTCCCTGTATTACTCTCTCTCCTGAATACCGATCTGCTCCCTGTAGTGATGAGTACGACGAGGTGAGGGATGCAAGTTGAACCGTCTTGTCCCATCGTGCCCAACCCCTGTTAGCGCGTTTCGTAGCATCCTGGCAGATGGCTTCGCGCAGCCGAGCACATCGCGTACAGCTTTGGGCTGCCTGTCGGGTGACATCTGAAGAAGGAATGTTGTTGTGAGCGTTCATCGCCGGTGGCAGGCCCAGGGAAGCGTCATGCAGCTGCCTGCGTAGATCGAACATAGCTTTCTCGAAAGGGCCTGGCAGCGCCGGGCCATCTTAGGACCGCGGTGCGAGCAACTGGTGGCAGACTTTCCTGAAGAGTGGCGCTTGCTGGCTCTTCGCCTGCTGCGTGGGATGGAGCGGTGCGAGAAAGCCTCGTGGTAGAAAACTGGCACAGTATTCTGCGACCGTACTTAGCAGTGCATCGGCAGCTCTCGACTGGCCTGCTCGCTGTGTTGGCGGTCTGGCACAACCATCGGGTCGCTCCACGGGGTCTGCATCAAGGCCAGAGTCCTTTGCAACGCAGTGGCTTCTCTGCCGTCGAGAGCGATTGGTTAGTCGCTTTGGGCTACCCGCCAGCCACCGGGGACGCTGGCACTTGCCATCTGGTGACTCTGGAACAGGAGGAGGCTCTGGTTGCTTCGTCTCAAACTGTCACGTTCATTTGAACCATGCTTTAGTATGTAAGCTAGGAGAAATGCAGCATTGCGGGTGCAGTGAGTTGAGAGTAGCGTAGTCGTACTTTACCATTCACTGTGTTGATAGGCCACCCGCCTATGAGCAAGGAGAACATGATGAAAGGCTTGGCTCGAGTTTTGTTGTTTGCAGTAATGCTTTCACTCGGAGTGCTACTTACCGCATGTGGAGGTTCGACGGCGAGTCCAACTGCAACCCCAAGCGCCACAAGTCCCGCGCCGATGACTGTCAGTGTAACGCTGACCGATTTTAAAATTGCGTCTGACCAGACGCAGTTTAAGGTAGGGGTTCCCTATCATTTTGTAGTCATCAATAAGGGCGCCACCGAGCATGAGCTCATGATTGCACCGCCGATGACCGTGGGGATGACGTTGGAGCAAATTGACGATGCCCAGTTGTTTGAGGCCCCAGATATAGAGGTCGGACAGACAAAGACCGTTGATTACAGCTTTAAGGCGAGTGCCCTGAATGACAAATGGGAATTTGCTTGCCACGAACCAGGCCACTATGAAGCCGGGATGAAGCTTCCTGTGACTATCGTAGCATAAGCAGTTTCCGAGGGTGTATCACCAACTGGTATTGATTTCGTAGATTGTCTTTTTTTGCAGCGACAAGATGGCAAGCTCTGCTTGCCACACTCTCCGGAGTGTCTCGTTATCTTGCTGCTGCAATCATTTTTTTATGAATGCCTTCTCGATTCACGCCATTACACAACATTCGTTATGGCATCCCCGCAAGAGTATAAAGTAGATAACTAAGCGGCTGATCATGATAAAAATGAATAGCTGTATCTCGAATTTCAACCAAAAATTTAATATTTTCAGCAACAACTGGAGCAAGTCCAACTTGATTGATTGCTCCGGTTATTTCTATCGTTAATGGTGTACCATTCCTAGTTTGCTTATATCCCCCTTGCCTATCCAGCACATATAAACTCGTAACATCATCATTTGCATCCAGCAAAATCTTTGCTTTCATTAGCAATTCCCAGGCATTAATAATTAAAATGGTAAAAATTTCTTCGCGGTACTTGAAATCTGGCTTGTTATAGATCTCAATTGAAGAAAGGGCTGCAGCTAATGAGTTATCAACTAGTTTCTCATAGATTTGTGGCATTCTTTGACCTACTTCTACGTCTCAAAGTATACTTATATCATAAATATAACCATTTCATTCATAACTGGTCAAGATTCAGTACAATACAATCGGTGGGTATTGTAAACAAAGGTACAGAAGAATTCTTACTAGAAACAGGATTAATACCAACGGATACCACGAGAGGTAATATATGGGCCAAAAAGGTATTTGCCAACTAAATTTTGAGCTTATCCGGAGATGAAAGAACGTTGAAATGCCCTAAATAGATTGCTATATAAACCTACAGCAGTCCACACATCTTACTGAAGCAATGATGCATGAAGGGAGCTTGATATGAACAGTGAGTTTTCAGAGTTTACCTATGGGTTTCTGCTTTGCAATGAAATCATTAACAAACAACGAAGGAAAAACATTATCAGTAGCATTCCTACATTCCCATCTCTGTTACAAGAAGCAAAAGTAGGATATGATGTAAAGATCCCTACCCGAGGGCTACCATTATTTCTGCAGTTCAAACTTGCACAGTATCTTAATTACAAAAGTCGAGCAAAGTGTAAAACTGCCTATACCCAAAACTTTTTCCGAGTGACTGTATACAGGCGACGTGTTTCTCCACAACATAATCTACTTTGGGAACTCGCAAAAAAGCAACCACAAGTGTTCTATGCTGCGCCTGCTTTTCACTTAGTAACGGATTTTAAGAGATTCTTTCTGAGAGAGGATATCAGAAGTAATAGTGTGTTTGTTCCATTAAGAAGGTTGAACGAAATAAAAGATGATGACGAACATTATGTAACATATGTTAATAATAAACTGATGAGTTTTAGATGGTGGTCAGAAGATGGAATAGAAATTGAGTATCCTATCGGTGGAAGAGATTGGTTAATTTATATTCAAGAACAATTAAAAGACCCCCAAAATCTAGGACTGAATTATCTGTTAGATTTAAGAGATACATTAGTTAATATCCTTGGAAAGAATAGGTTGGATTACGAATTGCATGAAGGTACTTTTCCTTTCCTACAAAATAATGATCAACTTTCTGTTGCAAGAGATGTGCATTATATTCTTAACGTATATTTCGGGGTTACGTTAATTCTATTGCCATCGGATGATTAAACTAACAAAATGTAGCAGCGCCTATGATGTATTGCACAGAGGGAACATGCCAAAAGAAGAGTTTAAGTCCCCAATATCTCCAAAACCACCTGGCAACCACTCCGAAAGATCTGCCAGAAACAAAGAATTCAGCTACTAAGCCTTTTCTATATCAGGCACATCCTCAATCAAATCTGCCGTAGGAACTCCCAAAGCCCTCGCTAACTTTTCCAAAGTCGTCGTAGTAACTTCCTTATAAGGATCACGAAAGATGCGCTTTACCGTACTAAAACCAACATCAGCTTTACGCGACAAAGAGGATATATTAAAACCCTTTTGTTCAGCTATCTCCTTTACTCTCAGTCTGACCATCTAAGATTAATCCTCCTCATCATAGTAGGCCGATTGTATCAGCAATAGCCCATTGACAGTACTATTCACGTAATGATAATCTTAGGAGAAACATCATCAAAGATTAATCTTATAAGAATAGGTGACAAAAAGGGGGAACCATGAATGAGCAAAACTGTATACACCACCCCACCAGTACAGCCACTACACCAACTCAAAACACCGCCTCTTACAGAAGAAGCAAGAAAGATCATCGTAAGACACGGCTGTACGCTGGACGAGAACGCAGACGAGTGCATAGTGTCTTTTCCAGAAGGAACAACCCGTACCGAATTTCTCCCACGCATGATGACCGAGCGGTATCGCATCACGTTCCCTGATAGCTACAAGCTTCAAGAAGTTTACGATAAATATAGAGAAATCAGCATACTTCTGTACCCATGCGAATAGCTTGCCATTTTAGGGCAGATTATCCTGACTAATTTGGTTTAACTCATTATAGAGCCAGAGTACGCCCATCTGTCCCTTGGTGTATCAATACAACTGATAAGTTCAGTTGGTGCTGAGTATCTGAGCGCAGCACGTCCCAACACATCACGAACCTGCGAAAATGCTTCGTCGATTATTGTCTGTAATAGGCTCGCCCTTCTCCCATCAGTTGATAGTCTATCGAATAACCTTTATATCCAGAAGAAAGCAGTCATTTCCCATTGCTTGATGCCGAGGAGCGACGAAATACAAACCTCAATCCGCCTGTTGCACCTACCTCACCACCAGTACCAAGTATAGCTAATGTTCCCTTACCTGTAACTTCAGCATATACTTCAAACTCATCAAAATGGAACTTGCCCAACTTCTCAGGAGTTTTCTCCAATATTCCGCCCATCTGCTCAAGAAACAGATTAACATTCACTGATAGCTCTTCAACTTTCAGTTGCTTTAAGCCGCCATTCCCTCTCGTTGCCATCGGTTCGCTCGTAATAACCCATATGGTACCTTTATCCATGATTTCTTCTCCTTAGTTTACTATTCTAATTGAGGGTGATGAATATAGTGCGTAAGCAAGTCCAAGAGGGTTGTGTTTTTCTTCCCAAAAGTAA
>VBHI01000106.1:5881-8322 GCA_005881495.1 Chloroflexota bacterium
CACCTCTTGCTCCACGTCCCCAGAACAGGGCAGCCCAATTTGAGGTGTATAGTGGATTGATAGTACCAGTAAGACATGCGTTGAGAATAACAAAAGGATTATGTTTAATCGTAAACTCTCGCACACCAAAATCTTCCATAGTGATATCAAAATCATCGGAGACAAGTAAATACGATTGATTTTTTTGCTTCTTTTCACGAGCGTGGCAGGCAAGATGGACAATCTGTAGTTTTTTACGTAAAAAGCTACCAAATTCTGCCAAATCCTTATCGCGTTGACTGGTTTTCAGTCGCCGTAAAGAAGAGAGGAGTATACGTTTACTACGATGAAGATTCTGTAATGTAGAAATCTCCTGCTTGACTACATGTTCCAGATCATGACAAACAATCATCCCTACATGTGGGCGTGAAGAATGAATAATAGGAGATACTAACTCATCTGGATGAGCTTCTTGAATCAACGCCCGTGAAATGATATACCGCATACCCCAGAAGTGAGCAGCATCTACTTGTGAACCCAAGGGACCATCATAGAGTAATTCCCATGGTAAAAAAAACCGTCAGGGCAAAGGATGCGTCGTGGCAGCAGCAATCCAGCGTTCCTCGAGTGAAGCCAGATAGGCCTGGCGCTTGTGACGGAAGCGAAAGCGCTTGAGCTGCTCGCTCTGTGCCCCTTTGGTCTCTTGTCGGAATTGCCGCCAGCGAGTGCGATCCAGGCGAGCAGCGCGCTGCTCTAGTTGCCGTAGGTGGGCCGCATCCTGCTCCCACCAGGTTGCGTAGGCGACCGAGCGCCCGTAGCGCAAGAGATAGCTGTTCCAGTTCTTGCGGCCACTCACGCGACGATACTGCGTTTTGAGGCCGCGAATGCTGCGTTCCAGCTCGTTGTTCGTGCGCGGAAAGTCCTTGCGGTTGTAGCACTGCACCAGATACGGACGCAGGTTGGAGAGCACCCGCACGAACTCACTCAGACAGGTCTGCTCCAGCTCCGACAGCGTGCCATCGGTCAGCTGGCCAGCGAGCGTCTGCCGCCACGCATCCAACCGCTCCCCCACGGTCTCGTTGCTTACCAGCTCCCCCGGCTGCGCCCAACTGCCGGAGAGGATCTGCTCGGCTTGGAGCACCCAGCGCCGCATGCATGTGACCTGCGCCAGCTCGGTGGCCCAGGCGGCCCGTTGGGCGAGGATCGTCTGCAGGCGCTGCAGCTTCTGGGCGACCTTCGGGCTCACAGCCCCCCTTTTTGAGAGAGATGCTCCAGGCTCTGTGCCACGTCATCTAGCTCCTCGCCAGCTTGCGCTGCTGCGAAGTCGAACGGTGCCAGGCCATCTCGATTGAGCGCCGACACCGCCCCCAGGGCGTAGTCATCCAGGACTCCCAGTTGCTCAGCTTCGGCTGCCGTCGCCTGGGGCTGTCGTCGTTTCAGCTGCTTGCGCACGGCCTTGAGCTTGGGCTGCAGCTGTTTGCGTATCGCCGTCTTGACGCTGCGATCGGCCTCATAGGCCGGCTGGATCGCATCGCGTAGCGCGTGGAACTGGCAGACCTGATGCGGCACGTCCGGCCACAGCTGCTCCACCGCCAGCAGTTCGCTTTCTTGCGCATCGCTGATCGTGCCCAGCACCTTCACGCCTAACGCCGCCACCGGGGCGAGCAGGTCCTTCATCACCGCCGTCTCCGACGAAGTGACGTTCTCGGCGGCCAGCATCCGCCCGGTGAGCGCATCGCGCACCAGGTACACCGTCTCGTTGCCCTTCTCGGGCTGGATGCCGTCCACCGACACGATGATGCCCCCATTCTTCTCCACCTGCGCGAGCCACTCCTCGTCGTCTTTGGCCTCGCTCGCCGCTCGCAACAGCGTGCAATACGCCTCAAACAGATACAGGATCTCCCGCCGCGCGATCCTCACCCCCAAAGGCTCCAGTCGCGCCAGCAGTTCTCGATGGATCTCATCCACCGTCTGGTGCTCCCTCAGCCGCAGTCGACCCACCAGTAGGACGACATCCAGTCCATACGTCATGCCTGGCAACGCCAACGCGTCCGCTTGCACACTACGGTACGTCCGCTGGTGCCCTTCACACTGCACGTCCGGGCAGCGATAGCCCGCATGGATCAGCCTGACCACTCCCTCGAGCGTGATCACCGTTCGCCTCGTCAGCGTCATGGCCTGTCGCAGGGTTCGTTGGCATACCGGGCACTCATGCTCGCTTGGTCGATACCAGCGTCGACTTACCTGGGGATACGTTCTGCTTCGTTTCATGGCCGACCTCCTTGCCTCTCTCGGACTGCCTTCCTTGTTCCTCCTTTCCTATTTTACCTTATGTGTCCCGACGCATCCTTTGCCCTGACGGAAAAAAAGCGCGCGAATACGCACGCAAACGGAGGCGTCTCAGCTTCATCAACATGGGCATAGCCGCGCTAGCCCTGCTCTTTATCTTCTGGAGCGAACTG
>VBHI01000107.1 GCA_005881495.1 Chloroflexota bacterium
CGGCTTATAGAGCCATCTTATTTATTGAATAGACCTAAAATGTTTTATGCCGCGTATTGCAACAATAAAGAAGCAAAATATACTGCCGCTTAGAAAGCTATGCGAGAGATAAAGCCGCTCCACGGCAAATTGATAATTGAGCAAAATGCGGTATAGTATGACACCAGCAGTATGTCAAGAGTTGTGTAAAATCGGTAGCGTATCTTTCTCTAAGGGTTGATGTTAAGCAGATCAAGTGCCAGGGAGAGAGGGGGAGAGATGCGATTCGTGGCGTGCTTACCACTCAGGCCTTTGCGCCTCTGGTACAGAACCGGTGGCATTTCTCCCCCACAGGGGCTAATGGCTGCCCGGCATGTGCCGTCTATCGCGCTACTGGATCGGGCGGTCCCTCTCGGGCCTTCGGGATTCAAATCGTCACCCTGACTGCTGGCACGTCCGACGCGCTCATTGCCGAGGTGACGACCTTTCTGGATCCCTGGCTCGTCACCTCCTTCGGCTTCCAGCAGGAACTCACACAGCAGAAAGTTTCACACTGCTAGGCTACATTGGTATTTCTTCTGGACGTACGGGTCTCGTCTGCATGATGACCCAGAGAACCAGCATGATGGCGGTCAGCGCAATGACGTATGGGAGCAAGATCCACATACCAAAATGCTGCGCTAGATTGCCTGCTATCCAGGGAAGGAGTGCGCCTCCCATGCTGCCGAGGCTAGCAAGAAAGCCTATTGCGCTTGGCAGAATGCGACTGGGAAGCGTATCTGACATAAGCGCAATGGTTGTGGGGAAGATCGGGCCCAGGCTAAAGCCTGTTACAAACAGGGCAAAGGCCGCGACTGCCAACTGAGGCACAACCCACATGAGCAGCATACCAACTACTACACCGCTCAGACAGGCTTCAATCAAACGTCTATTGCCAATGCGTTGTGCCACCTTCCCTAATAGCAAACGCCCTAGTGTAAGACCGATCCAATAGCCGCTCACTATCCAACCGGAGAACAGTATTTGCCCGCGCCGCTCCTGTATAAGAAAGCTAAAACTCCAAACGCCCAGGCTTACTTCTGTACCTACATAGAAGAGCAGAAATAAGGCAGCTAGCCAGACCGCGCGCTGACGCAGCGCCAGTAAGAGGACATTGCCTCCCGCTTTTTGTTCTTCCTTATGAGAAGCCATTTCTCTCCTGGGGAAGGCGAGACCAATACCGATAAACACAAGAATGGCCATGCCAATCCATACAAAATAGACGCTGTTCCATACCCAGCCTAGAGCCAGGAAGCTAGAAGCGACGAGTGGACCAAGTAATGCGCCCATTCCATAAAATGCGTGGAGGTAGTTGAGCAGGGCAGTATTATCTGGCAGGCGAGCGATATATGAGTTTAACCCCGCGTCGAGCATCGCGCCGCCAAATCCGATCGGTACGATGCCCAACAACAGCAGAAAAAACGGCGGTCTGCTGCTCAACAGCGCAAAGCCAAGCCCTATAATCAGGGTTGCCAGCAGCAGAAATCGCCTGTTTCCCAGTTTGTCGAGGAGCAACCCATTGTTGAAGGATGCCATAAAGTAGCCAAAAGTGCCTGCTAAAAAGAGGAGAGAGATAGTATCTTTTCCCGTATGATAGGTCGTTTGCATTCCAGGCAACAGTACTCCCACCGCGCCATCGTTAATCCCAATAAGAATGAATGCGAAAAATGAAATGCCAATAGCCAAACGTAGTGCTTGTGTGATATTGCGTTGCATGTACCCTGATTTCTGTATGATGAGTGTAGTTAACTCTTTCTATTGTTACAGGTAGCTTATACTTAGGTCAAGGCCTTTCATTCTGGGTAGCGTATCGATCTCTAAGGGCGCCGAAAGCAAAACTACGAACCGCCATACAAATCATTCATCCTGTCAATAATTTCTTGTCGATGTTCAGGTAACACACCTTGATAGATATCTACCGTGATTGCAACTGAACTATGCCCTAATAATTCCGATACCGCTTTCAAATCCATTTGGCGGCCAGTAGAACCGTCGCCGCACCATGCCGCAGATCATGAAACCGCACATCAGGTAAACCCGCCCGTTCCAACAATTTCTTAAACAAAAACCACACGCGACCAGGATTAAAGTAACCGCCATAGACATTACAAAAGATCAACCCGTACCCTTGCCACCGCTCACCCATTTTCATTCGCGCTTGCTCCTGCCTCATCTTATGCTCTTTCAACATCTCAACGACCACGCTTGAAAGCGCAATCTTGCGCCGGCCCGCTTTTGACTTCGGTTCACCCACAACGTAACCCATTCCATTGACCCACGTCAAATTATGCCGAACCTGTAATATCCCTTTTTCGTTGTCACCGCCATGAAGAGCAACGCATCCAGACGAGAGCCTCGCGCCCAACCTCCTTCATTTTCCGCTTGACCGCCCGAAGATCATCAAGGTTCATAGCGCACCTCTCATAACGTCAGCGTTTATGCGGATTAACAAATTAATAAGGTCATGTTTGCGCTTTATATGACCTTATTAAAAGGTTAAAGAGCATAAACACGGAGATTCCAACCGCACAAAAAGCAATCCGCGATGAATACCTCCACATACGCCAGGAAAGATGAGACAGAAAGGGGTCATCTTGCATATTGGCCTGTGCCTTTCTATAATGAAAGCACCACAGAGGAGGTGAACAACGGTATGGCCGATCAACAGCAACTTGATCTTCTCCAACAAGGAGTAGAGGTCTGGAATGCATGGAGAGATCAACATCCAGAGATACTCATTAAACTCAGCGGAACCGACCTCAGCGGAGCCCACCTCAGCAGAGCCCACCTCATCGATGCCTACCTCAGCAGAGCCGACCTCAGCGGAGCCAGAGTAGGATGGACAATCTTTGGAGATGTTGACCTGCGAACGGTGAAAGGACTGGAAACCGTCATCCATGAGGGTCCTTCGACCATCGGGACGGATACCCTCTTGCGGCCGGAAGGAGACATCCTTGAGAAGTTCTTGCGTGAGGCAGGCCAGTCCGATACCTTCATCACCTATGTCCGTTCTCTGACTCAGAACCCCATTGAGTACTACACGTGCTTTATTAGCTATTCCAGCAAAGACCAGGAGTTCGCCGAGCGGCTCTATACCGATTTGCGAGGCAAAGACATTCGCTGCTGGTTTGCTCCTGAAGATTTGAAAATTGGAGACGAATTCAGACGCCGCATTGATGAGTCTATCAGGCTCTATGACAAACTCCTGGTCATCCTTTCGCAGCATTCCATTGACAGTTCGTGGGTAGAGTATGAAGTCAAAAAGGCGCTGAAAAAGGAACAAGACCAGGGAAAGCCTGCTCTCTTCCCCATCGCGTTGGATGAAGCCATCAAGGATGCACCCGATGCGTGGGCAGCCGCTATTCGACGAAAGCGGCACATTGGGGACTTTACCAAGTGGAAAGAGCACGATACCTATCAGGTGGCCTTTGGGCGCTTGCTTCGCGATCTTCAAGCCAGCACCATCCCACCAATGCGCCAGCCCTAAGAGCACAACAAACGTATTCCCAATGCGAGCAACGTCAGCGTTCAAACAAGGAGTTTTGCATAGAGAGGGGTTCCTGTTCGTTGCTCTGAACCCTTCGGAGAAGAAGCCATAACGAATGTTGTGTAGTGCGCCCTTTAACGGGTGAACGTGGAGCCTGAACAGGCCCGTCTGGAGAACGATGCGAGGGGGAAGTGGCATACGTTGAGGAGTGGCACTCCGGAGGCGTGTGAAGCCCACTGACAATGTAGCGATATCTCTGAGCCGAAACGGAGACAAGGGCTACCCCTGCGACCTATGCCGACGAGAGAAACCTGGGGCTTTCGCGTCGTGAATTCGAACAAGTGAAAGCGGCTGAGACACTTGACAAAGACGGGCTTTAGCCCGCCGCAAGCCATGTCGTTTCAACGGCAGTGGTCAGGCGATTGCGGGCTTTAGCCAGGGCAATCGCATCTAAATGCAAGAACTGAGGCTAGAAGCCGTGTTAGAATTAAGCAGCTTACAATGGCTCGAAGTATAGACACGTTCTGCAAGCTCCTTGGGAAATTAGATGCGATTGCCCTGGGGCTTTAGCCCGTAGCTCTTGACTATATAGTCACTTACTGCTATACTTGAGCTATGAAGACATTTGAGTACCGCATGAGACCCAATAAGCAGCAAGAGCAAGCCTTGATGAGCGTGCTGATAGCATCGCGCAAGATGTATAATGCCTGCCTGGAAGAGCTGATCATGCATTACAAAGAAACGGGCAAGTATTTGCATCTCTATGAGCAAGACAAGCACCATGGCAAAGAGGCACATCCTGATCTGCCTGCTGTGGTTGTTGATACCACCCTCAAACGTCTTCACCGTTCCTTCACCAACTTCTTCCGTGGCCTCAAAGACGGTCGGAAAGTTGGGTTTCCTCGCTTCAAGAATGTGCAAGCCTGGAATACCATTCAGTTTCGTGATGCAGTTAACTGCCTGGACAATGGGTATTTCAAGGCACCACAGCAAATGGGCGGACGTATCCGCGTGATTGTCCATCGCTCTTTGGAAGGGACGTTCAAGTTTGCCCGTATTGTCTTGCGCCCCTCTGGTTGGTATCTGCAATGCGTTTGCGAAACAACCCCTCAGCCTTTGCCTAAGAAGGACAATGCCGTTGGGTTGGATATGGGCATCAGGTATCTGGTTGCAGATAGCAATGGGCACCTTGTTGAGAACCCCAAACATGCGAAGAAGAGTGCGAAACGACTTGCTCAGGCTCAACGCACACTTGCCAGGTGTAAGAAGGGTAGCAAGAGACGCAAGAAAGCCAAGCACCAGGTCGCTCGTATCCATGAGCACATTGCGAACCAACGTCAAGATACCCTCCATAAAGCTTCCCACTATTATGTCGACCGCTATCAAACCATTGCCATTGAAGACCTGAAAGTTGCCAACATGGTACGGAACCATTGTTTGGCTTTCTCTCTTGCCGATGCATCCTGGGGGATATTCCGACAATTGCTTGAAGCTAAGGCTGAAAGTGCTGAGCGTCAAGTGATTGCCGTTGCCCCTCACTACACCTCGCAGAAATGTTCGCAGTGTGGTGAGTATGTACAAAAGTCCCTCAGTGTCCGTACGCATGTATGCCCTTTCTGTGGCTACATTGCCGACCGTGATAAGAATGCAGCAAGGAATATCCTGCAACGCGGCTTGCAGGTGTTGGCCCGGACGGGGCCTTCGTCGAGCCGAAGAGAGGGGCCTGAGCAATCAGGTGAGTCACCTTCGGCGAGGCGAGCTAAGGGTCGCGAGAACACGTCCACGCGGAACTGGGGAACTCTGAGACTGCTTGACCCGAAAGGGACGCGAGAATGCCAGCGTGCAGGACAGAGGGCGGAGGCGGCTGAGTCACCCAACACTATCCTGTAATGGGATGGACACGACGAAGGTCCGCCAGGAAATGCAACCAACTCAAGGAGATCTAAACATACCAAAACGTCGGTGGGAAACCGAAAGACGCGTGGTCTACCTGTAAGACAGGGCTTCGGCCTTGCAAGGGAAGGGCCAAAAGTGAGTCAAAGGAGCGAAGTACGGAAAGCCGTGTGCCGCGAAAGTGGCCTGCACGGTTTGGAGCAGGGGAAAGGCGTGAGCCCTACCTATTGCTACACGATATGCAGTGGGAAGGCGTTAAAACCAGTCCAGTTCTAGAAGCTAGGCTTTTCTTCTTTGTGCCATTACACAATATTCGTCAGGTATCCAACCTCCCATAAAATAATAGTTTAAGGAGAAGGTTGTTGTCCTAATTGAAGACTTCTGTTGTCAAGCCGTGTCACTTCCTCTAAGTAGCCATACACGTAGCCGTTTATATAGATTTCTATGATGTGTGACGGCGATTTCGAATGCTGGCTAACAAATAGACTCCTTGCAGAACTAGCTATACGGTTTCCTGTCCGGTCGAGAGAACCAGGTGTGGAGTATGTTGCTCTCGCATGTTTTCTGCCCTGCTGCTGGGCATCAGTGGTTAGGATGTGGAGCTGATCGTTTCTATCAAGATAGGCAATTTCATCAAGATAGCCCTGAATATAGCCTTCCTCTGCCAATTGTACGAGTAATGGGCTACTCTGCCATGCTTCGCCTGCATCGTTTGGTATGTTGTTCCCACTTCGGTCTACATTGGGATAGTCAGCGCGGGCTCGCTGACGTCCTTGGTAGTTACTCTCGAGCCGGATTAACTCAGCATCCGTGTTTGGTGGAAACTGAGGCGCTGGTTCCTGCTCTTGTGGCTGCTGACCGCGTCGTAGCTTTCTCCATAGGTCTTTCATAGCGCTACCCTTCAATGACATGTGAGCCTAGGCATATTATACACCATAGTCTTGCCATTTCCCCAATCCTCTCAGATTTTAGGTAGTGGACATCAAAAACAGCAAAGCCGCCCCAGAACGAGCGGCTTGCTACCAATTGATCGATTGGTAAATGGTATCTTTATCCTTAAACCTTTTATAGTATACTCCTAGATGCCATAGCGAAAGTTGTGGTGCGCCGTGTCACGCGGCCTGATATCCCCGACGCAGTTGGGAAGAATTGGGAAGGAGATTCTTGGATCATCGTACCTACCTGGAGTGGAAACACAAAGGGGACAAGAGCATGTACGAGAAGCGTTGGTGCTCCGAAGGTGTGTAGGAGTAGGTAGCGCGAGATCCGCACGCTATGGTTTAGGCTGATTGCTTGAAGCCTAATCCCCAGACGGATTATTTCGGGTCCCATCGAGATAACACCTGACCTCGATGTTTCTCTGTACCTCGATTTTACACAACGATTGAGGGTACCTTCCACAGAGAAAGCGAGTAGCAATGAGCTACGGTAAGGGGATGTATGGGCAACCTACGGCGTGCTCGGACGTATCAGGTGGACGGAACACGGGATCACCTACGGGCGTAAGCCTCTGGTGACAGAGCGCTGATAGTACTCGTGAGAGTTACGCCTCACCAGGGAAGACGAGAAGGTCGTCTACAGGGGGAAGCAGCGCAGGGAGAGACAGTTTTATGGGGAAGAGCACGAGATGTGTCTATTCTGATCCTACGGAATGTCTCTGCTGGAGAGCCACATGACACGGAAACGGTCCTGTGTGGTTCGGGAAGAGGCCGATGGAGCAGGGCCAGTAATGGTACCTCGCCAGCGGCCTACTTCATTAACGAGGTGCTGATAAAAACGGCTTGTCATTTGGGGCCCAAACAAGCCACAATTGAGCAGTCACAAGCAAAAAATGCTGACAGCAAAGTTGACAGCATACACAAGAGAAAACTAGCGAAAATGGGAGACACCAGTAGACAAAACGGCATAAACCAAAAATCGCCGAGCCGCTCTAGAAGCCATCCAAGCCAACTCCTAGCTAATAGCGAGAAGTAATGCTATAATAAGGGAAGTATTATCCCTAGGGAACATTTGGGAGGCTTTTGCCTTGAGCAATCTCTATACACCGGGTTCTGGCAACAATGGATCGTCGTCAAGTAGTAGTTCGTTTGTAAGTCGCCGCGAGATACGCGCCAGTAATGCCACGGGCGCATTACCCGTGATAACTAGCACAGGAAAAACACAGTCTTCTAGCGCATTTGATTTCGAGGCCATGCTCATTTCTTTGCATGAGTTATTCGAGCATGACCGTCAGGTTGCCAGTCAGCCTGATACAACACGCTGCGGCATCTGTTACCTGTTTTTCTCAGTGAGCGAATTGAACTATCGTGATGAAGAGGGGTTTTATGTGTGCCCGGGCTGTGAACGCGCACTCGGTAGACAAACCCTGCCAATGGTGAGACAGCAACAAAAATAGAAGGTGCGGTACCGCACCTTCTATTTTTATCTGATCAATTTCCTCTTTGCATTTCCCGGCGTGGAAGAATCAGCCCACGCGTTCCTGTTGCTCCGCCTCACACTACTGCTTCGACCTCTTCTTTAAACTCCTCGTCGTCCTCACTTATTTCGTGCAAATCCTCGGGTCGATCCAGTCGATCCAGGAAGAGAATGCCGTCTAAGTGATCAATCTCGTGTTGGAGGACGCGCGCGAACCACCCTTCGGCGTTGACCTTCATGTTTTTGCCCCGCACATCCTGACCTTTCACTACGACCTTTTCGGCACGGCGAATATTCTCGCCGACATAGCCGGGAATACTGAGGCATCCTTCTGTGCCAAGCAGCTCGCCCTCGGCCTTCACAATCTCGGGATTGACAATGGCGACTTTGTGGTCTTCAAATTCAGCGACAAAAAGACGGATGGATTGCGCTATCTGCGGTGCCGCTAAGCCCACCCCACGTGCCGCGTGCATCGTTTCGAACATATCGTTCGCCAGCTTTTGGATGGAGGGGTCGAAGTGGTGAATCTTTTTGGCTTTCTGGCGTAATATAGGGTTTTCTGCTGTTATGATTTTGTGAATTGGCATAAACGCTGTTTTTCCTGCCTGTCGTCACACGGACTGCTACAAGTACTCTCTCATGCCCAACGAAACTCGTTCCCATTGGGGTGTATTTGAATATATCCTATCATATTGGGGAGCAATTTTCCATAGTTGTTCTTCAGTGAACTTGACCTCACATACATAATTGTGATACACAAATACCAGCCCTGGGCATTTTTCACGTACATTCGATCGTTCACCATGGAACTGAACACAAAGGGAGAGAGTGTCTGACCATACACATGCTAGACACAATTGCTACCTATATCGAGCAGTACCAACTCTTACCCGAGAGCGGGACAGTCATTGTCGCAGTCTCGGGGGGAGCGGATTCGTTGTGTCTACTGCATGTGTTACACGAACTTTGTGGCAATGGTCCCCACGCGCGCTACCCAGGTGTACGGCTGCATGCCGCTCACCTCAATCATAAGCTGCGCGGCGAGGCCAGTGATCAGGATGCTGCCTCTATCAAGCAACTGGCTACTTCCTGGGGGCTACCGGTGACTATCGGTGAGCTCGATGTCCACGCGCTGGCTCACAAGGAGAGGCGCTCGCTTGAGGATGCCGCCCGCAGCGCCCGTTACCGATTTTTGCGCGAGGTGGCCCACGGTCAGCCCATCGCTGTCGCACACCATGCCGACGACCAGGTGGAGACGCTGCTGTTGCACTGGCTACGCGGTGAGGGACTGGTGGGCATAGTGGGCATGCAGCCACGCCAGCAGGATATTATTCGTCCTCTCTTAGGAGTAACTCACGCGGAGACGCTAGCCTATTGCGCGCAGCACGCTCTTACACCATTGGAGGACGCCAGCAACCGCGATCCCCGTTTCTTGCGCAATCGTATTCGCCATGAACTCCTGCCCCTCTTAGAGTCGCTGAATCCAGGCATACGCGCAACCATCTTACGCAACGCCGAGATCACCGGCGTCGACGTGGAGTGGATTGAGCAACAGGTGGATAACTACTGGCCAACAGTTGTGCTCTCGGAACAAGAAAATTGCATGAGACTGAGCAGGGGTGCTCTGCTCTCGCTGCCACTGAGCTTGCAACGGCACCTCTTGCGCCGCGCTACGGCCAGGTTGTGCGCGGGACAATCGCCGCTGGAGCTGCGTCACTACCGGCTGATTGAAGAGCTGCTCCAGCGGGAAACCAGCACGGAAGGAAAGGTTACATTACATCTTCCCGCTCAATTGCATGTCACTCGCGCTGGACATAGCCTTGTATTTGAACGTTTTGCTCACAAAGAAACAGAGCAGGTATTCTCGGTGTGGCCAGAAGAGATTCACTTACCCATTCCGGGGCGGATAGAAGTACCGGGAACTCCCTGGATCGCCTCGGCTGAGCTAGTAAAAGCTGACATTGTCCAGCAAGTGAAACAGGCTCTTCAGCATAAAGATTGGTCGAAGGTGTGGCAATTACTACCGACAACTCGTTATACTGTGTATATTGACGCTGACAATGTAGGCCCTTTATTAAGAGTACGCACGAGGCGTCCTGGTGATCGTATTCAACCGTTGGGCATGGAGCACGAGAAAAAAGTGCAGGATATACTGGTGAACGAACGCATTCCCAGTGCCGATCGTCCCTATATCCCCCTCTTTTTTTCAGCAGCACATTGTGTATGGTTGGCGGGTGTACAGATCGATGACAGAGTACGACTCACGCCCCAAACACAGCGAATTTTGCGCTTATCTGTTGAGTATGGGAGGGAAAGCGCATAGGTTCACGAGGTGGATATGCACGAAGACATTACCGAAATACTGATTACTGAAGAGGAGATTCTTGCCAAAGTAGTCGAATTGGGCGAGCAGATTAGCCGCGATTACGAGGGCAAAAATCTGTTGTTATTAGGCACATTGAAAGGGGCCGTGCCCTTCATAGCCGACCTGGCACGCGCCATTGCTTTACCGCTCGAAATCGACTACATGGCAATATCCAGCTATGGCAACACCACCCAATCCAGCGGCGTGGTCCGAATTCTCAAAGACTTAGAGGGACCTATTGACCAGAAGCATGTGTTGATTGTCGAGGATATTGTCGATAGTGGCCTTACTCTGCACTACCAGATGGATGTGTTGCGGCAGCGCCACCCAATGAGCTTGCGTGTCTGTGCATTGTTGGATAAAAGGCGAGAGCGTATCAGAGTTGTCAAACTGGACTACAGGGGCTTTCAAATTCCCAATCGCTTTGTTGTTGGTTATGGCCTTGATTATGCGCAGCGCTATCGCAATCTCCCCTACATTGGCATCCTGAAACCCTCTATCTACCAGGATGATACGGAACAGCCACAAATGCATCATAAAAGCCCCGCCGAAGGAGATTAATCATGTGTCGAATGGGGCTGACAGCCCCATTCGACACAGAGCAGCAATCTGAAGAAAACGCAAGAAAACGCGGAGGAGATGATAAGATATGGTAGCGGTTGGTGTCATTGGCAGTGGTGCCTGGGGTACTACACTGGCCTATCTGCTGGCAAAAAAAGGATTTGAGACCACACTCTGGGACCACCACCCCGAACGAGCAATAAATATGCAGCGAAAGCGTGAGAACG
>VBHI01000309.1 GCA_005881495.1 Chloroflexota bacterium
ACCATGGGTGCCTCCGCGTGGTTTACTCGCCGCCTGGAGGCGGTTTGTGACGCGCTAAACCTGCCTCCCAGCCTGCTCAGTTTGTTAGGTGCCTTGGGCGCAAATATTCCGAATTACGTGGCGTCTATTGTAGCTATAGCCGGCGGCTATCTTGATATCGGGCTTGGCATTATCATTGGATCAAATATCTACAATGTCGCCATTATCCTCAGTATCGCGACGTTTGCCACGCCAAAGCATCATGGAATTCTCCTCACGTTCAAAGAAGGGCAAGATGTGCGCGTGGTAGCAGGTTTTTCGTTGGCTGTGATGGTTTCAACGTTGGTAGCGATCTGGTTACTGCCAGGAAGTCCGTTGGTTAGCGGGCAACATATGCCGCTTTTAGTTATGGGGCTAGTCTTTATCGCTATTCTGATTACATTGGGGTTTTTTGGTGCTCTGGCGTTTCACGCGTTACATCGTGAGCACCCACAAAAGATCGAGCAAAGCACCACCGGGGCCGATAAAGCGAACGATACCACTCTTGAGGCGACAAGGCCTGTTGGGCGCTGGATTGGCGAGGGAGTGCTGGCATTGGTCATCGCCCTGGGCGGGGTTGTTGTGATGGTGCAATCGGGTCAGGCGCTGACTACGGATCTCCATATGCCAGATGTGCTGGCTGGCCTGCTCGTACTGGCCGTGGCAACTTCGTTGCCCAATACGGTCGTAGCATTTGGTCTGGCGCGCACTGATCGAGAGGTGGCCTGCGTCGAGGAAATTTTCAGCAGTAACAGCATCAATGCCGCACTCGGTATCGCTTTGCCGCTCCTGTTCTGGCGCGATATGTTACATGATCACATTCTGCTGTTCCTCGACGGCCCTCTAATGGTGGCGCTGACACTTGTCGCATTGCTCTGTGTCTTAAGACGGCGCGTGAGTCGTATTACCGCCGTGCTTTTGTTTCTGGTATATGTTGGATGGGTTGTGGCGCACGTGTTTGTGTAGCGCCTGTCCAGAGGACAACCTGGCTCGTTCGCGCTAACAAAAAGAGCACACTGAGCGCTATATATACTATTGCATAGAGCAATCCAACAAGGCATGCATAAACCGTCTGCTTGACGCAAGCTCAACCGCGGTGTATGCTCAAGCAATCTAAAATGAGCGTTTGTACCCTTACATCGCGGAGAAGAGGTGGGCGATGGACCAGAGAATCGAACACATTCTAGAGCAAATTCCGGGTTGGAGCGGCAAGGAGCGAGTAGTAGCGCCACTTGTTGGCGGCATCACGAACCAGAATTATCGCGTGGATATCGCGGGAGAAACGTTTGTGCTGCGCGTTGGTGGCAAAGGCACACGCCTGCTTGGTATTGACCGGGGACGCGAACACGCCTGTACCGCCATCGCCGCGCGGTTGGGTGTTGGCGCAGAGGTTATCCATTTTCTCGCCTCCGAAGACGCGCTCGTCACACGCTTCATTGTTGGCGATGGCATCTCTCCTGAAACTGCTGCACAGCCTGAGACACTCAGGCGTATCGTTGAATCTATCAAGCGTTACCACGAAGGACCGGATTTTCCAGGCACGTTCTCGCCCTTTAAGACAGTGCGGGATTACCATAAGAAGGCCCTTGAGCGCGGGGTATTATTTCCTGATACGCTGCCGCAGGTGTATGCACTGATGGCTCAGATCGAAGATGCCATTGGCTCGCTGCATAAACCAAGGCCCTGCCATAACGACCTGCTTGCCAGCAACTTTATCGATGACGGGCATAGGATCTGGATTCTCGATTGGGAATACGCCGCCATGGGAGACATCTTCTTTGATCTGGGGAATTTCGCTGTCAATCAAGCGCTCAATGATGACCAGTGCGCAACACTTTTGCGCTATTATTTTGGTGAGGTGCGGCCAGCGGATGTGGCGCATGTGCACCTGATGCGGCTTGGCTCGGATTTGCGCGAATCGTTCTGGGGCTTTCTACAGTTGGGCGTCTCTGAACTTGATTTTGACTATCACGAGTACGCTCATTACCATCTCAATCGCTTTCTAGGGAATGTGGCTAAGCCACAGTTCACACGCTGGCTACATGACGTGAAAAATTCGTAGGCTAGGAGCACTCCATGCAAGATCAAGCGCGAGTCGTCATTATTGGTAGCGGAATCGCCGGTTCTAGTGTTGCCTACCATCTCACCGAGCTGGGCTGGCGAGACATCGTTGTCCTTGAGCAAGGGCCACTCATCAATGGCACCACCTCTCATGCCCCCGGCCTGGTGGGACAACTGCGATCATCCGTGAGCCTGACGAAGATGCTTATGTATAGCGTCGAGCTCTACAAGAATCTCAGGGTGGACGGCAAAGCGGGTTACTTCGAGGTTGGCAGCCTTCGTGTCGCCTCATCAAAAGAACGCATGGAAGAGCTCAAGCGGCAGGCTGGTTTTGCAAAGGGTGTTGGACTGGATGTAGAGCTAATCGGCGCCCACGAGGCTCAACGCATGTTCCCTCTGATGAGCCTCTCGGAGGTCGAAGGAGCTTTGTTTCTGCCGACCGATGGCTCAGCGCGCGCTCCCATCCTGACGGAAGCCCTGGCGAACGCGGCGAGACAGCGTGGCGCAACCTTCTATGAACATACGCGCGTCACCGGTATCGAAGTGAACAAGGGTCGCGTGCAGGCGGTACGGTGTCACTATCCCGCTGATCCCGGTGCAGCACCAGTATGCAATGACTGCACCGCTCAGTGAGCTGGCCGGAGATGTCACTATCCCCAATCTGCGAGACCCCGATAAGCTGGTCTATTTCCGCCAGGATGGAGCGTGCATGGTCATCGGCGGCTACGAGCGCGATCCCGAGGCCTCAGATGTTGACGCTTTATCCGACAGCCCAAATCCAACAGTGCTAGGTTTTGATCCTCCCCGCTTTGAGAGTCTGCTCGAAGGCTGTATAGAGCGAGTTCCTGCTGTGAAGAGGGCTGAGTTCATCAAACGAGTCAATGGGCTTGAGTCGTTTACGCCTGATGGAGAATTTATCCTTGGTGAGTCACCCGATGTGAGAGGTTTCTGGGCGGCATGCGGTTTTTGCGCCCATGGCGTTTCTGGTTCTGGTGGAGTTGGCAAGATGCTCGCGGAGTGGATCGTCGAAGGAGAGCCGAGCCTTGATCTCTGGCACATGGATATTCGCCGCTTCGGAGCGTATACAGCCAGCCGGCGCTACATCTCTACCCGCGTCCATGAAATCTATAGCACCTATTACGATATTTTCTATCCTGCGCAGGAACGCAGCAGCGCCCGCAAGCTGCGCCTCAGCCCGGTGTATAGTCGCCTGGAGGAACTGGGGGCAAGCTTTGGTGAGAAATCCGGCTGGGAACGCCCGAACTGGTTTGCGTCGAATGAACCCCTGGCGGAAGGTCAGGATTGGCCGGAGCCATACGGGTGGGCCAACCGCTACTATTCACCGGCTATTGGCGTGGAACATCAGGCCACACGCGAGCGCGTAGCTATTTTTGACGAGACCTCTTTCAGTAAATTTGAGGTGCTGACTTATACGCAGATGCCGAACAAGCGCGGAGGCATCGAGTGCGACCTCACCGTGACACGCCTGGCAACTGATCGCTTCCAGATTATTACGGGAACGGCTTTCGGCATCCATGATCTCTCCTGGATTCGCAGCCAGATGCCTACCGATGGCTCGGTGTATGTCAATGATATTACCTCTAGTCGCTGTTGTATTGGAGTCTGGGGGCCGCGCGCGCGCGACCTGGTACAGTCGGTCAGTGAAAATGATTTCTCCAATGAGGCATTTCCCTATCTTACCGCTCAGCAGGTGACCATTGGAGACATTCCAGCATTAGCGCTGCGTGTTACCTATGTCGGTGAGCTTGGCTGGGAAATCTACGCACCGATGGAGTATGGTCTCAAGCTCTGGGATACCTTATGGGCAGCAGGGCAACCGTTGGGCATTGTTGCCGGTGGATATCGCGCAATCGAGTCGCTGCGCCTGGAGAAGGGCTATCGCTATTGGAGCGCTGATATTCATTCTGAATACAATCCCTATGAGGCAGGCCTTGGTTTTGCCGTGAAACTGAAAAAAGGTGATTTCATTGGGCGCGAGGCGCTGGAGCGTATCAAGGCGGAGGGCGTGACGCGCAAGTTATGTTGTTTGACCCTCAACGATCCGCGAGCCGTTGCTCTGGGGGGCGAACCATTGCTGGATGGTGAATGCGTCCTGGGACGGGTCACCAGTGGTGGCTACGGCTACACGGTACGCCAGAGTATCGCCTATGGATATCTCCCTGTAGAATATGCCACACCAGGTACGCAGATTGAAGTGCAACTGTTTGGCATAAGATACCAGGCAACAATAATGAAAGAACCCCTCTTCGATCCAAAAAACGAGAAAATCAAGGCATAAGGCCACCAGGCCCGCATCTTGTAGGGGCGACCCTTGGGTCGCCCAATGGGCCGGAGTATAGTAGGGTCGACCCTTGCGGTCGCCCAATGACTTGCGGTCGACCTATGGCTAGCGGTCGCCCTATGGCTAGCGATCGCCCTGGAGAGCCGTGTGAGTCTATTCCCCAGGGGTAGCGCCAATCACAAAAGCATCTACCTGGCTGATCAGTCCACGCCAATAGGGAACCTTTACCTTGTGTCCGGCACTCATGATCGTAACGTCTCGCATATGGACGGAGCGATAGATAATAGGCAGTCCTTCAGGGCCAATCTCTGGCTGGTCATGTAGGGGTATCAGGGCGGTATAGTATTCACGCAAGGCGTCCGCCGTATCAGGGTCTTCATGCCGGTGTAGTTCTTCGTTCAGCTCTATGTAGAATTGAGCGTAGCGAGCTGTGCTCACCATCACGCCGAACACCAGGAGACCATGCATCTGAAACATCATCTCGACATTCAGGTCCGGCTGCTCAACCAGGCGTACGCACATCTGTAGCGCAAAATCCTGCTCACCATGCTCCTTTAGCCAGAGGTTGCGTCTCTCAACACGTGTGGGTGGACGGAAAGCCATACTCTGTGGCTCCGCGTTGCCTGCATTTGTTGACTGTGGAGATGCCTCTTGTACGCTATTCATATCCACTCCACTGTTATGTTGTGGTTCTTCATTTTCGTCGTTGGTATGCTGCTTTGCTTTATCTGGCATGCATTACTCTCAGTTTGTCGGTGGGACTTTACAAAAAATAAAACATGGTGGCCGACAATTATCCCCCCTACAGCGGGAAGTGGTGTATTCTCCCTGCATGGTAGGCAGTGTACCATCAATAAACCAGTCGGTGACGGTGGGTTCGCCGGGATGTGGCATTAATCCTGTATACGCGGAAACAGTACCGGCTACGACATCGGCTGGCTTTCTGAAGTCATCTGGAGGATATTTGTACAGGTGCGAAACATACTCCATTACGTCATGCCAGATTGGACCGGCGCCGGTGATACCAATAATGTTATTCATCGTGCTATTGTCACTATTGCCGGCCCACACGCCAACGGTGACATATGGTGTGTAGCCAAGCGTCCAGTTATCACGAAAGCTCTGGGTAGTGCCGGTCTTCGCCGCCGCCGGGCGGTCCAGTTCCAGCGGATTACCTGGGCCAAACTCATGGTAACGTGATTTCTCGTCAGAAAGAATACTACTCATAAGGAATGCCACGTCCGCGCGTATTGCGCGTACTCCAGGAGGGTGAGCGGCATCATAGGTATAGAGGGGATCGCCCTGGTTATTGGTGATCTCCAGTATCGATGTTGGAGGTACGCGCACTCCTTGGTTGGCAAATGTGGCATAGGCGGAAGTGAGGTGTAGCAGCGAAACCTCCGCCGTACCCAGGGCCAACGACGGGCCAAAAGAACTGGGCGATCGACTTGCGACCTCGCTCAAACCCAGGCGCGTTGCCGTGTTCAACACGTTTGGGATACCCACATACTCAAGCGCATCGATAGCGGGAATGTTAAATGAGTTTGCAATGGCGTTACGCACAGTCATCGGAAATCCCGAATGGAATGTCCCATCGTAGTTCTGCGGCGTGTAATACCCAGGAGGATTACTGCTGATCTGGCTCGGGTAGACGGTCTTATGATCCGGTATAATCATGGCAGGATACCAGCCCATTTCAAAAGCAGTAGCATACGTAATGGGCTTGAAGGATGAACCTGGCTGGCGCAGAGCGAGCGCGGCATTATACTGTCCGCGCACCTTCCGGCTATTATTTTTATAGTTGGCGCTGCCGTCCATAGCAAGAATCTCGCCGTTGTACGGGTTCATCACCACCACGGCGGCGTTGTTAACATTATTTTGTATACTCAAAGGCCCATAGCTGCCGAGATATGGGTCATACAGTGGCTTGTAGAGGTGATCATAAGCAATCTGCTCGACCTTCTTCTCCAGTTTCAGATCAAGGGTAGTGTAAATATTATAACCGCCATTATACAGATTTTGTGCCCCTATCAAAGGCACCAGTACCTGGTCTATAACGTAGCGCACAAAGTGTGGCGCCTGGATGCCCTTTGTGCTGGCATATGACATGAAGGTAAACTTCGCCGTCTCTGCTTCTGCCTGCAGCGCCTGGTCTTCTGTAATATAGTGCCAAGCAACCATCGATTCCAGCACAGTCTGTTGCCGATCAAGCGCTACGGGCTTATTCACTACGGGATTATAGTATGAAGGACTTTGAGGTAGCCCGGCCAATAGCGATGCCTGAGCGAGGTCCAGTTGAGCCGTAGCCGGTTTACAGGAGCGGTGTGTGCATTTCGGCTGAAGATTGAAGAAATCCTGCGCCGCTGCCTCGACCCCGTAATTCAAATCACCATAGTAGACCGTATTCAGGTACATCTCCATAATCTTCCACTTTGGATATTGCTGTGTGAGACCATAGGCCAGTAGTGCTTCTTCACCTTTGACTTGCAGGGAACGTGGTTGTGACAGGAACAACTGATTCTTGACCAGTTGTTGTGTAATCGTGCTACCACCCTCAACGACGGTATGACTTTGCAGATTGGTGAAGGCCGCGCGAAGTGTGCCCTGGATATCGACGCCGCTATTCTGCCAGAAAGTATGATCTTCAGCAGCGACCGTGGCATTTACTAGCATTGGAGAGATGTCGGAGTAATTGACGTACGTGCGACGACCATGCCCATTCTGTTGATCATAAAGCTCATAGAGCAGATTGCCATTGCGATCATAAATATGTGTTGATTGAGATAGCGCGTGATCCGCAATGCCGTTCAGTAACGGTAATTGCCCCTGGTAATAGGCATAGGCGGCGCCAGCGCCGGTAGATAAGAGAGTGAGTAGCACAATACAAACAATCATTGTAATCATCAGTAAACGAGGGGCAATATTGCGATTATAGCGTTCATGTAAATGCTTGCGTATGAGAGAACGGTGCACTTTCCGTCGTAACGCTGGTACCCTCGCATCCCTGTAGGAAGAATTCCTGCCGGATGGCATCACCGCGGGAGGGGGAGTTGAATGAGAGACAGTGGTTATGTGTCCATTGGTGAGCGTTTTGCTATCTCCATTATATGCGGTCAATATCTGGTTTTGTTGAGGCTGGTCTATATTCCTATCCATTGCTCTTCAGATGTCCTTTGCGGTCGACCTTGCAGCGTCATGCGGTCCGCCTATACCATATAATTCATTATTGTATTATAACGTATTGTTGTTCTTGTCTGTTTCATGGATAGTACTTAGGCGGGGTAATTTGACCGGTTGCACCCCTTAGAGGGTTCAGTTGTACTACTACCATAAGAACTATGTCACAAAATTGCCGCGAGTGGTGTCCTACAGTTGAACCTGTACACAACAGGTTGCCTGATATTGCCGTAGGGAATACCTACTTCACAGTTACCCCGTTCATCTATTATCAAAGAGAAATGGAAAAGAATGTATGGTTGATAAAGTAATCACAGTGCCAGCAATGAACATCCCCCCAATGGACACGGGGGATGTTGTCCTGCGCACAACTAATCTCACCAAGCAATATGGGAAACGCATCGTCGTCAATAATCTCAATCTGGAAGTCAATCGCGGCGAAATCATGGGCTTCCTTGGCCCCAACGGCGCCGGTAAAACAACGACGATCCGCATGGCTCTCGGCCTGATCGCGCCAACCGCAGGCAGCGTCGAGATACTTGGCCAGGACGTCGACTCCCATGGCGCGCGCATTCTACCGCGTGTCGGCGCTCTTGTTGAGACCCCCGCTCTCTACCTCTATATGTCGGGCCGCAATAATCTGCGCGCGGTTGCATCCGTGCTCGGTGGCGTGCCCGCATCAAGAATCGATGCTGTATTGGAATTAGTGGGATTGCGATACAGGCAGAAAGATCGTGTGCGCACCTACTCTCTGGGTATGAAGCAGCGCCTGGGCGTTGCCATGGCCCTGCTGCAAGATCCCGATCTACTCATCCTGGATGAACCAGCAAATGGCCTCGACCCAGCAGGCATTGTCGAGATGCGCGATCTCATGCACCGCCTCACTTCTGAGGGCAAGACCGTTTTCATCTCAAGTCACCTGCTCCCCGAGGTACAACAAATCTGCACCCGCGTGGCCATTATCAATCTGGGCAAACTGGTCAAGGTATCCACCATTGAAGAACTCATCAGCGGGCACGGTGAGTTTGCCGTCACCGTTGAAAGAACGGCAGACGCAGTCGCACTGGTTAAGGCGCAGCCATGGGGCAAAGATGCGCACCTTGATAACCATGGTGCGCTCATCACCAAAGCTCCAGGGCAACGTGGCCGCGACCTCAATCTCTTCCTTGTCAACGCTGGCTTCGTTCCCGAAACTATCACACAATCAACGCAGGACCTGGAGCGGGTCTTCCTGGAACTGACGAATTCTGGAACAGGAGAAATTCAGTGAGTACAGTAGTCACATCCTCGCCAACGGAAAAAATGATTTTCCATACGTCCAGGCCAAGCTTTATCGGTATGCTGCGCGGCGAGTTATTCAAAATCAGCCACCAGTGGATAACCTGGGTGTTGCTGGTTCTACTGTCAGGGGTCATTGCTCTCCCATATATCATCACCTTGACAGTGCCTGACGTCAAAGACGTCATAAATCACACTCCCTTGCTGTTTCTTACTAATCGCATGACGCAGAACCTTGCCGTGCTCCGCGTCTTCATCGGTATATTCCTCCTGGTGCTAACGGCTTCAGTTGTCGGCCTGGAGTACCAGCTCGGTACCATCCGTGTCCTCCTGTCCCGCGGCGTGGGGCGATTGCAATTGCTCGCTGCAAAGCTGACTGCTGTCGTCATTATTGCGCTAACCGTCTTTGTCGTTGGTATCCTCTACAATATCATCCTGATGAGCGCGCTGTTGTTGATAATGGTAGGAAATGTGCATGCCTATAATGCCATAACACCAGCTTTTTGGACGGAGGCTCAACAATATATCCTGACCGTACTGATCAGTATGGGAGCAACCATTCTCCTGGCAACAGCCGCATCCGTAGTAGGGCGCTCGTTGACCTTTGGGCTCAGTCTCGCACTGGCCTGGTTCCCAATTGACAATATCGGCACAATCTTTTTGTATCTTGCCTACCGTCTCACACACAGCGATTTCTGGTTAAACGTCTCGGCCTATTTGCTTGGGCCGAACCTGAATGTCATGCCAAAAGCACTCATAACTTCCGCCAAAACTGAAGTCTTTACAATTGGAGCTCAACCGTTTGTCGCGGTCGATGGCGCGCATACGCTCTGGGTCACCCTGGTCTATTCGCTCATCTTCGCGACGGTCGCCATTATCCTGACGTGGCGACGAGACGTGCAAGAGTAAACAATACCTAAAAATAGTATTGCCGCACAGAAACGCCGCCCAGCAAGTCCCCTGCTGGGCGGCGTTTCTGCGCGGCAAGTTTACCTATTGAAATTGAATCTCCATTTCAAAGCGATTTCCGGTTGAGGTAGTTAGACAAGTATATAAATTATGGGAAAGATGCGAGACTTTGAAGGGAAGTTCCCAAGCAGGTGACGCCGCATATCAATGTGTGTTTTGATGGTCTCCCCCTCAAAAATTGCGCGAAACCCATCACCCATGGTATTATCAACACCAGCAAAGGCACAATCATTACATATCCAGCAGGAAGGGCCCCTTGAAAACGTTACATAACACCGAGTCCATACTCAAACAATATTTCGGCCATGATACATTTCGCCCCGGTCAGCTCGAAATCATCGAACATATACTCGCCGGGCGCGATGCCTTCGTATTGATGCCCACCGGCGGCGGCAAATCCCTCACCTATCAACTGCCCGCCCTCCTGCTGCCAGGATTAACCATCGTCATTTCTCCCCTCATCTCCCTCATGCACGACCAGGTTGATCGCTTGCAAGCCAATGGCGTCGCCGCCACCTTCATCAACATGTCACTCAGCCCCGCCGAACGCTTGCAGCGAGAGCGTGCAGCCGTCAATGGCGAGCTAAACCTGCTCTACGTAGCGCCAGAGCGCCTCATGGGCGAGAACTTCCTCAACCTCCTCGATCAAGTCCAGAAGCATGTCGGTCTTTCCCTCTTAGCAGTCGATGAAGCGCACTGTGTCAGCGAGTGGGGGCATGATTTCCGCCCGGAATACCGCCAGTTGGGCCGACTGCGCAAGCGCTACCCAAAAGTGCCAATGTTGGCGCTGACAGCCACTGCGACCGAGCGCGTACGCGCAGATATCCTGACCCAACTCAGGCTCAGCGATCCGCATATCCATATCGCGAGTTTTGACCGGCCCAATATCTATTACGAGGTGCGAACAAAACATAAAGGCTCGTACGGTGAGCTTCTGCAACTGCTGCGCGAGCAGGATGGTGCCTCGATCATTATTTATTGCCAGAGCCGCAAGGGCGTCGATGAGCTGAGTTCTGTCCTGGCTCGTGACGGTATCAATGCTCTGCCCTATCACGCCGGCCTGGATACTGAGCAGCGGAATGAGAACCAGCAGCGCTTCACCCGTGACGATGTGCCGGTCCTGGTGGCGACCATCGCCTTTGGTATGGGCATCAACAAACCAGATGTGCGTGTCGTCATCCACTATGACCTGCCGCGCAACCTCGAAGGGTATTACCAGGAGTCTGGCCGCTCAGGTCGTGATGGCCTTCCAGCCCAGGGAATCCTCTTTTTTAACCCTGGTGACCGCTTCAAGATCGAGTACATTATTGCTCAGAAAACGAGTGAGCACGAACAGTTTCTTGCCCATCAACAACTGCAGCAAGTTCTGGCCTATGGCGATGGTACCGTCTGTCGTCGCCACACCCTGCTGGCCTACTTTGGCGAGATACTGCCTACCAACAACTGCGGCAACTGCGATAACTGCCTGCGCCAGGTCGTTCTGGAAGACCGCACCATCGATGCGCAAAAATTCCTCTCGTGCGTGGCAAGAACAAAAGAACGCTTCGGAATGCGCCACATCATCGATGTACTGCGCGGAGCCAATACCCATAAGATCCGCGATAACGGCCATAACCAGCTCTCAACCTACGGCATTGGACAAAATCTGAGCGTGGAAGAATGGCAGCACCTCGGTCGCTCGCTCCTGCGCCAGGGTCTGTTGAGCGAAGCAACCGAAACCAGCTATTCGATACTCAGGCTGAATGCACTTTCTCGCGAAATCTTGCGCAAACAGCGCGATGTGCAAATTGAAGCGCTCCCACAATCAATGCAGAACAGTCTAGCAGCCCAACCCAGGATAAGCGGTAACGTACCTCCACTGTCACCAGAAGAAGAGGGGCTATTCCAACAATTGCGCAAGCTGCGCAAACAGCTAGCCGACCAGCAAGCAGTACCGCCCTACGTAATCTTCCCGGATACCAGTCTGCGCGCCATGGCCCAGCAGCGTCCCCAGGCCCGGTCTCAGTTCATGGAAATCTCCGGCGTTGGCAGCCGCAAAATGGAGGCCTATTACACCATCTT
Source organism: Chloroflexota bacterium (assembly GCA_005881495.1). Next base: position 11,867 of record VBHI01000309.1, read on the forward strand.
CACCGGAGAAATACGTACCTATTGTGAACTGCATAACTTAAACATGGGCCTGTCGCCAGTGCCGCCAGAACAAACAGCCAAAAAGGAAACGCCACTAACCACCACGACAGGCACAGTGAGTGCTATACTCACACGCCGGATCACCCTGCAAATGTACCAGGATGGACAGAGTATCGAAGAGATAGCCCAGGAGCGTAACCTCAGACCAACAACTATCGCCAGCCACCTGGCTGAGCTAATCGAGGCCGGTGAGAGCATCGATGTGAAAGCATTGATCCCACCTGGGCACTTCGAAACTATTGTTGATGCTTTGCAACAGCTTGGCGGAGAGACTCTAAAACCGGTCAAGGAATTTCTGGGGGATGAATACTTCTACGAAGAGATTCGCCTCGTAAGGGCGCTTCTGCGGCAGGCTAAATAGGAGAGCCTTCTGCTTCTCTAGCCGTGAAAGAGTAGAAAGAAAGCACCACCATGATTCCTCCACCTTCTAAGTCGCCTCACCACCTCCATGCTTCGAAGAAGAAAAAAACCGTTAGACAGAGGATCCGCTCTGTCCTGCTCATACTCATTATCCTTCTTGTGCTCCTGGTGGGAGCAGGACTGTTGTACCAGGCTCTCACCAGCGCCTTTGATGCTTCCGCCTATCCACCACTCGGGAGACTTGTGGATGTGGGCGGCTATCGTCTACACATCTATTGTACGGGCAGAGGCAGACCCACAGTCATCCTGGACGCTGGCAATGGTGGCTCGTCACTGGACTAGAGTACAGTGCAACCAGGTGTGGCGACTTTCACGCGAGTGTGTTCCTACGACCGGGCAGGCTATGGCTGGAGCGATTCTGGCCCTCTGCCACGCACGAGTGAGCGTATCGTCGGTGAATTGCACACTCTCCTCGTTAAAGCAGGCATTTCCGGACCTTTCGTGTTGGTCGGGCACTCTTTCGGAGGACTCAACATGCGTCTCTATGCCAACATCTACCCGCAAGATGTCGCTGGCCTGGTGCTTGTTGATGCCTCTCATGAAAATGATCCAACGGCACGGGCCGCGATACAGAATGGACAGCAGCAACTTTCCACCTGTCAACGGCTCGCACCCTTTGGGTTGGTGCGCCTGTTCGGCCTTCTGAATTCATTCCTCTCCCCATACCCGGTTGCAGTGCAGCCACAAGTGAAGGCGCACCTCTATCAAACGCGCTTCTGTGGAACCTGGTATGACGAGAGCGCTGGCTGGGATCAGAGTACCACCCAGGTGCGTATCGCTCGAACGCAACACTCGTTAGGGAACCTCCCCCTGGTGATCCTGACTCATGGGAAAGATCTCGATGCGTCCTGGCAAACCTTGCAAAACGATCTCGCCACTCTCTCCTCCAAAAGCACCCATATCATCGCCAGGCAGAGTGGTCACGGGATCATGTTCGATCAACCGGATCTCGTCATTGCTGCGATCAAACAAGTGGTCAGCTGAATCGATTAAACAGACAGGTGGGTTAAATTGTGCCCTCGGCGCAACCCATCTGTCTGTTTATTTATGCCACTCTGAAAGCCGCTCCCAGCGTATACGTAATCACCGCCTCGATCGCGCCAACAACCGTCATCTCCATTCCACTAGCAACCCACGAGCGCCCGGTCACCAGCGTCTTCGCTGCCCCAACCGCAAAGTGCGCTAACAGGCTGATCAGCGCGGCGGCAATGACAGCCGCGATACCCTGCATGAAGAAGAAAGGAATGATGGGAATAAAGGCGCCGATAGCCGTAGAAACGGTCGCCGAGACTGCCGCGACCCACGGATTGGGAAAGCTTTCTTCCGACAACCCCAACTCCTCGTGCGCCAGTGTTCGCAGAAGCTGGTCAGGATTCTCTGCCATCCTCGCTGCCAGCACATTGGATTCCTCTTCCGTAAAGCCCTTCAACTGGTAATAGAGAGCCAATTCCTCCTGCTCTTCTTGCGGCTCTTCCTCAATCTCGCGTTTCTCGCGCTGAATCTCAGCCTGGTACACTTCTCTTTCGCTCTTGGTTGCCAGATAAGCGCCTGAACCCATCGATAGTGCGCTGGCCATCATACCTGCCAGTCCGCTAACCAGCACAAAGTGACTGTTACTGGCGCCTGTATAGCCAGCTACACCGCTCACTATACCAAAGACTGCTCCTAAACCATCGTTGGCGCCGTAGATTGCGTCCCCTAGCCAGCCGCCGCCGCGTTTATGCCATCGCTCGCGGTGCAACATCACATCCAGCATTCCCTGTGGCCCGATGGGACTGATCATGTCACGAATAATCCGCTCATGGCTCTCCTCGTCACGCTTGACCTCGCGCAACATCTCCTGGGCTTCAGTGTCATTGATACTGCGCGCCTGCGCCTCGTAGCGCCTGATATCTTTATCTTCCTCTCCCTCAAGCTGCCTCAGCGCTGCCTCGGTACCCAGTTGTCGTCGCAGCCAGCCCTGGAAGCGCATCCCCAGTGTTCGTTCCTCTTGCGGTGCCTCGACACCCAATTCGGCCAGTTTGCGCTCCCATTTCTGGGCGTGACGAGCTTCGGCGTCGGCCATTTTCTCCAGCACCCCACGTTTTGTCGCGTCCCGTTCCTTGCTTGCCAGGTCGCGGTAGGTTCGCACCCCTTCCATCTCACGCTGCCAGTTCTGCTTCAGCGCCGCGATAAGCTCTCGTTTCGTCGTTTCGCTCAGTGGTGCTCCCTGTGTTCCGTTTGTCACCGTCGAGTTCCATGCACCATCTGTTCCCGTCGCCAATCCTACACTAGCCGCTCCTGCTGAGTTCCCTACACTATCTATTCCCGGCGAATATTCCGCATTACTTATCTGATCAGGCTTCAGCTCTGGCGCCTGTTCCTCTTTTTTATCTGTGCTCATGCGCGCTCTCCTCTCCTGGCTCTTTAACTAACTGGTCAACGTGCTGACAGGACCGGCATAATCCATAAATTCTCACCTCGTGCGACCTCAACTTCATACCTGTCACCCGGGCTGCCTCCTGCAATACATCAGCAGGTAAGTGAATCTCTACCGGTACATCAAGCAGCGTCCCACAATTCGTACAGACTGCGTGGTCATGTCTATCAATCCGTGCGTCATAGCGACACTCGGCATTTTGTCCCAATTCCTCAATCAGCCCTTGCAACGCAAGCTGGTGCAAAATGCGGTAAACCGTCGCCAGCCCAATCTGTGGCCGCACAATCCGTACCGCCTCATACACTACCAGCGCAGTAGGGTGGTTTTCACCAGCGCGCACCGCCTCAAGCACCGCCCGCGCATTGGCATTCATCGTCTCTTTCATATGTTAGGTCACCCTAATAATGATAATCATTCTCACTTTTCTATTGATAGTATATGATATGATGAGGGAAAGTGTCAAGGCTTCTGGTGTGGAGTGAAGCAACCATACGGTGAAAAAGATGGGCGTGATCGACTGGCTATATTTAGCGCGAAAAGGGGGGCCAGGGAAGATTATTTGTTTGGTGCTTTCGAGAGGTAAATCGTGCACCTCTAGTGATGAGATGGGGCATTTGATGCAAGAAGCTTCTCAACTTCGTTGAAGAGGTTGGTCAACTCAAATGGTTTACTCAGCAATGGAAGATGGCGAGCTGCCACATCCTTGAAGTCAGGTGCTATTTCTGCACTGATGAGGAGGACGGGAACCTCTTCGAGCGTTTTGACGGCATGAACTCGCTCATAGAGTTCGATCCCGTTCATGTCGGGAAGCCGATAATCCAGGATAATCAACTGAGGTATGAGATCTCGTAGTAAGTCTAATGCTTGTGTCCCCTGCGTGGCAAGTACGGCCTGATAGGGGGTCTCCTGCCGGATCGCTTCGACAAGCAAGGCTCCAATATTCAGATCATCCTCAACGACGATAATCGTTGTCGCTTCTGTGCGGGCTTCCTTCTGTGTAGCAAATTCTGTATTCATTGTCTGCAATCCTCGGTTTCTCGATCATGGCCAAAACGAACCCCTTACCTATACCACGTTCTATGCGCCAGGAATGGAGACAGTGATTTGCTTGCGGATTGGAGGTGTACAAGTAATTTTTTAAATATTTCAATAAATTGCTGTGTCTCGTCTCGGTTAGTTGTAGCTATAGACGAGGTAAATTTGAGTTATCACAAGCCTTATACGATAGATAAATTTGGGCCTATGTAGATAACGGAAAGACGTTCTCAGAGTTAGTCGAGTTGTAACCTGAACAGGGAAAGGGAAAAAAGTATGATTCGGAAAAAGATCTTCAATCCTCAAAATATCGTTTGGAGCGCATTGCTTCTCGTATTCGTCGGGGCAGCCATAGTTGACCAGGTACGTCGGCCACCCCAGGATCGAACCTGGTACGGCAAGATTATTGGCATTCCATATGACTTTCGCTTCCCGACAGTCGAACGGATACGTGCTACCTTCTGGAACAGGGATACGCCGCATATCTTTGTGCCCCAGGTCTTTGGGATAGGTTGGACGATCAACCTTTATCCCCTCCTGCATCCTGAAACATTATAAAGACCCCTATTAGCAATGATCATTTGGGCTTGCCTCATTTGCCGCAGCAGCTTCGCGCAATAAAGTGCGCAGTGTTGCTTCGGAAAGGGCGCCCATATCCTTAAAGCGGATACATCCCTTTCCTACGCTGAGCCCTTTGAGTAAATGGCGGTTGTTTTCGACGATTTCCCCATTGAGCAGATAAGGCTTTTGCTAAAGCAGTAGGACTGACAGAATCAGCGAGCCTGCGCAAAAACCAGGATATGGGTAAAGACACGAGGAGACTCGCTAAGATCTGCGGAAGAGTTTCCTCCTAGCTTTCCCGTAAACCCGATCCAGCTCACTTGAAGCTCCTACCTGCCCTGCCATCACCTCGGGCATCCCTTGGATGAGCCCGGCGATATTCTCTTGTACCCACTGGAGTGCGCGCGGGGTTGATTCTATTACGCCAAGTGGTGTGTCAAAGACGCTGATGCTGATTATTTGGTCGTTTCCGACCTGCAGGGCATCGTAAGCAATGAAACCAGGTATCCGACTGATGATAGGCACAAAGCCCGCTTGCACACGGTGCAGGAATTCCTCGCCTGTCCCTGGGATGATATGGTACTTTCGGATCGCCATGTACGTGGCTCCACCCTTTCTGCTTTCACCGTTTTCCTCTCCTGGACCTGGTAGTAGGTGCACGATACCTTGCTCACGCAACAGCTTCATCAAGTCTGCTCTTTCCTCTTGAGTAAGATCGAGTTGCCACAAAGTTTTTATAAAGTACTCCCTCTCCGTGTCTATAATAGACTTAGCCAGGGCGGCCATCTTAGCTTGTACCAAATCCCTGCGAGCCTTCTCACTCAGCCTATCCGACATCCTATGTACTTCCATCTCTTTTCTACCTGCAACTGTCCCCCCTCCAAATGGGCTTTCCACATGATGGACAGCATGCTTTGATTCTTTCTGGGTCTTCCAGGCCTCTAGGTCGTCAGACATGAGAATGTACCTGCCTTTCCGAGACTCTATAGCTGCTACCAATTGCTGAGAAGCGATGGGTCAGGGAAGGACCCTTCGCAGGCATACTTCCTTCTGATTTGGCTTCTCTCCTTAGCACCATAACATCCAAACCTCACAAACTTGTAACAGTCATAAAGCTCCTTATCACAACCGTGACACAGACCTGACCTGAGCTGGACTTTCTCTGAAAATGGAATCTCGATTGCGCTGGGGAGGGGAAACCTCCTGACTCATGCCGCCTCCCCAGCGGCTTCCAGCGTCACCTTGAACCCAAGTTGCTCCAGGCGATGGACGGATTGCCGTGCAACGGCCGATCGCTCTCGCTCATCAAAGTAGTTACTGCCCAGGTCTTGATAGGGCTGCTGGCGTTGCAGGACGTGATAGGCAATGATCAGAATGCTGTGCGCTACAGCCACCACTGCCCGCTTTTTGCCCCGTCTGTGGGTAAGCCGCCGTCCTTGCGCACTCAAGTACGTGCCTTTGGTACGCATCGCCCCCTGGGCCGCTTCAATGAGGGCGTGACGCAACCAGCGATCACCTTTGCGCGTGGTACCACGGATCTGTTTCCCCGCACTTTGATGGTTGCCTGGACAGATGCCGACCCACGAGGCTAGGTGCCCTGCTGTAGGAAAACGCTGCATGTCGGTTCCCACTTCGGCCAGGAAAATCTCCGCAATACGTTGGTTGACGCCAGGGATGCTATCCAGCAGAGCGATGGCCTGCTGATACGAAAGCGGCACCTTTGGCCCCTCCTCAGGCACTTGATCCTGAGCAAGCATCGATCCAGTTCCGACTGGCGTGGAGGAAACGAGTGCCTGTTCTTGCCGCTGATCGTCTGAGGCGCAGGAGACCAGCTCGGCTTTCTCGTCAGATGGGGCAGAGAGAAACTGTTCAATCTTGCCATTGCAGTCAGCGACCTGCTCATCTAAGAAGTCAATGTGAGTCAACAAGCTCGTCAGCAGAAAACGATGATGATCATCCACTCGCCCGACCAGCGCCTGTTCCAGGTCTTCACGTTTTTTACGAAGCTTCCCCCTGGCCAATTTCGCTAAAACCTCGGGATTGGTTTCTCCTTGCAGGAGTGCGTCGAGCATGTCACGCGCGGACAGGCCCATGATATTAGTCACCACGGCAGTCAGTTTGAGATTGGTATCTTCGAGCACTTTATGCAGCCGATTGACCAGCCGCGCGCGTTCAGCCAACAGCGTACTGCGGTAGCGCGTGAGTTCACGTAAGTGCCGTTGGGGGGCCGGCGGAACAAAACTTGGTCGCAACAACCCATGCTGGAGGAGATCAGCGATCCATTCAGCATCTTTGATATCGGTCTTTCGGCCAGGGACAGCTTTGATATGTTGAGCATTGACTAGCAGGAGCTCGAATTGCCCTTCTAACAGGTTCCAAATCGGTCTCCAATAGACTCCCGTCGACTCCATGGCGACATGGGTGCATCCGGCACTGGTGAGCCAATCCGCCAACGCCAAGATGTCTTTGGTCATGGTCGGAAAGTGTCGGATCTCTTTCTGGAACTCGCCGGCCTCATTCAGGCTGATCAGGCAAGCCACGATCAGTTTCTTGTGTACATCGAGACCACAACAACAGCGGTGGATAATCTGCATGTGTTCCCTCCATCGGACTTCTTCTCAAACAGGCAGCGAGCTGGACGTCTTTTGAAAGAGATCTTTCTCTACGTGCTTCCCCTTGTGGGAGCAACAGACGGTGGGTGCCTGAAGACGTCTCCGATCAGATTTGTAGCGGGCTCGTAGCACCAAGTCGAGCTCCGACCTCTGCGCAGTCGCTCCTGGGGAACAGTATAGCCCATCGCCAGCTCATTTTCATCGGTGGTGGTGTCCCGCAGGGACATGGCGATTTGTACAATTTTCGGGTACTTAACACAGATAGCATGCAACAAGGGATTTAAAATCTTGGGCCGGCAGTGAAATAGCTATCTTTCGAACTACATGTCGTGCTGCTGCTGCAAAAGAATCCTTTCAGAAAGTCTCCCTGATTAACATTGCCATAAAAGTAGAGCGGTAACTGACCGGCAGGTTGTTGCACTGTAAAATGGAAGTTGCCTTGAAGATCGACCGTGCCCGCGAGCGGATAGTTCTGAGAAGTAGAAGTGTTGGTAAACGTTCCGATTAAGACACCACTCCCCTGGCTTTGCACTATTTTTATCGAGATGTTTGATGTCCGATTCGTTGTAGCATCAAACATACTACCGTTATATGTGCCAGCAATGTATATCCCTGGCGGGGTCGTGGTCGGGGAAATTTGAACAGTTGGAGTGTGTTTTGACGTTTGCGCAACAGCAGTCGCCGTCTGTGGTTGAGCTAAGACATTCGTGCTGGCCTGGTGGCTGCTAAAGGTGCTATAAAAAAACACTGCCCCGCCAAGTAATAGTAGTATGATGAGACCTGAGATAATACCGACAGTCATAGCGAGGGAGACGCGCCGTCTTTTGGGCGGAAGTGGCTGCTGTTGTACCTCTGGTGCTCGAAGGTTGGGATGAGAGGATGCTACTGTTGGGAGATCACGGTCTGATACTGATACGGGCCCAGATGGCTGCTGTACCCCGCTTTGCGAGGAGAGAACCGTCTGCTCAGCACTGATTCTATTTGATGGCTGCTGTGCTACTTCGGAAAATGTAACGGCAATGGTCAGGATGAGTTCACCCACGGGATTGCTTGACTCGTCGGGGTTCCGCAAACGGATGATCTGGCCATCATAGGCCCCTGCGGGTACCGACACCTTCACCTTATGACCCCCTGGTAAGGTAATCATGCGGCTGGTACCAGATCTTGCCTCTGCCGTGCTGATAGCCAGTGTACTACGTATGTCTTCGGTAGCATCGTCGGCGCTCGGCTGCGACGGCCTGACGACAAGCCTGGCAGGTAGAAACTGCATTGCTCGCTCAAATTCGCTGGCAAAGTCGGCGATAGAAGGGAAACGATCTTCGGGTTTCTTCGCCAATGCACGTAGGATTACCCGGTCAACAGTTGCAGACAGATTTGGATTGTAATTGCCAGGCGGGGGTGGTTGAACACTGAAGTGCTGATACATCAATTGTTCCATTCCGCCCACAAAGGGAGGTCGCCCCGCCAGTATTTCGTAGATCATGACAGCCAGCGCATACTGGTCGGTGGCGGGAACAGTCATGCTACTCCACTGCTCGGGAGCCATGGAGGTGGGAGTACCGCGGATGGTGCGACTGGAACTGGAAGCAGTGGTACTGCTACGAGCAATGCCGAAATCAGCCAGGAGCAGCGTCGGGCAGTTCGGATTCTTGCGATTGCTGCGCAAAAGAAAGTTAGAAGGTTTGACATCCAGGTGAATAACTTGATGGTCGTGCGCATACTGGAGAGCATCTGCGGCCTGCTCAACCAATCGCACGATGTCCTGTGGTGTTAGCATAGCGCTACTGCCCTGGCGCAGCCAGCCCGCTAGTGACCCATCCTGGCAATATGGCATAACCATATAGCTTACCGTAATATCCTCGTGCGTTTCCTCACCAAAGTCGTAAAGGGGCAAGATGTTGGGATGTTCGAGCGCGGCGATGGCTTTTGCTTCACGTTGGAAGAGGCGGGCTGCATCTCCGGCTGTTGCGCTGCCTAAATAGGGGGCACTTTCAGAGCGAATGACCTTAATCGCCACTTGCCGGCTAACACGTGTGTCATTCATGAGATAAACTTCGCCCATACCGCCGCCGCCGATCAAGTGCAAAAAGCGGTACCGACCATTCTGGAGCTCTTCTAGTGCCATCTTTTAACTCAATTCTCAAGAGTAAGGAATGGGTTTCACAGTTCGTGGTAGCTAACGGCTTGCTGGCAATAGAACTGTGCAGCTAGTATAGCACAAGTAATTGGAATATGAAAAGAGCCAGAACGCTCTCTCTGGTTCAACCACAAACCAGGGGCTGTAACTATCATCCCCCACCTGGCCACGTATATAGTAGGGTTGACCCTTGCGGTCAACCCTGGACGCGCTACGCGCGGTCAACCTTGGGCGCTACGCGCGGTCAACCCTGGACGCGCTACGCGCGGTCAACCATGGACGCGCTGCGTGCGGTCGTTTCTAACGTACCACTCCCCTTAACTTCCCCGCCTGCTTCTCGGCATCCTTTGCATCCCTGGATCGGCGCAAACTCTTGAGGGCCTCAGCTTTGCGCGTCCAGTTGTCGGGATCATTGGGGGCAAGGAGAATCGCTTGCTCTGCGGCATCCAGCGCTTCCTGGTTACGCTTCAATTTTTTCAGCACCAGTGATAGGTTATGCCAGGCAGAAGCCATTTGTGGGTTCAGCTTCACCGCGCGATCATATGATGTTAACGCCTGCGAGTAGTTGTTCAAGTGGTAGAAGGTATTGCCCTGCCCATTCCAGGCCTGTGCGAAATTCGGGTTGATTCTCAAAGCCGTTTCGTAGGCGTGGAGGGCCTCGGTATATCTCTCAAGTTGCGCATATACCCCTGCCTTCCCGTTCCAGGCCGATGCGAAACGTGCATCGATACGTAGCGCCTGGTCATATGATTTCAGCGCCTCGATACGCTCACCCAGGTCGTTGAGCACGTTGCCACGTCTATTCCATGCCTTGGCATAATTGGGATCACAGCGCAGCGCTCTATCAAACATCTCCAGCGCCGAATTCAGTTTTTGTTGCACATAATACACATTGCCTATACCGTAACAGGCAGGAGCATAGTTTTTGTCCAGTTTCAGCGCCTCTTGAAACGCTTGTAACGCCAGTTTATATCTCCCCATGTCATAGAGTACTGAGCCTTTGCCGTTCCATGCCGAGACAAGTGCGGGGTTGCAGTTACACGCCTGCTGATAGCAATCAAGCGACTCCTGCAGTCGACCCATATCATGAAGCACGCTGGCCTTGCCGCTCCACGAGGTCGCGATATTTTTATCATAGGTCAGAGCCATATCAAAGGCGCTTAAGGCCTCTTGAAAACGTTTTTGCTGTCTAAGCACCAGGCCTTTATTATTCCATGCCTGCGCCATATGTGGATCAAAGCGCAGCGCCATATCGAAAGCATCGAGCGCCTCTTTGGGACGTCCAAGCGCATTGAGCACCGCCCCTTTGCCGTTCCACGAAGGAGCATTGTTCGGGTCCAGCTTCAACGCTCGCTCAAATGCCACGAGCGCATCCTGGTTGCGTTGCAGCGTACTCAGCGCCGTTCCTTTGCCATTCCAGGAAATAACCAGCGTTGGATCCAGCTTTAAGGCGCGCTCAAATGACGTCAGGGCTTCGGTATGTCGGGCCATCAGACCCTGCGTCAAGCCGCGCCCCTGCCAGCCCAGTGGATTCGTGCCATTAAGCTGTAGCGCCTGTGTATAGACCTTCTCCGCCTCGCTCAGGCGTTTCTGTGTATAGAGGGTATACGCTTCTTCCAGGAGCAGATCAACTCCAGATGGTGTAGTATTGGTGCTGCTACTTGTAGCGCTGGGGCCATAGGAATAGCCGATGCGTGGTATCGACATCGTCTGCTGACCACCCGGGCCTGTTTGCCCCTGGTAGGTCGCGTCGTTGGCGCGTAGTGCCTGCAAAACCTCCTGGGCGTTGGCGGGACGGTGCTCGGCGTCCATCGCTAACATGCGCTGCAGTAATGCTGACAGGCCAGGTGAAACGGCAGGGTTGGCCTGTGACGCTTGCCGGAAGAAAAAAGGGCGTTCACTGGGATCATCGCCTGTCAACAGGCAGTGTATCAACGCCCCAAGGCTGTAGAGATCTGAGCGCGGTGTACTCTGTGCTTTACCATATTGTTCGGGAGCTGCGTAGCCAGGTGAACCCAGTGCGACAGTATCGTGAGATTGGCCCGGCTTGAAAAAACGAGCGATGCCAAAGTCAATCAAAAAGATGTGCCCACTTTCGCTGATCATCACATTGGCAGGTTTGAGGTCACGAAAAATGATTGGTGGTTGATGATTATGGAGATAACTCAGTACGTCACACAATTGCTCTGCCCAATTCACCACCTGCTCCACTGGCAGCGGGTCGTGTCTCGTGTGTTCCAGGTACTCTTCCAGCGTTTCGCCATCGATGAAATCCATGACCAGGTATGAACGATCATTTTCTGTGAAGTGGTCGTGAATACGCGGCAAATTGGGGTGGAGCAGCTTGCCTAATAAACGCGCCTCACGCTCAAAAGCAGCCTCCGCTTCCTCCAGGCCAGCAGCAGGTAATCCCGCCTTGCTCATCTCTTTAATGGCCACAAAGCGGTCATCGATCCGCGTATCGATGGCTTTATAGACGGCGCCCATGCCTCCCTGGCCTATACGGCTTACCAGTTGGTAGCGACCAATCAGTAGTGTTTGTTCCGGTAGAGCGCCCGTTGTTTGTGTGACGGGTAGTGGTGAGGCACAGTGCTGGCAGAACCGTGCCAGTGGGGCATTGGCCGCCCCACACTTTTCACAAAATAGCTCCTCTGATGCCATAGACAATTTCTACTACTTCCATACTTCCAGTATCGACACTCTATGATACTTGTCAAAATCAGTTTAGAGATATCTCTCGTGATCTAAAAGCCGGACAGAACAATACATAATATTGGCTTATGACGTCATCTATACCATAATAGCATATTACGTAGGCGGCATATGCTTCCATAACCGTAACCATTCTTCAATGCTTAACGTTTCAGCGCGACGGCTGGTATCAATATCCGCTGCCGCGAGCCACGCCCTGATGTCTTCATTTTTACGGTGCAGTCCGTGAGTAAGCGAATTGTGCAGTTGCTTGCGCCGTTCAGAAAAGCCTGCCTGTACTACACGAAAGAATGTATCCCGCTCCACCGCTGCCAGTGGCGCCTCAGCTTGAAGATCAATGCGCAATATGGCTGAGTCCACTTTCGGTGGTGGATAGAATGCACTCGCGGGAACACGCGCTATAATGCGCGGTCGTCCGTAAAATTGAATGCTCACAGCCAGTAAACTGAGATCCCCCGGCTCGGCAACGATCCGCTGAGCGACCTCTTGCTGCACCATTACCACAAGCAGACGCGGTGGGTTAGTACTCTCCAGGAAATGACGAAACGTCGGAGCAGTGATATAATATGGCAAGTTTGCTACGAGCTTATACGGCCTCGCGTCAAATACATCTGCCGGGTCAACGAAAAGCAAATTGCGCGCCAACAACTCGACGTTCGCATATTTACTTGTAGTCTTCGCCAGCAAGGCCAGCATATCTCGCTCTAACTCGACCGCCACAACGCGCCTGGCATGTTTCGCTAACTCCCGTGTCAGTACACCAGTGCCAGCGCCCAGCTCTAGTATCTCGTCGTTCGCGCTGACCTCTGCCGCCTCGACGATTTTCGCCAATACCGAACGATCGACCAGGAAATTTTGTCCAAAAGACTTGTTTGGACGCATATGATGTGCATAAAGTACATTGCGTAGCTCACGCACATTCGTCAGATCTATCTCTCCAAACGCCTCAGGGATGCTCTCAACTATATCTGTCACAGTCTCTCTTCTTCTCCCCTCCCCTCCTTGACATCCTACCTTCAATTAGTATGTTATCTATTGTACCAAAATGACAAACAAAAGGATACTCTGCCTGCATCATCCGCCTGAAATGTTCGGGCGACCTTTCCGGTCGCCCTGCTCCTCTTCCTCTCTTGTTCCCTTCCGTCACCCTTGCTACCCCATATTACCATCCCCAGGGGCCACGCCAGCGATTGGTATAACGCCAGCGCCTCTGACCGTTACTTGCACGTCCCAGTCCTCTTCCAACACGGAAAAGCATAATAGGAATACCCACCAGCAGTACCAGTAGGAATGGAAGCAGCAATACAAGAATGATGACTCCGGCCACCGCCAGGAAAGCGCCAAGAATGTGCATAAGCGGACCAAAGAAGATCAGCCCCAGAATGATGAGCCAGACCCATCTTGCGGGGTTCCTCATGCGGCGCCGTGCGAATGGTGGGACGCTCAACTGCTGATAACTGGCGTTATTCGGGCGATACTGATACTCGTATGCGTCGCCGTCGGGACTGAATTGTTGCCGTTGTGTCTGCAGCGGTGCAGTTACTGGACGACTCGTGTCAATTTTTTCACCGCTTTGGCTGGTATCCGCCGTGTCCAGTGCCATATATCCGTTTTGATAATTGTTCGGCGTTTCGCTTTGTACCATTGGCAGGTCATACAGCGAGGTAGGTTCATCTTTTGGTGTATTCGGTTTGGTTGACCAATAATAGGGCTGCGCTGGGACATCTATTTCTTCTTCGTCCTGTGACTGCTGCTCTCCTGACTGCGACCTCGGGACAAATTCTTGCTGATCCATCTCAGGAACTCCTTCCCCATGTCCATGGGTACGTGTGGAACCATTACTTATATGTACGCTATCGAGATGCAAGAGTTGCACGAGGGTGAATACTTTAAGATACCTTTCTCTAGGCTTTGTTGTGTCGAACAGCCCATTCGACACAACAAAGCTTTTGCGCTACTATTGTTTGTTGAATAAGTAAGTATTGCTACCGTTGGTCGAACTGGCGTCGACCACCTTGAGTTGTGGTCCTTGCGTGGAAATAGTAAGAGTTTCCGTAGTGGTTATCTGACCACAATTGCTGACGACAAATACGACCGTGAAGGGAGAGCTATACTGGGTGCTTTTTGTACCCCAATTGCAGTCGGTCGTAGGATAGTTGGAAGTGGCTTGAACGGTCATATTCAAGCCATTATTCGTGATGTTCATAGTAGTGATACCCTTGGTGCTCGAGTTGGAGTTGACCCAGTTACCGCTCAACGCTGCGGCAGGCGCGACGGTAGCAGTAGCATTGGCGTTGGCCTGAGCTGTGGCCGTGGCGTTAGCGTTAGCGTTAGCGTTGTTAGCTTTGGCCGTCGCTGTGGCGTTGGCATTGCCGTGGGTCTGCGCTGTGCCGGTGGCATTGGCGTTGGCCGTGCCCGTGGCGTTGGCGTTAGCGCTGGTATTGGCGCTGGCCGTGCC
>VBHI01000108.1 GCA_005881495.1 Chloroflexota bacterium
GTAGTCGACCTGGCTCTTATCCGAAACGTCGGCAATACCAGGAATGGCCAACCCTCCGTTTGTAATAATCGCCTGGACAGTATCTTCGATGCCCTGGACATTGACATCATTCACGATAACCTGACCACCCTCACGTCCAAAACGAAAAGCAATAGCCCGCCCTATGCCATGTGCAGCCCCTGTGACTAACACGACCTTGTTTTTGAAGCGTTGCCCGATGTGCGTGACCATTTTCTCTCATCTTTCTTGCCCATAGTGAGCGAACGAGACCTCCGAAGGACACAGGAACGAACTCGACTGCATACATCAGTTTCGTTGCCCCTCGTGGGTCAATGACCAGTGAAGAAGCAGATACTCTTCCGAACGTTTCAGGTGAGCGCGGATTGTAGCCTCCGCTTGAGAAACGTCACGTTCTTTACAAAAGTTCAGGAGTTGCCGGTGATCAGCTTGAACAAAATGCGCCAGTTCGTCGGATGACATAGCGATGAGCATATACCGCTTGCTCCGCTGCCAAAGCGTCTGGATGGTCTCGACCCAACGTTGACTCCCGGCCGCTTGATACAGGACGAGGTGAAAACCTCTATCTACCTCCAGAAAATCCCCCGTTGTCCCCTGGAATGCCTCCAAAGTAGCTAACAATGCTTCCATATCAGTGAGATCTTTGCTAGTGAGCCTTGGAACCCCTTCCGAGGTTGCAAGCCCTTCCATCGCACCTCGAATTGCATAGAGTTCCCTAATCTCTTCACGATCCATCTGAGCAACCACGGCTCCTTTATGCGGCAATTGAACGACAAATCCCTCGCCTTCGAGAATAGGAATAGCTTCACGTATAGGGGTCATACTCAGGTCAAATTTCCGGCTGAGATCCTCCAGAAGCAGGCGCGTACCAGGGGTTAATTCCCCCCGGACAATGGCATCCCTCAAAAGTGTTGCAGCAATTTCTCGTTTTGTACGATATACTGAAAGAACCATGTCACTCCTCAGGTCTATATTTGATATTTTATATAATATCAAATTTGGTCTGAATCTGTCAAGGGAGTGCAGAAGCCCGACACGGGAGCTTCCAGACATTATCGAGCGAAAAGTTGCACAGCACTGCTGAGCAAGAGCTCACAGACAGTACTTCCCGAGCATCGAATCGAACAAGCTTTGTCTGTGTGAACCCTCTCGTGCCCACTCACGTGAGAGAATGTAGTGCGTGTACGAGGTAAACTTGATGGCGAGATCACGCACCTTCATCGTCCTGCGATCGCACTCTAACCTGAAACGTAGGTGCTGCCGTCCTACGCGACAGTTCGCCAGCGCATCGGGCCTGAGATAGTACTACTGCTCACCCACTTGGTAGCGCCTCTCACACTTTGCCCGTGTCTCCCACCAGCAGAGTGCGTTTTCCGATTGTTGTCTTGCCACCTGGGTTAATAGCGAAAAAGGCATAGATTCCCGCGATGTGCCTGATTTGATGCACCAGACAGGGTCTTTCCTCGCACGCCGTACGTATACATGGTGCTTCAGATCAGTGTATAGAACTACAATGAAGAGGCCTTCTCCGTCTGCCCATTTGCCCTCCCAGTATCATCATGAGGGATTTCCTAGAGAGTACAAGATCATCATACCTGCCTGATTTATCTATCAAGTATTCTAATTATAAAACATTATTGATACATCTATATAAGTAGATGCCCGAGAACCAGCCTGAGAAGTGTGTTTAAGAGGTGTAATTGAAGAGGAAAGAGCGAGAGACGGGGCTCGAACCCGCGACAGCCTGCTTGGGAAGCACGCATTGCCTCACCAAAATCTGCCTCTGCCACCAGTTCGAACTTTCCCTCCTGCAAAAGGTGGTGGCCGCCTCTCGCACGTCCTGGTCTCATGAAAGAGAAGCAAGCCGTGTCTGTGACAGGTATGAGGAAGATGGTAGATGAGACAACATGGTCACACCAGCAGACTGCCAGCAGAAAAAGGGGGCTTCACGAGCAATCGTACCTGTGCAACGAACAAGAACACTCCTTTCCCGTTGCCAGAAACGCACACGAAAGCAACGGCGAACGAAGTTCGGGATCTGTCATGCGCGGAGATGAAAGGGGGATAATCCGACCTGCGGGTACGATTTCTCGTGAAGGAATGCGCTCTTGTCGGAACGTCGTTCTACCCACGCCATCACGCGCTACAATGAGCGCGCTTGTTTACTCAGCGCTGACCATGCTTTTGCCAGTTCATCTCTCCTGGGTTGATACACCTCATAAAATTTCCGACGCGATTCTAACGTCGCTCGATCAGTTTGCTCGACGATCTGTACAGCTTGTTCCCAGGCCTGTGGAAACGCTTGACCAAACCGCTCGGTGACTTGTCTGCGGAAGTCGACTGGCTCCAGAATCTCATCCCCCATCACGTACCGCTTCTTTCCATCCATCTCCACATAATACGCGACCTCGTCACCGAGAGCATCTTGTTGGATCGTCTTGGTAGTAGTCCTCCCTGGGGTCTCTCTCAAAACGTGTTGCTCGCCGGCATGTTTGCTGCCGGTACCGCCTTTAAATCCCCTTTTTGCGGCTGCGTAAAAGATCGCCCGGTTGAGGCCGAAGTGGTAAATGCCCTACGAAGTGAGCAGGTCTGGCCCTCACACGTGAGAAATTGCCAAGAGTCGTGAGCATTGCCATGAACGTATCTGGGGAAACCGCTCTCCACCTGACTTCTTTCATCGAAACGTTGTAAATTGGCATAGTGTGTAAACATGAGTCATCTTAAATTTTACAAAGAAGAGGGATGAGAGCCTGGCACAAAAGAACCCTCCTGAGAGAGACTTGAGTGAGAAACAACACAAATCACTCAGGAGGGTTCTTTTGTGTACTCAAAGTATGACAGAAGAAATGCAAGCTGATGCGCAGGTATCCCAGGCACCGAGTCATCGTCTGACAGCTTTTGTGCAACCGCTTCTCATCTGGCTCAAGGTGGTAAATTGGCTGAAAGTTCGGACAAAAGTGAGCGTGGAGAGCCTGGGTGTCCGAAGATTCACCCAAACTTTTCGTGGGTGAAGGTTCGGACACGATTTCCACAATCTGACTTATTAGAGAAGAGTAGGGTACTTTTCAAGAGAAAAGGTGCAAGACGAATTTTCATCTGTTGTCTGAGCACAGTCCGCTTCGGGAGCGCTATGAGCTCCATGGTTTCTGGTGTGTCCGAAGATTCGGCCTGATTTCCGATCCTTGGGGCTGATTTGTCCGAACCTTCAGCCAAATTACCACAAGGACAGGTTAGTTGCTGTTGGTAATTTGGGTGAAAAGCCGTTCTTACACACATTTGGTGAAGGATGAGCTTACAGATCCGCAATGAAGGCATCAATCCAGATGGCTCAGGCCATCAACGAGGTGGGAATAGAACCGCCAAAACGCATGTTCTAGAGAAAAAAGAGGTGTGGAGGGATGCTGGAAGTGTTGATGAAAATAGAAGCCCTATTGGGCTTGCCAGAAGGATTGGAGGCGGTCAGTAGCGAGGTCACTGATCGAGAGATCACGCTGACGGTCGTTTCCACCCAGCAGAAGCCCTGCTGTCCGCTGTGTGGGAGCAGTGCCTCCCGTGTGCATAGCCAGTATCGTCGTCACTTGACAGATATGTCATGTGCGGGACGGCGCGTTCGCCTCATCCTGCAAGTGCGCAAATTCTTTTGCGATGAGAAGACGTGCGCACGAAAAATCTTTACCGAGCGGCTTGTCCCCTTCATTCAACCATGGGCACGGGTCACAACACGGTTTTTTCAAGCGATGGAGGATATCGGCCTTGCAACCAGTGGCATGCTCGGGGCTCGTTTAGGGAAGCGGCTGGGCATGCCAGCTTCCTGGATGACGATTCTCCGCCGGGTGATGGCCTGTCCTGGCGCATCGAGTGAACGGGTAGTTCAGCTCGGAATAGATGACTTCTCGTTTCGGCGAGGACGAACGTTCGGTACCATGCTCGTGGATCTGCAAAGCCACCAGGTCATTGATCTCTTACCTGACCGAGCGGTCGAAACCGTCTCGGCCTGGATGCGTATGCATCCAGAAATCAGGCTGGTGAGCCGTGATCGTGCAGGAGACTATGCTTCTGCTGCGGCTAGAGCCGCTCCACAAGCCAGACAATGTGCGGATCGGTTTCATGTCCTGAAAAATCTGGGCGAGGCTCTGGAGGGAGTGCTCGCACGTCATCTGGCCGCTCATCGCACAAGCCAGGCTCAGCAGTCCAGGGCCACGCCTCTCTCCGATGCCCCATCGAAACAGCCCCCGAAACAGAGTCCAAAGGAAGCTGAACTGAGCCAGGCCAAGCGAGAGGAGCGCCTGCCCGCTACCAGCAAGTTGTGGCTCTACGCAAACAGGGCTTCTCGCAAATGGCTATTGCCAGCCAAGTCGGGATAGGCCATGCCACGGTTTCGCGCTGGTTGCGCAGTGAGGCGTTTCCCGAACAACAACCGCGGCAGCGTATGATGGCTCTTGATCCACACCTGCCCTTTCTGCGTGAACGGTGGGAAGCTGGCTGCCACAATATCGCTCAGTTATATCGGGAACT
>VBHI01000109.1 GCA_005881495.1 Chloroflexota bacterium
CTGCTCCTGTTCGAGCATACCTGGGCCATCGGCTTGAAGGAAGCGATCAAGAACGCGGGTGGCGTGGCCATAGCTGGAGGGTTTGTGTCTCCTGACGTGCTGCAAGAGTTGGAGCAAGACCTCGAGGCGGCGCAGCAGGGTGCCGGGCAGGAACAAGCAGCAACGAAAGCTGCTGAGTAGTATTTTAAAGAGGGAGAATACCTATGTTAAGAAGAAGAAGACCACTCTTAAGGACCGCCGCGGTAGGCGGGGTTGCCTATGCCGCTGGCCATCACTCGGCCACGAAATCGGCAGCGCAACAGCAGCAAGAGGCCGACCAGAACGCACAGATTGCCGATCTGCAGCAGCAGCAAGACGCGCAACAGCAGCAGGCACCACCTCCAGCACAGCCAGTCTATCAACAACCGGCACCACCTCCACCACAGGCTGCCGCACCAGCTCAGTCTACCGGCTTGACTCCTGACGACTTTGCGCAATTAAAGCAGCTTGGACAGTTGCATGAGTCGGGGGTCCTGACAGACACCGAGTTTGAAGCCGCGAAGCAGAAGGTCCTGGGAATCTAGTCATTAGTCGGGATGGCTTTACAGCCGCTTTACAGCGATCGGCTATTATCCGGGCGACCACGAGGGTCGCCCGGTGCAATACGACGTCGCTTTTCCAGTGCGTGTTAATTTCATGCTCGCTCAGGGCAAGCTTTGATTACTCGTGTGGAATAGTTGGAATGCCCGTACGCCCTCCTCAACCGAGAGATAAATATGCTGCTTGCCGATTCTCTCAATGAGACTGCTGCGCTGGAGCACATCTCGCACCGGTGCCCGTACATTTGCGAGCAGCAGTTCAATACCCTTCGCTTTCAGCTCGGTTTGCACACGAACTTGCAGACAATTTTGACAAGATCGTGGATGACGTCAAAGCGGATGTGGAGAAGGACTCCTGATACCTCCCCTGGCTTCTAGCTATGGGTTCCTGACCGATTTCTCCCTAGCAGTGTAAATGTACCAGGGAGTCCTACCAGGAGAGGTTCCTTCACGATCAGTTGGTGCTCAAAATAGTGCATTCACAGGGTGTGTTTTCCCTCCCAGGGAGGTATACTACGAGCAATGATCCTGGTGCTTGCTGTGAGAACACTCGAAGGTGCTTCTCTTTATTGCGTATGGAAAAGTTTCTCGCTGTTCTGGGGGTTGCTTACGGGCAATGAGCCGTGAAGCAGCAAATGGAACTGCTACGAAAGAGATTTGCGAAGCGACAGGAGTTGCTGTATCAGATCTGGAGGTTCTGCTATGTTCTGGAATTGGGCAACCATCACCGCCCTCGTCGGTCTCATTGGTTGGATTTTACCGTTTGTGATGCTGTTCATCGTGCCTGTCAACCGCAAACCGTCGTCAGCTACTGCCTGGCTGTTGCTGATCTTTCTCCTGCCCTATCTCGGGCTGGTCATCTTCCTGCTGCTGGGTAGCCCGAAGCTCTCTAAGCGTCGTCGTGCCGAGCAGCACAATATGAGCGAACTCATCAGCAAGCTGGTAGCGGAGGCCAGTATGCAGCCGGAGTCGGCTGCCATCCTCAACCCTGAGATCCCGCCGCGCTACGAGCCGTTCGTCAAACTGAACGCCAGCCTGGGCCATTTGCCTGCCATTGCGGGCAATGCCGTCGAACTGCTCCCCGAGTACAACGCCGTCTTTGCGCACATCGCCGCAGACATCGACGGTGCCCAGCGGTTCGTCCACGTCGAATATTTCGCGACCAGCCGCGACGAGGAGACCGAGGGCATCTTCGCAGCCCTGGAGCGCGCCGCCAGCCGTGGGGTCAAGGTACGCATGCTCATGGATCACCTCGGCTCGCGCAAATACCCCACCTTCAAGGAGATGCAGGAGCGGCTCACGGCTGCTGGCATCGAGCATCACATTTCGCTGCCGCTGCACTTCTTCGGGGCCAACTACACGCGCATCGACCTGCGCAACCATCGGAAAATTGTGGTGATTGACGGAAAGATCGGCTACACCGGCTCGCAAAACCTGATCAAGCGCAACTACTTCCGCAAGGATGCCATCTACTATGACGAGCTGGTCGCACGTGTCCGTGGTCCGGTGGTTGCTGAACTGGAGGCTGCCTTCGCCACCGATTGGTACTCCGAAAGCGGCGTCTTGCTGACCCGTCAGAACGCGCCTGAGGTCGCCATGGAACTGAAGGCTGCCGGCGATGTGCTCTGCCAGATACTGCCAAGTGGCTCCGGCTTCGAGAACGAGAATAACCTGAAGTTGTTCACTGCACTCATCCATGCCGCACGAAAGACGCTCGTGATCACCAATCCCTACTTCATACCCGATGACGCCTTGATGACGGCCTTGACCAGCGCAGCCCAGCGGGGAGTGGATGTGACCCTGGTCAATTCGGAGGCCAGTGACCAGTTCCTGGTGAGCAACGCTGAGCGCTCCTACTACGAAGACTTGCTCAAAGCTGGCGTCAAGCTCTACCGGTACAAAGCGCCGATCCTGTTGCACTCCAAGCACATCACCATCGATGATGACATCGCAGTGATCGGCTCGAGCAACATGGACATTCGCTCATTCCTGCTCAACCTGGAGGTGACGCTGATCTGCTATGCTCCTAGTGTGGTGGCGGATCTGCGGCAAGTTGAGGCCGTGGACCTGAGCAGGTGCAATGTGGTGAACCTGGAAGAATGGGAAACTCGCTCGATCAAGGTGAAGTTCTATGAGAACATCTCCCGCCTGACTGCAGCGTTGCAGTGAGACCAGGCGAGAAAGTGAATAGTAGGAATCAATAATGGTGTCATCAGCGCAAACAGCACACGCTATGAGCCATCCGCACCCGCTGGTGAGGCGTTGAAACGACAAAAGAAGCAAGCCAGGCGAGACGCGAAACTGCTGTTGGCAATTGAGAAAGCGAAAAAGAACCAAAGGTGACCAGGGAGAATAAATTAGGGCTTACGGCGGCATCTTGCTGGTTGCTAGCCAGGTCTCTACGCTTCCTGCCAGCTGACATCCTGATACGGCTTGTTGGCAAGTGCCAACTTGCTTCTCCTTTCCAAGAACTATACCCTTTCTATACCCTATGGGGGAATAGCTTTCTGGTGCGTCTTCGCGTATAGTGATTCTCAGGAGTATTCCCTGATCGGCGTGACTGGTGTGTGTCGGTTCCAGATATTCCCATGAGCGTTGAGTTTAGCAGAGTGACAATGCAAGGAGGTATCATGGTTTTTCAAGATTTTCTTATTGGCTTGCTCCTCTTAGTAGTAGGTGCAGCATTCTGTTTCGTCGGCTATCGGTTCTTTCGGATTCTGATAGCCATTTGGGGCTTTTTCGCCGGGTTCAATCTCGGCGCGTCGGGGATGGTCGCTCTCTTTGGACAAAACTTCCTGGGGACGGTTACCGGTTGGGTCCTCGGAATAGTGGTGGGTTTGGTCATCGCCGTGCTGGCTTACTTCCTGTATTACGTTGCCATTGTGGTCCTGGGGGCATCGGTCGGGTATGCAATCGGCAGCGGCCTCATGGGTGCCATCGGATTGAACAATCCCGGCTTTTTGTCGGTTATCGTCGGGGTCGTGCTCGCAGTCATTTTGACCATTCTGATCCTGGCCCTCAACCTGCCTAAACTCCTCATCATGGTCTTCACAGCGATTGGTGGAGCGGCAACGATCGTATCGGGCTTCTTGCTCATGTTTGGGCAAATCCACACGGCGGCCCTGCAATACGGCTTCGCTGCAGCGGCAATCAGGGCCTCATGGTTCTGGAGTCTCGTGGTGATAGTGTTGGCGGTCGTTGGCTTTGTGGCACAGTGGCGCACCATGCAAGAGTATACGTTGGAGTGGTCGGAGCAATCAAGCCCAAGCTAAAGGGACGTTGAAAGAGGGACGGATGGAGGAAGATGCTTCGACCAGCTAGACCGTTGGCAAAGGAACGTGCAATGGCTAGATACCGCCCAGGTGCCAGTTTGTTTGAACCGGCGATGTATCGGATCTGTATCCTGGGCACCCTGGACAAGAGGTGGTCCGATTATTACGGCGGCATGACGATTGAGAACGTAAGCGATCCGGAACGATATGCGATGACGGTGCTCACGGGTCGATTGGCAGACCAATCCGCGTTGATTGGGGTCCTCAATTCGCTGCATGACATAGGCTGTCCGATTCTTGCGGTCGAGTGCGTAGAGTGCTTCGGAGCAGGTGAGATGCTCATCTTTCCCGGTCAGGAGGGCGACGATGTTGAGCAGTGAGCGTTCGCAAGAGTCTGTTCATTGAACAGAACAGGTAATACTTCAAAGCATCTGTCCTCTGGACTCGATCAACGTCTACGAATACAACGCAAAAGGAGGAAGTACCCAGTGCGACGTTCGTCGTCGTTACATTCCCCTTTGTAAGGCAACGTAGTGCAAACACAGCAATAGTGCGTTCACACCATGTGTATTTCTCCCCAGGCAAGTACACGAGTAGCAGTGATTTACATGTTTCCGTAAGCGACGACAGAAAGAGGAGGAGTCTCATGACGACTACAACCACCCCATCCACAGTGGCAACTGAATGGACGCGGGATTTGACAACACGGGCTGAGCGCTATGCTGCCGGCAAGGCGCTGCGTAGCAAGGCCCCCCGTTCCAGCCATGCCGAGTGGGCGCCAGACCCCCAGCGCCCCGACCCGATCAGCATTTTGGAAGAATCAAATAAGACACGACTGCAACACCTGGTGCCTATCCGCTTTGGGCGCATGTCGACGTCAGCGTTCGCGTTCTATCGAGGAACCGCAGACATCATGGCGTACGACCTGGCCAAGACGCCCGTCTCGGGCATCCAGGCGCAGCTCTGTGGTGACGCGCATCTGAGCAACTTCGGCGTCTTTGCCTCCCCGGAGCGCAGGCAGGTTTTCGATGTGAACGACTTCGACGAGACGCTGGCTGGCCCCTGGGAATGGGATGTGAAGCGGCTGGCGGCCAGCGTGGTCATAGGAGGTCGACAGAATGGCTACACCGCCCAGGAGAGTAGGCAGGCGGTCGTGAGGTGCATGCAACGCTACCGGGAGAGTATGCAGCAGTTTGCCCTGATGAACCACCTGGATGTCTGGTACTACCACATCGATGTGGAAGGCATTCTCGCGATGGTACGTGGCATGGCAGGTGCCAAAAGGCTCCAAAAACGCGTGGAAGAAGCGTCGGCAAAAGCAAGCAAGCGCACCCGCATCGAAACCTTCCCGAAGCTGACCGAGGCGGTGAATGGTCAGTATCGCATCAAGGATGAGCCGCCCTTGATCTTTCACTACGATCCACTTGACACCAGTAAGAACAATCTGGATACCGAAGAGTGGAGAGCGATGGTGAGAGGATTCCTGGCGAGCTTGCCGGAGGAGCGGCGCATCATCGTCATGCGGTACCGTGGGGTTGACATCGCGCAGAAGGTCGTGGGGGTGGGCAGCGTGGGCACGCGCTGTGCCATCGTGTTGTGCTTAGGAGGAGCAGAGGGAGATGACCCGTTGATCATGCAGATCAAGGAGGCGTCGGCGTCGGTGCTCGAACCGTACGTGGGGGCGAGTCCGTATAAGAACCACGGGGAGCGAGTGGTGGTAGGCCAGCACATGATGCAGGCGGCCAGCGATATCTTCCTGGGCTGGTCTACCTTCAATGGCAGGGACTACTATGCGCGCCAGTTGCGCGACATGAAGATGTCGGCGGAGGTCGAGACGATGGTCCCGGTAGGGTTTAGTGCGTACGTCGAGTTATGCGCGGCAACCCTGGCGCGCGCGCACGCGCGCACCAGCGACCCGGCACAAATCAGCGGCTACCTGGGTAACGGGGATACGTTCGACCGTGCCATTGCCTCGTTTGCCGAGGTGTATGCGGACCAGGCCGAACGCGACCATGCCGCCCTCCTTGCTGCTATCAAAGAAGGGCGCGTGCAAGCCCAAACTGGGGTCTGATACCCACCCACCTATATACCTTGTGTGTCGAGACATCCGAAACCTTCCCTTGTGTGAACATGCCACACACAGCGTACGGTTCTTGGCTTGCACTGAACGAAGTGAATGGGGTGACAAGAAAGGGCCATCCCATTCAACGACGTGCACTCTCTGCTCATATGCCCAACCCCACTCGCCCCTACGGATCCCCCGGATGCGCAGCCACGCAACCTGGCAAGGGACTTCGTCCCCTGCATCCCTTATGTCCGTGCCTATGATGCAGTATCCTCTTTGC
>VBHI01000310.1 GCA_005881495.1 Chloroflexota bacterium
GTCAGCAAACGCCGCAAGTTCGCTCGTGCGGCGGAGTATACTGCTTCCATGAGAGGACTCTCCTTGGTAGGCGAACAATATCTTACCAGGAGTGTACCTTTCTCTTCCTTGCTCTGTCTACGTTGTCGGGAAACTCTTGGGGTCACGATGTCAGTAACTCATACACGCATGTGCTCAGCATGACAGCATTGCCCTCCTGTCGCGCCATCACTCCTCCCGCATTTGATGGGCTTTTCTTAGGTTGATGCCTATTTCCGCCGATTATGAACTTTTACAAAATAATCTGGTATATTTTGAGCGCCTTTATACCTTGTTATTTAATCAAAGTTCATTATCGGCCCCGGTGCCTCTATCAATATCCGGATGATTTTGTGAAAAACCATTATCGGCCGCACATCTCTAACGCTTCTCAACTGGGAACTGGATCTCCGTAACGAACTTCGATTGGTCGTCACCGCGCTCATATTCAATGTTGAGCTCACGAGTGGGACCGCTGATGTGATAACCGTTGGTTTCAATCCATTTGGAGATGGCGTTATACGCCTGGCCCATTGTGCTGAAACTGCCGTGATGGATAACCGAAGCCATCGTCTCTACTGCAGGTAACTCGCCCACTTTCACTTGCTCACCATCGTTGAGTGAACCTTCAAAGGACATGCAGGCTCCAACGCTGATATCGCGTTCGCAGTACTCGGTGTCATAGTAGAGTGTAATGCCAGGCCCAACAGGGGTCGCTCCATGTTGACTGATATATCCCATTACCTGGTCGAAGAGGCGATCAAGGGTCGGTCCTATCTGCTCCATGCTTGGAGCGACACCGCGTAGCTGGGCTACCTGGAGCGGTGCTACCTTCTTAAGAACGACATCATATGCTGGCATAGTAACCTCCTGTTCAAATGCTTGCAGCCACGCTTCTATGCGTGCCAGCCGAGCCTGTCCCTCCACGAGTTGCTGGCGCAATTCGACCTGTTTGAGCCGGAGCATCCCCCGTATCTGGTCCGGGGTCAGCTCCTTGTCCAGGAGGAGAGCGATCTGCTCCAGAGACAGGCCCATATCTTTCATGGCCAGCATGCGGTTCAGGCGGGTGAGCTGGCTGGCCGAATAGTAGCGATAGCCTGTAAACTCATCTACCCGCGCGGGTTTGAGCAGTCCCAGTTCATCGTAGTAGCGTAACGCCTTGACCGATACCAGGCTTAACCTGGAAAAGTCACCAATCTTAAACACAACTGCATCTCCCAGGTGGGTTGATTACTTTTCTCTACGCCATCCATGTTTCGTCAGAAGGCCCTCTGTCTAAGAATATGGTACATTATCCTGTAAGGGGAGAGTCAAGGGGTGAAAGTGGGCATATCAATGGGGGTACAGCAACTCGCTGGCAAATAGGCCTCAAGTTAAGAAAAAAGGACGGGAAAAACGAGGAAGGACGAGGTTGTTCCGTAAGGGCGGGAGCGGTGTGGATGTGGAGTGGGGACGCAGCCGCATCCGAGGAATGATGAAGGCAGCGTCGCCCTCGTCCTGTGGTCGTGAACGCACACCCCTCCTCCCAGGGCGACGCAGGCGTCCCCACCACCCCCTGCCCAACCCCCGCTTTCAGAGATAGGTATTCTATGATACCGCATCGGAAGCGGCTCCGTATCCGTAGGGGCGGGAGAGGTGTGGAGTGGAGTGGGGACGCTTGCGTCGCCCCCGTCCTGTTCACCCAGAGGCCACCATGGGCGACGCTTGCGTCGCCCCCGTCCTTGTTCACCCAAAAGCCACCATGGGCGACGCAAGCGTCCTCTCCCCTCTTCCCTGCCGCCCCCGCCCCTACGAGACAAACCTGCTTCCCTGCTCGTTTCACCAAATACCTACCCTTGAGAGCCCAATCCCTGCCACTACGGGAAATCGGCGTTTCTTCCCCCTGAACTTGACGCCTATTGGGCGAAGCCTTGTGCTCGCCCTGGTTAGGTGAATGCGCCGCGTTGCACTCGTTCTTTCATTCGCCAACAATGAGCCATGCGCCGCTCGTGCACCACTGCGCATGAAAATGATTTTCCCCTACCCCTAATTTCAGGGGAAGCGCCATGACACTACGTGTCAGAGAAGAGCATGAAATCGGGTATTTCGTGCATTACCATACTCTTTCCGGCGATTTTCGGAGGAAAGTCCTGGAAGCGGACCATGACGCCAGAGAAAGCGCTGGCTGTACGAGCAGCAGGGAAGCCCCCTACAGAGCCGCCATCAGCTTGAAGGAAGTGGCACTGTAAAACCAGGGCATAGCATCCTACAGGAAAGCCTCTAATCACCAAAACCACATTTGCACCCACCAGTTATAATAAGTACAGACCCACCCGAAAGGAGGCCCTTCCATGACCCAATCTACTCTGCACTCCGGGCTTACCTCTACCCTTTACCCTCACCCTCGCAACCTTTCTCCAAAAAATTATCGCGCAACTTACGCGCTATTTCCCCAAATTAGCGAGCGTCACCCCCCTTAAAGCAAGTGAAACAATAACAGCAAACCACGAACCTCACATTTCACCCTATTTCGAGGCCATCGAGGGCGACGACAAGAAAATCTGCAGTGAATACAAGAAGAAGATCAAATACCAGCGCGGCGCGACGACGTGGATTATATTATGGAGACGTTCCAGATTGTAAAACGCAAGGACGAGAAGGAGTTTGGGGAATACCGGACGAAGCGGGTGATTCTGGAGGCGTATGATGAGATGAGGAGGGCGATGGAGATGGGGGAGGCGTACCGGACGAGGTTGGCGCCACCCCCGGCGGATAGGAGTGTGGCGCATGAGGAGAGGAAACGGGCAGAGGTGTAAGACAAACAAAGCGAGAAGATGAAAAGTAAATGTTGACACATCCAGTGGCAGGATGATCGCGGCGAAAGACACTCAGATGTCGCTTGACGGATTTTATCGATTTATATTATAGTCATCATATGTATGATAAACGTTATGTAAAAAGGCCCAGAAGGAAGAAAGAATTGTCCCCATCATCAAGCGGGTGTAAGGAGGAGACATGAGCACGCAAGAGCACACGACGAATGCTGTTCCGCCCGAGCGAGGGTTGAGTCAAACCCTACAAATGACCATCGTCGAGCAGAGTCCTGACCGCGTGGTGATGACGATGCCCGTCACTGCCTATCATCTTCAGCCCTGGGGTTACCTTCACGGGGGAGCGAGTATCGCTCTCGCAGAGACGGCCGCGACGCTCGGGGCGTTTTTGAACTGTCCCCCTGATATGGTAGCATTCGGACAGGAGATAAACGCTAACCATCTTCGTCCGGTTCGTGAAGGGATGTTGACTGCAACGGCAACCCCACTTCATGTTGGGCGCACATCTCAGGTTTGGGACATACAAATCCGCGATGAGCAGAACAAGCTGATCTGTGCTTCTCGTTGCACGCTTGCAGTCATATCAAGCAATCCTCGTGATGAAACAAATGCATAAGCGCTTGAACCGATTATCCTGACAAATGACATATATCTTTGACAGCCCCTTACGGTTGTGCTGGAGTCGCAACTACCTGGCCGTTTTTCGGCGACTTCTCGTGGCTGGCTTTCCCAGCTGCGGGGGAACTGGCCTGCTCTGCGCGCTGCTTGATACCCAGCAACATCTTGCGTGTCATCAAGAATTCGATTGGTTCAAAGAAGAAACCGGCTATCCTGGCTGCCGCAGTCTGGGACGGTTGGGCCTGACCGCGCAAGCGCGAGATGAGGCGCGTGTGCTCGCTATCGGCTTCAGCGAGTACAAAAGCCCAGGTGAATGCTGGGAACATCTGCTTGAAGCCTTCAAAGACGCCCTCGTCGTTTGCTTCGACGCTGCCGATTACCAGCTCCCGTTTAGGCTCGACTACGAGTACTTTGAAGCCCTTGCCACCCGGCTCGGCTGGAATGATGTCACCCGCGTGGATGTGCTGCCACTCAGGGTTGATGGCATCTGCGGTCTTCATCTTGAGGCCCATCAGGTTCTCAAGCCGGTCATAGCTATAGTATCCCCCTCTTCCTTGCCCAATTTGCACCAGCCAGGACCAGACCTCGGCGGGCCTGGCCCGTATGGTGATAGCGCGAGTCAGGTTGACATCTGGATGGTGTACCAGTTCATCTCCTGGAAGTGTGCGCTTGACCTCCTCGTCTGTGGCTCCCCACCTGTGCTGCCAGGGGCGGAAGAGCAGGATATAGGCTCCCAGCGCGGCTGCACTGACCGTTATCAATCTTCTGGCGAACTTTATGGCCATGGTGTTGTTCCTCCTTTGTGTCGTGTCGTACTCCAACAGAAATACCCGTCTCCTATCAGAGCAAATAATGTACCAGTATGAATAATACCATGCTGCCTTCACATTGCTATCTCAGATTGCAAGAATAATCGCACAAGGAGGTCACATTGTCATTTGTCCGATAGAGGGGCCTTTATCAACCGCTCAAGTCTTCTGCGCATCCAAATGTGATCACCCTTCTTCCACTAACTCTACCCAAGTAATTTCATACGTCTGATCTTAGTCGTACCTCGCTCTGGCCCTTGACAATCACTGTCCCCCGCGCTATAATCGTAACGTAAAGTACGTTACTAAAAATGAGGCCAGTAGCAATGGAACAGAGACAGAGCAGACGCGTCCAGCAGACCCGCGAGCGGCTCCGCGTCGCCGCCCACCAGCTATTTCTTCAGCAGGGGTACCTGGCGACGAGCATCGATGCCATTCTGGCGGAGGCTGGCATTTCCTCGAAGGAGACCCTCTACCGCCACTATGCCAACAAAGAGGCACTCTTTGTCGATGTCCTGGCCCACCTGACGATGGAGCAGCCGGGCTTTTCCGAGAAGCTTGCAGCCCTACCCACGCCCCATGATCTGCCATCGCTGCGCCAGGCCCTTACGACGCTTGCCCGCGAGATCCTGTCGATGATGAGCCAGCCTGGGTATCTGGCCCTGGTGCGTATCATCATCGCCGAGGCACCGCGCTTCCCGCAGCTTGGCCCCTTGTTTTTCTCGACCGTCACGCAGCGCGGCCTCACCATCATCGTCGCACTGCTACGAGAGGCCCGCGAGCAACAGATTATTGCCGACGTTGACTTCGACGCCGTGACGCACACGTTGCTTGGCGGACTGTTGACCTATGCCATAATGAACCTCATGTTTGCGGGGGAGGAGGCGCAACCTCCCCCGCTCGACCGCGCTGACGCGATAGTCGAGGTTATCATGCGCGCACTGACACCGTAAGAGTTGTCCCTTTGTTTTTTCTCCAGGAGGACAAGATGTCTCACAACCGTATACGCACCTTTAATAAGCACATCACCAATCCGCTCTTGCACACATTTGCGAGTTGTTCCCGCGGCCCGTTTGCCATCATTCGTCACGTTGGTCGTCGGAGCGGAAAGCCGTATGAGACCACGATCATGATTTGGCCGATGGGAGATGATTTTGTGATCGCGTTAACCTATGGGGAGTCGGTGGATTGGTATCGCAATATTCTGGCTGCTGGACACTGTACGCTGCTCTGGCATGGGAGCGTCTATGCTGTCGGGAAACCGGAACCGATCGATGTCGAAACAGCCCTGCCAGCGTTTCCTCTGGCTTTCAGACCGATCTTGCGGAGGCGTGGCGTGCCGTTCGTGCGGGTGAAGTCAGCCGCTCCTGAATCAGTCAGGACTTGATGTTGTTCAAACCAGATAAGGAGGCTGTTCATGGTTGCTCTGAAAACGCTCATTTTCACGATCCTGGCTCCGGGGACGGTGGTGGGCATCGTTCCCTGGCTCCTGCTACAATGGTCCGGAGAGGCAGTGATGCCTTCCCTATCGATCTGGATGGTTGGTTTGCTCCCTCTACTCGTAGGAGTAGTACTCTACTTCTGGTGTGCCGGGGCGTTCACCTTCATCGGCAAGGGGACGCCAGCGCCCTTCGATGCGCCGGTATTCCTGACCAGAGAGGGGCCCTATCAGTGGGTGCGTAATCCAATGTATATTGCGGGCTTTTTGATGATTAGCGGTGAGGCCATTCTCTTTCACTCGCTTCTGCTGGTCGGCTATATGCTGCTGATAGGGGTGGTGGTGCATCTGTTTGTGGTTCTCTACGAGGAACCATCACTGCGTCGCCGGTTTGGGGAGAGCTATGAGACGTATCTGCGCACGGTTCCGCGCTGGCTGCCTCGTTTCTCACCGCAGACGGTACCTGACAGATGATGAACAAGAGAGTGGAAATACGGAAGCAACCCTTAACAAAACGTTAAAGGTTGCTTCTATCTTAGTCCAACCTCCATTGCCGAGATGCTCACACCGCAGCGCAACCATCACGGCGCGGAACTCTTGACTGAAGGTCACGGGGCACCTCAGAGAATGGGGCTGGGGTGGCACCTGGATGGGAGTGACGAGATGCGCTCGTGCTACCATCTCGGCGGGGGTGCAGGATATAGGAGTGAAGTACGCATCTACCCCCCTCTCGGCTACGCTATCGGCGTGCTGGGAAACGAGACCAGCTACGATACGGGCGCGGTCACCCGCATGCTTGTTTCAGCACCAGCCAAAGAAGGCGGTGCGACAGACCTCGCTCGGAAGCACCTCGGCTGAGGAGAAAGGATATGATCAAATCTACATTTGTTCCCCATGGAGTGACCCTCTCAAGGGTAGGTAGTTTGTGAAACGAGCAGGGAAGCGGGTTCGTCCCGAGGTCTCGTAGGGGCGGGGGTGGCAGGGAAGAAGGGTGGGGACCCTTGGGTCGCCCGGCGTCCTGTTCCCCTGCCGCTTCCCACCTGCCCCCATGGGCGACGCAAGCGTCCCCACTCCACTCCTCACCTCTCCTGCCCCTACGACTTTGACAATCCGCCCCAAAAAACCTACTGTTGAGAGATGGGGTGACCAGGTTCTCCAGACTGCGGTCACGCCGTTCTGAAAACGGCCGCTTTTGCAACACAATCAAAATTGAGCGAAAATAGAGCATCGTAAGGTATACTGTTCAGAGAGCTACGTTCAGGTGCATCGAAAGGCAGCAACATGAGTGATCGAGCATATGCGAAAGTCCAGGTACAGCAAAAGACATTGATTAGGTCGTCGCCTAAGAGTAGTCTTTTGCAGCGTACATGTGCATGCGGCCAGCACACAGGTGGTGGAAACTGCACTGATTGCCGCAAGAAGCGCGAAGGCGTATTGCAACGTCGCGCTGCAACATCGAACGAGCCAACGACAGTGCCGCCTCTTGTAAGTGAAGTGCTACGTTCGCCAGGCCAGCCGCTTGACACGAACACGCGCGCATTCATGCAGCCGCGCTTCGGGTATGACTTCAGTAGTGTGCGCGTGCACACAGACGAGAAGGCGGCAGAGTCAGCACGGGCGGTGAACGCACTGGCGTATACGGTGGGGCGGGATGTAGTGTTTGGTGGAGGACAGTACCTGCCGGGAACAACAATGGGACAGAAGTTAATGGCGCATGAGTTGACGCACGTCGTACAGCAAAGCAACGCGAGTAGCGGAAGGCAACTGCATGGCAAGCTGACGGTCAACCAGCCCGGCGACGCCTTCGAGCAAGAGGCGGATGCCGTGGCGGGCCGCGTCATGGCGGGCGCGCATGCCAGCGCATCGCTCGCGCCCAGCCACCCCACGATCCAGCGTGAGACGCCCGGCGGCGATGTCGAGAAGAAGCCTCCGGAGAAGAAAGAAGCAGGTGAAGTCGTAGCCGAAGGGTTGAAGACCGTGGCTGAGCAAGCCGCGGATAACAACCCGCAGGTGAAGAAAGTCATTATTGACCCGATCAAAGATCGGCTCAAAGGCCAATGGTACCGCCTTAGCACCGGCGAGAAGGCTACCACGATCGGCCTGGGCGCAGCCACGGTAGGCATGGCGGGCGGCGCGATGCTGTCCGACCCTGGCGGCCGCAAACAGTTGGAGGGCGTCAACCTGGCTGCGCCGTTCGCGTTGATCCCTTACATGCCGCTGAGCAGCTTTAAATACACGTTACCGACCGGAGAAAGTCCAGACAAGCGCCTGTTCCAGTTTGAGACCAGTTTCAAGGCTGATGATCTGATCAACCTTCGCACTGAAGGGCGTGGGTTGCCCAAGATGTCGCTCGGGGTCAACATGCAGTGGGGCTATGATCCTGTTACAGAACGGCTGCGCATCCTCGGTGGTGACGCTAGCCTCGGTCTGGTGCCAGGCTTGTCGCTGTCGGCAGGCGCATACAAGGACATTCTGCGTCCACCACAGACAGTCCCAGGCCCGGAAGGCCAGATGACGCAAATCAAAAAGAGCGTTCCCGACTTCGACAAGCCGCAGCCGATTCCGGATGTCCGCATCATGCTTAATGTGGATCTGATGAAGTTCAAGCCGGGTGACCTGGTACGGCAGATCCAAAGCATCTTGGGGCCATGACCCCGTATGGTAGACTACCAGAAGAGAGTTGAAGGCATATCGAAGGTGGCAACATGAGTGATCGAACCTATGCGAAGGTCCAGGCACAGCAAAAGACGTTGAGTGGATCATCACCCAGGAGCAGCCTTTTGCAGCGTACCTGTGCCTGCGGCCAACACACCATTGCTGGTGGTGAATGCTCGACGTGCCACAGTGAGCAGTCCACGTTGCATCGTTCTCAAAGAGCGTTCGAGCCTCCTTCAGCCCCAGGTGCTGTACCAGGCAGCTCTCCTGCTCAGGAAAATGGTACTTCATTCAACTCTGCCTTTGACAGAGCATCACGCTTCGGACACGATTTTAGCCGGATTCCCATACATCCTCCTGCAGCAGGAGCGCTACAGACGAAACTGGCGATCAACCAGCCGGGAGACCACTATGAGCAGGAAGCGGACCGCATCTCCGAACAAGTGATGCGCACGCCCGAGCCCCAACTACAGCGCGCTTGCGCCTGCGGTGGAGCGTGCCCCAAGTGTCAGACGGAGCAGCTGGACCAGGAACATGATCGCGTGCAGGCTAAGCGGGTCGGGTCAGGCGACCTGGGACAGACTGCAGCACCGCCCATCGTCCACGAAGTATTGCGCTCACCCGGTCAACCGCTCGACCCGGCGACACGTGCCTTCATGGAACCTCGTTTCGGCCACGACTTCAGCCACGTGCGCGTGCATGCGGACGAGAGCGCAGAGATGTCGGCCAGGACAATCAACGCTCATGCATACACCGTTGGAAACGACATCGTATTTGGTCACGGGCGCTTCGATTTCAATGGCACAGAGGGCCGCCGGTTGATCGCTCACGAATTGACCCACGTGGTCCAGCAATCCGCGGAACACGCATCAGGCGCAGCGGCTCAACAACTCGCGGGCGCCGGGGTTCTCCAGCGGAAGGACGATCCGAAGGCTTCGCCCAAGGCCCCGACATGCGACACTGGCTGCGCCCAGCGCTGGGGCCAGGACACGACCTGCTCGAAGTGGGGCATGATCGAGCCCTCGCCCTGGGCCGCGATCGAGCCGCCCTGGGCCGTCGATCCCCATCAGGAACCTCTCATCTGCTGCAACGCCTGGCCGCTGTCGCTCGAAGTGAGCGCGCGCCAGGGGGGGCTCAACGGGGTCGCCTCCTGCACCGCCGACCACGAGCGCGAGGTCGCAACCGTCACCTTCGAGAAAAAATCCGTCAACGTCCTTTGCACCGACACGATCCCCCGAGCCCAGTTCAAGCCGAAACCTATCAGCCCGGCGGCCTGCACGGACGCGGTCATGGATAAAGAAAAGGTCGGCGGAAAGAAGGTCGAGGTGCTCGAGATGAGTCCGGCCGCCATGATAGACCTCTCCGGCCGGCTCGATCGTGCGCTGCCGGTGAGCGTCTGCTATTCGGGCGTGAAAGCGGACGACCTCTGCCCACACACCGGACCCCTCCCCGAGAAACCGAAGATCGAGCAGTGCCTCAGTGAAGGATGTCGCAAGCCGGAGGACCCTCCGACCCACGACAAGTCAGGCTGGCCCGAGGATAGACGACGGCACTTTCACCGTTTGGCAGCGCCTGATCGACAATAATCTTTGGACGACATTTGCGCAACTTCCCCTAGCAGGGCCATAGGGCGGAATAGCGTTCTCGAGTATTCCGCCGCATGGGGGCGGTCCCATACGGCGCATTAGACTAAAGCTAATGCCCGCGGGATCTCCTTAACCATTCGATACACTGTTTTTCACACGCATCCGCCGGAACAGGCAAGCGTTGGCGGAGAGCCAGGTAGGGTGGACAATAGCGAAGCGTTGCCCACCGCAACTGCCTCACCATTGCATCAACTCGGACTGCCCACTACGCTGCGCTTCGTTGGCAGCTGGTCATGCGGCACGTTGGGCGGCCCTCGTCGAAGCCGTTGCCGATGGCTTCGCATCTGTGGTCTCCTGCGGGATGGAACGCCACGAGACACCAGAAAGGCTGAGTGACGCCACGCTTGCCACCATCCTCCACTTTCATGCGACGATCAACACCTATTTGATGTAGTTGATGAAATATAAGCGGTAAAAAAGTTTCTACCGGTATTTGCCATTCTAGCAGAACGAACATTTTCAGGAGAATCGTAACTCAATCCGCGAAACGTAACCGAATCGCAACCTGATTCATCTTCCCAGGTAATCTCTCCTCTTCCATAATAGCTTGGGAGTATCTGGTAGTAGTACTGCAGCACATGCGCTTGTGATGAAAAATGTAGAAGTCATACAAGCAGGAGAACTTC
This sequence comes from Chloroflexota bacterium, assembly GCA_005881495.1. The sequence continues at coordinate 10,621 of VBHI01000310.1, forward strand.
AGCGTGCAGAAATGTGGCGCAAGTCGGCCACTAAAGCAGGGGAAAGCTTCTTGTGGACCAGCATGAAATCCCTTCCCGCCTTTCCAAAAGAGTTACCTCGTACTGGTGGTACACCACTATTCATAAAACATCGGTTATTTTCATCAGAGGAGAGACTACACTCCAATGATCTTGGAGGTGCCTCCTTTACGGACCTGGATGGTTCCAATCCTTTTGCTTAGGTACCCTACAACTCCGGCGATGAGCGCTGAAGAGTTGGTACCAAGAATCGTTACTCGTTGGAATCGTAGTTTTTAGAAATGGAGAGTTTCCCACGTATGAGGAAACACACGTTTTTCTTCCGCATCATCAGTCCCATGATGGTAATCATTGCGTTGCTGGGCATCGTACTTGGGGCGCTTTATTTTCACGGCGGTACTACTCACGCTGCTAGTAGCTACACTTCGCATCCGATCCTTGTTCACCCTATATACCAGGAAGAAGGACCTACTTCTCAGCGTGCTGCATTTAAGTGCCAGACTACCAATCCTGCCGGTTGCTATGGCCCAAAGCAAATCCGCAAAGCTTATGCTATCCAACCATTGCTCAATAAAGGGATCACCGGGGCAGGCCGTACAATCGTGATCATCGATGCCTTCCAAAGTCCCACCATCGTACATGATCTCCATCTCTTTGATAGCCTTTTTGGAGTTCCCGACCCCGTGTTCAACCAGATTGCGCCAGATGGCTTGACGCCGTTTGATCCCAACAACGGCGATCAGGTTGGATGGTCCGGTGAAATCACGCTCGATGTCGAGTGGTCTCATGCCGTGGCACCCGGTGCCACCATCGACCTGGTGCTTGCAAAGAGTGACATGGATTCGGACATCCTGAGCGCAACGAAATATGCAGTTGATCACAACCTTGGTGATGTGATCTCCCAGAGTTTTGGCGAAGCTGAACAGTGTATGGATCCTACCCTGCTCAAAGAGCAGCACCTGCTATTCGAGCAAGCGACCCTCAAACATATAACCCTCTTTGCTTCCTCTGGTGACGATGGTGCTGCCCAGCCAACCTGCGATGGGAGCTCCCTCTTCCTTGCAGCTTCCACTCCTGCCAGCGACCCGCTCGTGACAGCCGTCGGTGGAACAACATTATTCGCCAATGGACTGACGGGTGCCTACCACAGTGAAACCGTCTGGAACGAATCTGCTTTTGGAGCCAGTGGCGGTGGTTTCAGCAATATCTATCGTGCGCCGTTCTACCAGTATGGCATTCACGATATTGTGAAGCAACATAATCGGCGTGGCATCCCCGATGTAGCCTATAATGCTGCCGTCATCGGCGGTGTGCTGGCCGTCTGGAGTTCGTCGGGCCTGGGACAGGATTTAGTCTTCAGATTCGGCGGAACCAGCGCGGGTTCCCCCCAGTGGGCGGGCATTACAGCCTTAGGGGATCAGCTCGCTGGACATCGTCTGGGCTTTCTGAATGTCGCGTTGTATACCATTGGTGAGATTGGCTTCTTGTACCCCAAAGCGTTCCATGATATCACCGTGGGGAACAATAGCTTCGGTGGAATCACGGGGTTTGATGCTCACACCGGCTGGGATGCCACTACCGGTTGGGGTTCACCAAATGCCAGCGGCCTGCTGCACCCGCTAGCTCAGTACAGCAATCCCGCTGACCGAAACAATCTCTAGCCCGGTAGCTGTGCCGATACGGCAGCTCTTCTTATACCTAAACACTGTTGTGAAGTAGCAGCATTACAAAACCCTCCACAGCTGGACTCTAATGGCGAATGACACATAGAGTGAAATTTCCAGGTGAAGGGAAAGAAACGTTCCTTTGCCACGATGCACGCCCCGGCCTGCGAAGCCGTAGGGGCGACCCTTGGGTCGCCCTGTGTGGGTACTGGTCTCCTTGCTCCCCTAGAATCTGCGAAGAAGCCGGCGGATCGCCCAACCTGCTACGAGAGTGACAACGAACGCCGCTACCCACCAGCCCACAAGTGCCTGCGTTCGTCCGCGTCGCGTTTCGGTTTGCACGTGCTCGGGTCTGATGCCAAAGCCAAAGAGGAGCGGCGGCAGCTTGCGCACGAAAGGCCAGCCCAGGAAACTGGGGAACGTAAAGGAACCGTTGGGGTCGAGTGCGGCTTTCAGCAAGCGATCTTGCATGAAATTGACGATGGTCTGGATGACTCGCGTGGGCAATTCGCGCCGGCGTTGGACGCGGGCAAGATCGGCAACGGTCACCTGCCCTGCTTGAAGTGGGGCGGTGAGGATATTTGCTGCTGCTACGGCGTCCATGACGGCATAGTTAATGCCATTGCCACCGGCTGGTGACATAACATGGGCGGCATCGCCAAGCAAGAGCAGGCCAGGGCGATACCAGCGCGGCAGGCGATTCGCTTCGACGGAGAGCATCGAAACCTGTTTCCAGTCTTTCAGTTCTGCCACACGGCCAGCAAACTCTGGTGCTGTCTCGGCAATCGCCTGGCGCAGAGCCTCCAGTCCGGCTGCACGGACTTGCTGATAGGTTCCCTTGCCGATGACGTAACCGATCTGCCAGTGATCTTCGCGTTCGAGGAATATCAACGCGCGCCCATGACCGAAACGTGCCATCAGGCCATGTGGATCATCGGGCTTGCGTGATAGACGCAACCAGAGGACGTCCATAGGCGGCGAAGAGGCAATGGGTTCGAAGCCCGCAAGTTTGCGCAGCCGTGAGAAGCGACCATCGGTCCCGACCGTCAGGAGCGCACGCACCTCGTGCCAGCCATCGTGTGCACGATAGCGCACTCCTCGGACCTGGCCATCTTCCTCTAGCAGTTCTTCCACTCGCGCGCCCATGACCAGGCGAAAGGATGGAAAGCGCTGTGCCTCGCTCGTGATGAATTCGAGGAAACGGGTCTGGGGCATCATCGCAATGTAGGGGAACTTTGTCTTCAGTTCGTGCAGATCGAACCGTAGCTGTGGACCAGCAGCGGCGGGAGGAGTCACCAGGCTCAATTCAGTATGGGGTAATTGGAGGAGACGGTCGGCAAGACCCAGTTCGTCCATGACCTCCAGGATGGAGGGGTGAAGGGTATCGCCTCGAAAATCGCGGTCAAAGTCCAGGTGCGATTCGAGCAGAATGACGGGGATACCCTGGCGAGCCAGCATGAACGAGAGTGTCGCTCCTGCTGGTCCGCCACCGACAACACAGCAGGTCGTCTGCTGCACATCGAGCGTATCCCGGGGAGGAGATGATCCTTCAGCGTGCTGAGAGGAGACAGGTTCCCTATTCATATACCTCCCTTTCCCTCGAAAGGAAACTGGGTCATTATTCCAGGCCGCAATGCCGTCGGAAGTATTATACAATTATATCATTGATACGGTGAAACCCTTGCGAGAAACGGCAAATCGAGTAGAATGGAAGCAACGAAAATACCCAGGGTGTTCGGCAAATAATGCCTGGACTCTAGAATACGGACAGAATACGAATGGTAATCCTTAGACACTCATTGAGCAGTGCAATGGCACGAGTTGGAGCCTTGTTCACAGCCCGCATATCGGGTCGGATTCCAATTGCACTTCCAACACCGGCAAGGAATACACATGCGCGGCCACGTTTTTTCTTCTCACCAGGCGAATGGGCATTTCTCGTACTTCTCGCTCTTCTCGCTTTCATTCCGCGTCTGATCCTCGCTCTGCGACTCGATGTTTCTACAGATGAACCTATCTACCTGGCAGCGGGAAACTGGTATATCTTGCTAATCAAGCAGTTGAATATCAACTCTCCTCACTGGCTCTACAACAATGAGCATCCGGCATTCGCCAAGCTCCTCATGGGTATCTCCATCAATATTGCGCGACATTTTCACGCTTCTAACCAGTTGTTCCCAGCACGCATTCCCAGCGTTCTGCTGGGCACATTGCTGGTCGTGGCCGTCTACACGCTGGGGCGCGCTCCTTTTGGACATCTGATCGCGCTGCTGGCGGCATTGAGTCTGGCAATCAGCCCCTGGGTCGTCTATTTTAGCAGCCAGGCCATACTTGATACCACAATGACGGCTTTGATTACCTTCGCCTACCTGCTCACCTGGCATGCTATCAGGCAACCTCGTCTCTATTTGCTCTGCGGAATACTGATAGGCCTGGCCGGGGCCAGTAAATACCCGGCCGCCCTCGTTGTGCCGGGCATGATCGTGTTCATCGCCTATTATTACGGCCTACTGCGGCGCAGACTGCCAGTAGAGCAGAGACCGGCTCTTCCATGGCCCTGGTGGCTATTTGGCCTCTGCCTAATACCGCTGAGTTTTTTCCTGGCAGATCTTCCCATCTGGTCAGATCCACTTCATCGCCTGGCAGATAGTTTGCAGTTCTCACTGGGACATGCACAAACAGGTCACGTGACGTTCTGGGCCGGCCAGATCTACAACCATGTTCCTCCCTGGATGATCCTCTATGTGCTGTTTGCCAAGGTCAGCGCTTTTATAACTCTCCCCGCGCTTTTCTTTGTCATTTTCGCCGTCGTACAGCTGGGTCGCTTTCATTGGCCTCGCCAACAGAAACAAACGAGTGAACAGAGCAGCACACAGGTGAGCGCCATCGCCAGTATAGCCTTTCTCTTTATCTGGTTAATGGATGTATTTCTCTTATTCAGTCAGCTCAATATTCTTGTTGGCACCCATTACTATCTCCCGGTAGCGCCGCCGCTTTTCCTGGCAGGGGCCTTTGGTCTGACTGTACTGGTGCGTGTACTGGCCAGATTGCTTCTGCCAGTTCGCGCATCCCAGAAAACAGCGCCGGCATCAGCAACCATTTCGCCACAACCCGCCGGAGGCAAACTCGACTGGCGTGCCGGTCTCATCTTCGCTGTTCTCGCGGTCGCCCTCCTAGGACCCCATCTGATAGGATTAGTAACCATCCCAGGCGCGGACGGCTATACCAGCGAGTTCTTCAATGGAGAAAATACCAGTCTCCAGGTTATGTATTCGGGATATCGCGATGCGGATGTGTGGCTGATGGCCCACAGCAAAACGGGCGGCAAGGTGGGCATTGTGGGTGGTCCAGCAACACCCCTCTGGTATATCTCTAACTCCCGCAACGAAGGCAAGTTTCAGTTTGTGGTAACGAATTATGGTAACAAAGATTTTCCCTTTGACTACCTGGTCTGGCCAGTGAACCTGATTCAACGTCAATGGGGTCCGCCTGAGCCGTGGCGCTCTCATATTGTGCATACCATCCAGGGAGGGAGCACGATCTATTGTATCATTATGGCACACGATCCCTCGACGCTGACGCCTTAGTAGGCCTGGGTCTGCCTCGGTAACTGACAGATATCTAAGGTCTCCATTCCTGGAGAACTACCATAATACAGGAGTTTGACACGATGACGAACATCCCGACCTATTCACCGGAGCGACTGCGCAGCCTGTTCGAACCACGCAGCATCGCACTCATCGGGGCTTCAGAGAAATCGACCTGGTCCTGGAACTTTCACAATGTCCTGCACGATGGGCATTTCACAGGACCGGTCTCCTACGTCAACCCGCGCGGGGGAACCGTTCACGGTCTCCCGGCCTTCTCCCGCCTGGCTGACATCGGCGCGCCGGTCGATCTTGCACTGATCGTCGTGCCGCCACCGGCGGTCCTCTCCGTCATGCAGGATATGGTCGACGTGGGTGTGCGTAATGCTGTCCTCGTCACGTCTGGGTTCGGCGAGCTTGGCGGAGAAGGAAAGCGCATGGAGGAGGAACTCTTCGCAATCGCGTACGCACACGACCTGGCGCTCCTGGGGCCCAATTGTCTGGGGTACATCAATGTGACTCACAACATTCCCGCCATGCCGAGCCCATTTCCACCCGTCATCAAGGGCAATGTGGCAGTGATCGCTCAGAGCGGCGCCCTCACCAATACACTCTTCAACTATGCCTATATGCAGCATGTCGGGATTAGCGCGCTCGCCAGTACAGGCAACGAGGCGGTCCTCTCGGTCAGCGAGCTTATGGACTACTTCATTGAAGACGAGGCGACGAAGGTGATCGCGCTCTTTATCGAGGCGGTGCGCAGCCCCGAGCGCTTCATCTCGGCGGCACGAGGTGCGGTGGATAAGGGCAAGCCGATTGTCGCCTTCAAGATCGGGCGCAGCGAGCGGAGCGCCCTGGTGGCCCAGGCGCACACGGGAGCGCTGGTGGGCGATGATCGGGTGATTGACGCCCTTTTCCGCCAACTGGGGATCATCCGCGTCAATTCCATTGAGGAACTGCTCATCACCGCAGGCACGCTGGCACAAACCGGCGTGCTGCCCGGCAACCGGCTCGGCTTTGTGGCCCTCTCGGGCGGCTCCTGCGACAGTGCGGCGGATTACGCCGAGCAGTACGGGATCACGCTGCCGGAATTCAGCGAGGAGACCAAACAAGGGCTGCGCGCATTGCTCCCCGCGCTCGGACCGGCGCATAATCCACTCGACACCACCGGGGCCGTCGTCAATGATCCGGCATTATTTGAGCGGATCGTCACCCAGGTCGGCTCCGACCCCAACCTTGATGTGCTGGTGTGCGCCAACATGCTCCCGTCTGAGACCCAGGACGACTATGTCGGCAGGTTTATTATCAAGCTCTTGCAGCATATAGTGACCGGCCTGAGCAGCGCGTCCTGCCCGGCCTTTCTGCTCGATTTTGTCAGTAACGACATCGCGAAGCTCGCACGCGAGGCGATCGAGCAGTTCGAGTGGCCGTTAGTGCCTGGCGGCGTCGAGCGGGGACTTCAGGCTCTCGGAAAGGCCATGTGGTGGTCGGAGCGCTTCCGTCGCGCACAAGCGCAGAAAGCAACTGCCGCTGATGAGGCCCTGCCACCCCCAGAGGTGAGCGGGACAGCCGTGGGGACCTGGTCGGAGTCTCAGGTGCGTCTCTTGCTAGAACGGTACGAGATCCCGGTGGTTCCGGCCCATCTCGTGACCAGCGCGGAGCAGGCGGTGGCTGCAGCCAGGGAGGTGAGCTTCCCGGTCGTGCTCAAAGTGGCCTCCCCCGATATCGTGCATAAAAGTGACATTGGTGGGGTGCGGCTGAATCTGCGGAATGAGCAGGAGGTGCGAGAAGCCTTCCAGCAGATCATGCAGGCCGCTGGCAACGTGAGTTCCGCTCCGCGCATTGAAGGGGTGCTGGTGAGTCCCATGCGAACAGGTGGGGTAGAACTGCTGGTGGGGATTGTTCGCGATCCTGCCTGGGGCCAGGTGATGGCCGTGGGCCTGGGTGGCATCTGGGTCGAGATCCTCAAGGATACCAGTCTGCGGGTCCTGCCGGTTTCCCGAGAGGACATCCGCATGATACTGGACGAATTGCAAGGAAAAGCGTTGCTGCAAGGGGCTCGCGGCTCCAAACCCGCCGACCTGGACAGGCTCGTCGAGGTGGTCTACCGCGCAAGCATGCTGGCCCGGGCGCTCGGAGACAGGTTGGAGTCGCTCGAGATCAATCCCTTGCGTGTGGATGGCTCGCAGATTGAGGCGCTGGATGCGCTGATCACCTGGCAACGAGAGCAATAAAATAAAGAGGATGTCAAGATGCCATGGGATCGTTTTCTACCGGTGCGCCCGGTAATTCATTGAGCGGCCCCAGGCAGAAAGAAAAGCATATGACACAGACTCCCAATTACCAGAAGCCCGTTCCGATACCAGACGAGGCATCAAAACCATTTTTCGACGGTGCCAGGGAGCACCGGTTGATGATCCAGCAGTGTTCGACCTGCAGGTCGGTAATGTGGCCGGTGAAATCGCGGTGCGACAACTGCTTAAGCCCAAACGTGACCTGGGTACCAGCTAGCGGGAGAGGAACGCTCTATTCTTTCGTCCTGATGCATCAGGTATATCACCCTGGGTTTGCTTCTGAAGTGCCCTACAACATTGCACAGGTGGACCTGGAAGAGGGGCTGCGCATCCTCACCAATGTCGTGGGTTGCTCAAATGCCGATCTCCAGATCGGGATGCCCCTTGAGGTGACATTTGAAGAGATCACCAGCGATGTCACCCTGCCCAGGTTCAAACCCGTTGGATAGATGATGACTTTTAACAAAATAATCTGGCCGTCCATAACAAAATAATCTGGAAATAACCGTAGGGGCCGATTTATCGCGCCCAGCGCCGATTTATCGGCCCTCGATGGATTTTCCACGTACCAGAAAGGAACACTATCCTGATGAGGTATCAGTTTGTGATCTATGAAAAGAAAGGACACATTGCCTACGTGACGATCAATCGCCCCGAGGTGATGAACGCCCTCCACTACGACACCAATGCCGAGTTGAGCGAGGCCTTCGACGACTTCAAGCAGGATGACGAGTCCTGGGTGGCTATTTTGACGGGAGCGGGGAACCGGGCGTTCTCCGCAGGCAACGATCTCAAAGCGACCGCTGCGGCAATCGCTAAGGGGGAGAAGCTGCCAGATTTCAGCGAACGTGTTCGATTTGGCGGGATTACGAGCGGCTTCGTGTGCGACAAACCCATCATTGCGGCGGTGAATGGCGTCGCAGTCGGTGGAGGCTTCGAAATGGCGCTGGCATGCGACCTGGTCATCGCGGCTGAGCACGCACGCTTCGGCCTACCTGAGCCACGCGTGGGTCTGGTAGCCGGAGCAGGCGGGGTGCATCGCCTGCCACAGCAGATCCCGCTCAAGCAGGCGATGGGCATGCTGCTCACTGGCAGGCAAATCACGGCGGCGGAGGCATATCGCATGGGCCTGGTCAACGAAGTGGTGCCTGCCGCAGAACTGGTGGTAGCGGCCGAGCGCTGGGCTAATGAGATTTTGGAGGGTTCCCCTCTCAGCGTGCGACTCACCAAGGAGGCCGCCCTCGCGGGGCTGAACATCCCCGTGGAAGAGGCCATGCAACAGGATCGGCCGCGCCTGCTGCGCCTGCTTGCATCGGAGGACTTTGTTGAGGGCCCAAAGGCGTTCGCTGAAAAGCGCAAGCCACAGTGGAAAGGCCGCTAGTCAGGACAAGGAGACCGAAGAGATGAGTATCAAAGGGAAATGCGCGATTGTGGGCTTAGGGGTAACCGCCATGGGGAAGATCTACGGGCGTAGCTCCTCCGCTTTCGCGGCAGAAGCAATCCAACTGGCGCTGGATGATGCGGGTCTCAAAAAAGAGGACGTCGATGGCCTGCTCATCAACGCCAACATGTCCCCGGAGATGAGCCCGCTGCTGCAAATGACGCTCGGCTTTGAGGATTTGTCGCTGCTCAATGTCATGAATGCCTATGGATCTACAGCCGGAACAATGATTCAGTACGCCTGCATGGCTATACAGGAGGGCCTGGCCAATGTCGTGGCGCTCGTCTACGCCGATGACCCCCTCAAGCCCGACAAAGGTGCGAGTTCCTCCTACAGCGGAGCAAGTATACTGCAAATGACCGGTATGGAGGGTCTGCGCCTGGCCTACGGCAATTATGGGGCCAATCCCGGCTATGCCCTCGCCGCGCGACGGCACATGCACCTGTTTAAGACAACCAGCGAGCAACTGGGAGCTATTGCCGTCTCACAGCGCCAGTGGGCGCAAATGAACCCCTGGGCACAGATGCGCAAGCCCCTGACGATGGAAGATTACCTGAACTCGCGCTACATCGTCGAGCCTTTCCACCTCTTCGACTGCTGCTTGGTCTCCAACGGCGGCATCGCTGTGATCATCACGTCTGCTGAGCGGGCAAAGAGCCTGAAGCGGCCGCCCGTCTATGTGCTTGGCATGGGGCAGGGTGCGCCAGGGAATGATCAGCGGACGGATCGTGAGCCTGGCATTTATACCGGAGCCAAACAATCCGGCGAGAAGGCCCTCAAAATGGCGGGCATCACACTGAAAGACATCGATATCTGCGAATTGTACGACTGCTATACCTACACTGTTTTAGTGACGCTGGAGGACTACGGCTTCTGCAAAAAAGGAGAGGGCGGTGCGTTCGTAGCCGATGGGAAACTCGGCCCCGGTGGCTCACTGCCTACCAATACAGGCGGGGGCGAGCTGTCGGCGTACTACATGTGGGGCTTCACGCCGCTCTCAGAGGCGGTGGTGCAGGCTCGTGGGGAGGGAGGAGAACGCCAGGTCGAGAAAAATGACCTCGTCCTGGTAAGCGGCAACGGCGGGGTCCTCAACTACCACTCGACGACAATCCTGAGCAAGCACCCCGCCTGATCATCATTGTTGTGCTGAGAAAACCTGCGTAAGGCTGATCAGCGAATACTCCCGAGAATCATTATAGCCGGAAACGCGCTAGAAAACTATTCCAACAGAGACTCTGCAGGCGAATGACACATAGCGTGAAATTTCCGGGTGAAAGGAAAGAAACGTTCCTTTGCCACCATGCATGCACGGGCTTGCGAAGCCGTAGCATAGTAGGGGCGATCCCTTGTGGCACCTACTCCAACTAAATGACTCCCGGCTCTTTTTTGGTCTTCTTGGAAGTCCGAGAACGGGTTTCATTGGTTTTATGGGCATACTGTGGCTCGCGGATCCAGACCAGATCGACAGGGAGAGGAATGATCTCTTGCCAGTCAATGTCGGGAACCACTCGCCGGATGCGCGTA
>VBHI01000390.1 GCA_005881495.1 Chloroflexota bacterium
CATCCTGATGAATTATTATTAAGACGAGATATTCTAGATAAGCAAATTGTCGATACCCAGGGCTTTCGCGTGGTGAAAGTCAATGATTTAAAGCTGGCACAAATCAAGAAAACCGTGCGACTGGTGGGGGTCGATATCAGCCTGAGTGGGCTGCTGCGCCGCTTAGGTATACTGGCACCTGTTGAGACGTTGTCACGTGTGTTACCAATTCGTGTTGCTGAGCGAACAATTACGTGGAATTATGTTGAGCCAATCCAGGTTGTGAAAAGCGGGACTGTTACAGGCCAGCTGACAGCTGCGCTGGCAGGCGCTGGTGCCGCTACCAGCATTGGGGTGAGCGGAGTCGTACCCAAGGTGCAGCTGAATGTCAGTCACACCAAACTGGCTGATTTACGTCCGCTGATATTGCCGACATTTTAGAGCAGCTCGATGTTGAAGATGCAGGGGCCATGCTGGATCGCCTGGATACCGAGATGGCTGCTGATGCACTCAACGAAGTTGAATCCACGCTGCAATATGAATTACTGAGCGAACTCGATCCCGAACGCGCCTCCGACCTGCTTGAGATCCTTCCTCCTGATGATGCTGCCGATATCCTGGCGGACATTCCAGCGGAAGAGGTGGAACGCCTTTTGGGCCTGATGCCAGCATACGAAGCGCAGCCAATCCGCGATCTGCTGCGCTTTGGCGCGGAGACGGCTGGCGGCATCATGACCACCGAGGTCTTATCGCTCTCGCAGGAACTGACCATTGAGGAAGCGCTGGTTTACCTGCGCCAACATTCGGCTCACTTAGAGATGATCTACTACCTTTACATCGTCGATAGCGACAAGCACCTGGTCGGCGTCGTCTCACTACGCGAACTTGTAGTTGCGGAACCAACGACTCGCCTCCAGGATTTGATGGATAGGGACGTGCTCAAAGTAACAACCGATACCGACCAGGAAGAGGTGGCGCGGCTCATCTCAAAATATGATCTGCTGGGTGTGCCAGTGGTGGACAGCGAGAATCACCTGGTGGGATTGATAACAGTAGACGATGTCATCGATGTACTCCACGAGGAGCAGGCGGAAGATTTTTCCGAAATTGCCGGTGCAACCGTTGAAGAGTTAGAGGATGAAGAGCATTTCTCCTGGCGCTCAACCCTGAGTCGCGTCACGTGGCTCGCAGTCAATGTGATTGCAGGTTTTGCCATTGCTCTTGTGCTCTACCAGCTTTTTGGCCCGGCACTGTCATCCCATACTACTGTCGCCCGTGCGCTGGGCTTTGTGGCGACATTGCATTCTCCTGTCGCAATGAATGGAGTGCTCTTTTTGCTGCCCATGCTCTTACTGAGCAGCGGAAGCGTAGGCTCCCAGGCGCTTGGCGTAGCCGGTTGGCAACTGCGCACAACAGGCGGCAGCGACTTCTGGCGCGGCATTTTCCGTGAACTGCGGTTGGGCACCGTTGGAGGGGTACTGGCAAGTGTCGCGGTAGGCTTCCTGACGTGGCTGCTATTCCATTCGCCACAACTGGCGGTAGCGATTGGCCTGGGGTTTGGGTTTTCGTTGTTGATCGCGGCCATTTGCGGCCTGATTCTGCCGACGCTTTTTCAGCGTTTGCACCTGCGTGGAAGCCTGGTGAGTGCGCCATTGCTTGATCCTATTATTGCGTTTATCAGCCTGTGCATTTTTCTGGTGGTAGCGTTGTGGCTGATTGGCGTGTTCCATGCATGAAATTGTAGGGGGATTTTCGCAAAAAACTATTGACGGATCGCTCAAGCTTAGTGTATACTGCAAGCGTTCCAGAGGAGCGCATTCCTCGATAGCTCAACGGTAGAGCGGCCGGCTGTTAACCGGTAGGTTACAGGTTCGAATCCTGTTCGAGGAGCCATTGAAAGAAAGGCCACCGGCATAAGTGGCCTTTCTTCATGTCAGGGAATATGGCGTGTGCTATAATGCGCTATAGTTTTTGGAACTATCATCGGCTACGGCAAGAAATACGTAAAAGGGAAGGGCAGGTTGAGAACAGGCGATCAAGCAGCACGCCTCCTCTTTACTGCGAGTGTGCCTAATGGATACACCAGACCAGAAAGCACAAAAACTCAAGACAGCAGACCGCGCTGACAGCAAAAAGCGAGCGCGGTCACGTTTTCGTTTCAGCCGATCTTCACCCTTTCTTAAGCTCTTTGCGGTGCTAGGTCCTGGATTGATCGCTGCCAATGCAGGCAATGATGCCGGCGGCATTGCTACATTTTCTTCTGCAGGCGCAAATTATGGGTACAACCTTTTATGGGCACTGGTGATTGCTGGTTTTTGCTTAGCGATTATACAGGAAATGTGCGCCCGTATGGGTGCCGTTACTGGTAAAGGGTTGGCTGACCTCATTCGTGAGCAATTCGGTGTCCGCTGGACGGCTTTGGCGATGCTTGCGCTACTGATTGCGAACACCGGTGTGACAGTATCTGAATTCCTGGGTATCGCAGCTAGCGTTCAGGTACTGGCAAATGACCCTCAAACACCCTGGGTTTACGTCATCGTCCCTGTTGCTGGATTAGCTCTTTGGTGGCTCGTCATCAAGGGTTCTTATAGACGTGTTGAAAAAATCTTTCTTATTATGTCACTTGGCTTCCTTGCATATATTCCGGCTGCCTTCGCTGCTCACCCTTCATGGAGCGATGTTGGACGACAGCTTATTATGCCCCATTTATATACGAGTAGCGCCTATTTACTCACAGCTGTGGCCCTTGTGGGAACGACCATCAGCCCCTATATGCAATTTTTTATCCAATCTTCTGTGGCTGACAAAGGTATTCACTCAGGTGATTATATCTACGAGCAACTGGATGTTTTTAGTGGTACTATCTTCGCGGTGATTATCGCCTGTTTTGTCATTATTGCTTCGGCGGCGGCGCTTTACCAGGGTCATCCACTACCACAACCCATCACAGCAATTGATGCAGCGCAAGCGCTGCGCTCCTTTGCAGGCCAGTACGCCGGGCTTCTCTTTGGAATAGGCCTATTTGGTGCCTCTTTGCTGGCGGCCGCTGTCTTGCCGCTTTCAACTTCTTATGGTATCTGCGAGGCATTTGGTTTCGAGCGCGGGGTCTCACGCAGTTTCAAAGAGGCCCCGGTCTTTCAGAGTATTTTCACCGGCCTCATCATCCTCGGTGTACTTATCACGCTCATACCAGGTCTACCAATTTTTCCAGTGCTGGTCATCCTACAAGATTTGAACGCTGCTATGTTACCTATCTTGCTGGTATTCATTATCTTATTGGTCAATAATCGTCGCTTAATGGGCCGCCACGTCAATAATCTTGCGTATAACGTTATCTCCTGGGGGACTGTAGCACTGATAACGATTTTGATCCTTTTGTTTCTCCTCAATCAAATCTTTGGCGTTCAGCTTTGACGCGGGCAGGTAGTTGTTCATGCGCCCTTCGTTCGTTTGCTGCGGTATATTACGCTCAGATGAATTGGTGATGAGGCAACTGTTGAGTTTGTTTCTCAGCAGTTACGGGAACTTCTCGCAAGATTTCAATGTCAGGCGCAAGAGCGCGGGCAGAATATGCTTGCTTACTATGCTTTGGCGCTTGGTACTGATCAGCTTTTTGTGAAGTACGTGTAAGGTTCTAATTTGATGCGAAGAGCCAAGATTCTTCCAAGGAGCTATCTTCATCAGTGATGTCCTCATCAGCGATATCCTCATGGTCTTCTGATCCGGATGTAAAAAGTTCAGGTGTTACTGCTTCCATTCGTTTCTCTGCTGCTTTGAAATAGAGGGGGTCTATTTCTATTCCTGTAAAACGTCTATTATGTTGCAGAGCAGCTACTCCTGTTGAACCTACTCCCATAAAAGGGTCAAGGACTAAATCTCCTGGATTCGTGGCTAATTGTATCAAATGACTGAGTATTTTGATAGGCTTTTGCGTCGGATGAACAGGATTTTTTAATCTCTCCCTTCCCATACATATAGGACTTTCAATGAAGTTATGCATATCTTTTTGTTTTGTAAAGTTCCAGGTGTGCCCTTTATTCCAAACACATACTATGAGTTCGCAGCTATTCAGGAATCCTGCTCTTCTTAGCTTAGGAGGCGGATTCGTTTTATGCCAGACAATAAACTGAAAAGTATCGAAGACAGGGTCAAAAACCTGATGCCATTGGCCTAATAGGTTATAGCTGGTGAATGCAAAAATAGTGCCGGTTGGTTTAAGTATTCTTATAAACTCATCAAGCCATTCAGCGGGGTTGAAGATAGTCGTATCCCATTCGGCAACATCATTGTTAAAATCCTTTCTCCAAGACATTTTGATGTTGCCAGTAGAGTAACGTCCCAGGTTATAAGGGGGGTCTGTTAAGATCAAGTCAATAGACTGGTCTGGAATGTTTTTAATATATTCAGAGCTATCTCCTAAAATCAGATGATACTTATTCATTTTTTCCTAAATACACTTTCTTAATAGACTCTAGTGCATCTCTAATTACCTAAGTTTCGCCCGAATTAACGGCCACATGGGTGGGTGCCAGTAGCACCCGCAACGAATCGACTAAGATGGGTGCCAAAGGTGCCGCTCGGTTCAGCACAATCTGGACGATGTGGCCCAGGGCATCGAAGACCAGAAAGCCACTGACATGGAAAACATCGCGCACCATGCGCACTATCCCATAGTGCCGCAGTCTGGTGGACGAAGCCGCCTGCGTCAGCCACTGGCGAGCCCAGATGACGACATTGTGGGCCAAGCTGCCCAACAACATCACCATCTGTTGCGCCTCAAAGCGTTTTTTACTGCGCTTGGTACTGCCCAGGCCTTGGTGGTCGCCCTTGAAGGAGGTCTCCACGCCACCGCCGCGCTGATCATACAGGTACACATAGGCCAGCAGCACCGTGGCCGCATCGGCGTCGGGCGAAGCTTTTGGCTGGGTGAGAGCCAGCACCTCGGCCGGGGTCAAGGTCGAGATCAGGACGCCGATGCCCCACTGCCCATTGGCCTTGCGGCAGCGCACAGCAATGCGCCGCACGGGACGCACATACTCTGTCGCAGGCAAGCGCACCCAGCCCACCTGCCGTCCTTCCACGTGGGGATCATCGACCCAGTCCTGCACACTCTGGGCCAAGCGCTGGGCACGCTTGCTGGAGTAATCCTTACCGTGGACCTGATAACCACCTGCCAGCAGCCAATTCACGTCGTCCACGCTGCCGCCACCTGCATCGGTGCGCACCAAGGTGTGCTCGCGTTGGCGTTGGTCCAACCCCAAGATCTGCTCCGCCGCTTGCATCAATGGCTGCAACGCTTTCGTCAATTGGGTCGTGCCGTCAAAGAGCCGATCGACAACCACTTCCTCATAGCGACTGGCCAGCACGCGGCCCAATTGGCGACCACGCCGATTGCGTTGCTTGGCAAAATAGCCTTTGCTGGCCAAGGCGGCTTTCTTGCCACAGGGCATGCCACTCATATCCACATCCAGAATCTGATACTGCCTGGCATAGTCATGCCGATACCCTTGACTGTGCTGACGGTAGATGCTCTCCATCGCTTGCTCCATTTGCGTTACATTCTCGCTGGTGCAAGCGTCCAGGGTCTCTTGCACCAGCGATTGCTCGGCACAACTGCTGCGTCCGAACGCCTCCTGCAAGGCCGCATCGGCTCGCAGACGACTGTTGATTTCGACCAGCCCGTGCGCCCCAGCCAACATCGCAATAAAGGCGTCGTAGAGCTTGTCATGCGGCGTATGCTTCACCGTTTTCTGCCCAATCCGCACAAGCTGGCGGATCGGACCAAACACATCCCGTTGCCTCAGTGTCACGCCAATGGCCGCCAGACTGGCACAAGGCGAAAAATGGGAGGTCGTTTTCGTGGTAGACTCGTTCATAGTGATGGTTCTCCTATCTTTGGGTTCTCTTCCTTCGATAGGTATGACCCATCATCATTCTTTTGGCAAGTCCCTTTCTGCTGGCGGCATCCTGCCCCTACTTTGGACAAAATTTAGGTACTTAAAACAGGGCAAATACGACCAGGCTGAACCCCTCCTCCAACGAGCGCTAAGTATCAGCGAGCAGACGATTAGCCCTGATCATCTCCTTATCACTACTAGTGCACTGGTAGGGCTAGGCGGTTTGTATCTCAACCAGGGTAAGTATGAGCAGGCTGAGCCCCTCCTCCAACGAGCCCAAAACATCCTCAAAGGCCAGGGTCCCGACCATTCTAATACCGGTA
>VBHI01000311.1 GCA_005881495.1 Chloroflexota bacterium
TAGCATTACGCTGGGAGTCTATGGGCACGTCACGGAATCGATGCAGCGCGAAGCGATGAGCAAACTGGACGACCAGTTTCGCGACCTAAGCGCAGGGCAACCATGAGTATTATGCCCTGCTATGCTGTCAATTGCGCTGTCAGGCGCCAACTTTCTGCCTGCCGGTAACAGGGTAAGTGCGCCTGTGAGGCCGTCTCGTAACATACATCCACCGAGGGCGTTCCGCATTTCTATTATATACTACGCCCCCACTCCACCGGATACCTCGTTTCTTGAGCAAATCCAGAGAATATTGCTTCATATCCATACTCTATTTTGACGATTCTTGCCATATACTGCATTGTGGGATAGGAGTAATTCCTGGCAAGAGAAGGAAACATGTCGGTCTCCTTCCTGTTGGCGCCTTTCCCCGTGTGCATTTTTCTGGCGATGAAGAAAGGTCGTACTCGTATGAGTACTATTGAACACGTGCTGCCCATCGAGGCACACAAATCGTTTCCCTGGCAGCACTATCTGCTTGATAGCGTTCTGGCATGCGGAGGAGCGATGCTGGTCACCGGATTCATTTACCTGTTCCAGCTCTACCCGCGCATTCCCAACATTTCGATTGTGTATCTGCTCGTGGTGCTTGCACTGGCAAGCACACGTGGACGTTATCCCGCTATTCTTGCCTCGTTGGTGGCGTTTCTCTCTTTCGATTACTTCCTCGTACCTCCGTTGTATGTTTTTACCATCAACCGCGTGGAAGAATGGATTGCGCTCTTTGTCTTCCTGGTCACTGCCATCCTGACCAGCCAGCTGGCCTCAGCTCTTCGTGAACGCGCAGAACAAGCATCGCGCCGGGAGCGTGAGACGCACATCCTCTACGACCTGGTGCGCTTGACCAACCGTGAGGGGGTGCCGGAGCGCCAGCTTCACACGATTGCTCAGGCGGTCGTTGACGTGTTGTCCTCCCGAGGCGTGCATGACTGCGCCATTCTGCAGCCGGATGCGGCAGGAACCCTGCAGGTGCAGTCGAGCGCCTACCAACCTGTGGAGCAAATCATTCTCTCCTCCGATGAGAAGGCGATCGCTGCCTGGGTGATGAAGCACGGCCGTACCATGGGCCTCTACGACGATGATGTCCTTGCCCCTTCTACAGCTTCCCGTTTTTTGCAGCGCGTGCTCGTGCAGAGTACTTCTACGGGACGGGCAGTACGCCGGTCGCTGTGCCTCATCCCACTCAAGGTGGGGCAGAAGGTGGTCGGGGTGCTGCGCCTGCGGGTGCTGGATGATCCACGCCGGTTGATGGATGAAGAACGCCTGGAGGAGGAACATACCCATTCCAGGGTGCCAACGTCTTTCTTCTGGACCTTTCTTGACCAGGTAACCGCCCTGATCGAGCTCGCACGCTTACAGCGGGAAAACTTGCGCATCGAGGTGCTGCAACGCACCGATGTCCTGCGAGCCGCTTTGCTTTCCTCTGTTTCGCACGACCTGCGTACACCCCTGACCGCCATTAAAGCTGCCGCTAGTTCTCTCTTACAAGAGGATGTTGAGTGGGACGAGGAAGCTATGCACGGCTTCGCGTTTTCCATCGAACGGGAGGCGGACCGCCTGAACAGCCTGGTAGGGAACCTGCTCGACATGTCACGCATCGAGGAGGGCGCACTCAAGCCGGAGAAAGAGGTGTATTCCCTCAGGGCACTCATTCATGACGTGTTAGGACGTCTCGAGCCGCTCTTGAAGGAACGCATCGTTCACACCCCCCTGCCTGATGACCTGCTCCTGGTCGAGCTGGACTATTTGCAAATGGACCAGGTACTAACCAATCTCATCGAGAACGCCGTGCGCTACACACCCACGGAGTCGCCCATTGATGTGAGCGCGCAGGTTGAAGGTGAGCAGGTGATCATCAGCGTGGCTGATCGCGGTCCCGGCATTCCTCCGGCTGACCTTGAGCGCGTCTTCGATAAGTTTTACCGCGTCCTGCATGGGCAGCGCACAACAGGATATCCCATGGGCTCAGGTCTGGGGCTGGCCGTCTGTAAGGGCCTGGTCGAAGCACATGGTGGACGGATCTGGGCAGAGCTGCGTGACGGTGGAGGGTTGATCGTCTTCGTCGTGTTGCCTCTCGGCAAACGGGAAAATGAGAAAGGAGAGCAGTGATCTGTGAGTAAGCGAGGAGCTTCTATCCTGGTGGTGGATGACGAGCGGGAAATCGTGCGGGCCCTGCGCCGCAGCCTCAACGCCCATGGCTTTACTGTGCTCACGGCGAGCAATGGCGAAGAGGCCGTCGAGATGTTCTCACAGCAGCGGCCCGATCTCATGCTGCTTGATCTCCTGCTACCTGGTATGAGCGGCCTGGAAGTATGCCGCCGTGTGCGCATGACCTCAAACTGCCCTTTGGCATGAACGAAGTGTTGGCCCGTGTACGTGTCGCCTTGCGTCGCGTCGCCCGGGCGCCGAGCGGCACCGAGCCACGATTTCAAGCCGGGCCGCTTTCCGTGGATTTCGCGTTTCGGCGGGTTCAGGTACATGAACGAGAGGTTTCCTTGACGCCCACCGAGTACGACCTGCTCAAAGTCTTTATCGCCCATCGTGGCAAGATTCTCACACGGCAATTGCTGCTGAAAGAGGTCTGGGGAAACGAGGCGCATGCCCGGACGCACAGCCTCCACGTCTATGTCGCCCAGTTACGCCAAAAAATCGAACCGGTCCCTGAACGACCGCGTTTTATCCTCACCATTCCTGGCGTCGGTTACCGCTTCGCTGAGGAGGTCGAAACCGGTGACGAGAGTGCCAGTACCGACATCATGAGAACATCTTGAGCAAAAGGGAAGGGAGCATGCCAACAATCTATCAAACAGGTCAAAAGATTGACCACTACGAGATCATCCGCTTGCTTGGGCAGGGAGGCGCAAGCCATGTCTACCTGGCCCAGGACCGGCGTGCTTTGCAAGCGGTTGTCCTCAAGTTTCCGGCGGATGATGTAATTGGAGGAGCTGCGATCTTTGCTCGGTACAAGCGCGAAGCGGAGATTGGCAAGCGCCTCAACCATCCTTTCATCCAGCGGCATGTGAACCGGGGTGAGGAAAGGAGCGCCGACTATCTCGTGCTGGAATATCTTCGCGGGCGAACCCTGCGCGCCGTGATGCGGGAGCATGCGCCTGCGCTCCTGCCAACAGCAGAGGTGATCCGCATACTTCTTCAGGTGTGCGAGGCGCTGGCCTATGCTCATGAGCAGGGGGTGATTCATCGCGATATGAAACCCGAGAACATTCTGCTACTGGATACTGGTGAAATCAAACTGCTGGACTTTGGTATCGCCCTCTTCTTGGAAAAGGAACATCGTTTGGCGTGGCGTAGGTCCCCTTACTTCTCATCACCAGTCGGCACCCCCGACTATATGGCTCCGGAACGGTTGCAGGGCGGGCGAGGCGATGCCCGCGCTGATATCTATGCCGTTGGGGTTGTGCTCTATGAGCTGCTCTGTGGGCGAACGCCATTTGAGGAACACGAAGGATTTGTGCTCATCACCCAGCAACTTTCTCATGACCCGCCAGGAATTCTCGAGCGTAACTCAACCCTGCCACCTGCGTTGGCAACGGTGGTCATGCGGGCGATCCGCCGTGATCCGGAGAGGCGCTACACCAGTATGCGAGAGATGCTGCACGATCTGGGCCACCTGGATGACGTGACAGTTGTCGACTATGTTCCTGCTCCACCCAAACTCGGTGGACGCTACCGGCAAGCGATCCGCACCGCCCTTATCGTGCTCATCGCCTGTCTCGGCATCGTTGCCTTCGGGTTGCTCGCCCAGTTCGCGCATCATATCGTTCACTAGCTCTGGAGAAGCATGGTCATACCGGCTCACATGATGGGTAGGGCCAATTGAGTAGAGATGAGAACAGCAGAGTCAACTGTCTCATGAGAGTTTCTTGAGCATTTTAGAAGTCGTCCAGAGGACATCCAGAATATCCTTGCGGTTATCCAGAACGCACATTTACTGATCTTGAATTACACTGGGTGAAGAAAGGAGGAGATCGGTATGCAGGGAGCTCGAATCTTACTGGTGGAAGACGATGAAATCCTGCGCGACCTGCTGGGGCGCAATCTCACGGTGCGCGGGCATGACGTGAGCATCGCGGAAGATGCCAGGAGCGCGCTGGCGTACCTGTGCGCCACCCCTTTTGATCTCATCGTCCTGGATATCAATCTGCCCGACCAGACCGGCTGGGAGGTGCTGCGCACCGCTCTGCGGGAAGGCTGGCTCCATCCTCGGGACATCGATGGCGGCGGCCAGAAGTTACCCGTCGTGGTCCTGTCTGCCGTCCGGGTGAGTCCACACCGTCTCGAGGAGTTTCACCCCCTGGCGTACCTCCCCAAACCGTTTCCGATGGATGCGCTCCTGCGCCTGGCTGCTGAGGCCGCACGGCGGAGGGAGACGGGCTCTGGGCAGGGTGAGAGAGGTCAGCGCTCGCCACGTGTGCTGTGACACAGACACATCACAATTGTTGCACGATTGGAGAACCCGTGGTCCAACAAGGAAGGAGGAACTGTATGCTTGACCTGATTGTCGTTGTGGTGACCATTGTCTCGTTTATCGCGTTCATCGGCTTCACCGAAGGCTGCGAGCGCCTGTAAGAAAGGAGAGTATGCAATGAATTCGCCACTTGAATATCTGCTGGTGGGCATTGTGGCATTTGCCATCCTCGTCTACCTGTTTATTGCACTCCTCAAGCCTGAGCGTTTTTAATGGTGTCTTCTAGTAAACAAGTGAGGGAAAACCTATGCCTGTAACACTCAATAGTGTCCTGCAGGTAGCTATCTTCCTGCTCATCGTGCTGCTGCTGACCAGGCCGGTCGGCCTGTACCTGTACAAGATCTTCAACGGGGAGCGCACCTGGCTCTCGCCGGTCTTCGTTCCCGTGGAACGCTTCTTTTACCGGCTCAGTGGCATCAACCCGGAGGAGGAGCAGAAGTGGACGGGCTACATGATTTCCGTGCTGATCTTCAGCGTGGTGGGCATGCTGCTGTTATATCTGCTTGAGCGCACCCAGCAGTTGGATGGATCGTTCTTTAACCCGCAGGGCTTGCCGAATGTCGAGCCGCAACTCGCTTTCAATACTGCCTCCAGCTTCACCACCAACACCAACTGGCAGTTCTACACAGGCGAGCAGACCATGAGCTACCTGACACAGATGGCCGGCCTGGCCTTTCACCAGTTCGTCTCCGCTGCCGCCGGCATCGCGCTGGCGGTAGCGCTGGTGCGCGGGCTCGCGCGGCGCAGCGCGCAGCACCTGGGCAACTTCTGGGTGGACCTGGTCCGCTGCACTCTCTACCTCCTGCTGCCCATCTGCATCGTGGGCGCGCTGGTCTTCGTCTCGCAAGGCATGATCCAGAACTTCAGCCCCTACACGGTGGTGCATACCCTCAATGGGCAGACACAGACGATCGCCCAGGGGCCGGTCGCCTCGATGGAAATCATCAAAGACCTGGGCACCAACGGCGGCGGCTTCTTCAACGTCAACGCGGCCCATCCCTTTGAGAACCCCAACGCCTTCACCGCCATGCTGATCATTCTCTGTGAGATCACCCTCGGGGCAGGCCTTTTCTACATGTACGGCAAGTGGGTGGGCGATACGCGCCAGGGCTGGGTGTTGTGGATTGCTTCGGCCATCCTCTTCGTGATCGGCGTGGCGGTAGTTATCCCTGCCGAACAGGTCGGCAATCCCATCTTGACCAGTGTGGGGGCCAACCAGGTCGTGAGTGACACGCAGGCCGGTGGCAACATGGAGGGCAAGGAGGTGCGCTACGGCATCACCATCTCGTCACTGCAGGAAGTGACCACGACAGCCACCTCGACGGGTACCGTCATGAGCTTCCACGATAGCTATACGCCTATTGGCGGGCTGGTGCTGATTACCAACATCGCGCTGGGTGAGATCATCTTTGGGGGCGTCGGCGCAGGACTCTACAGCATGATCTACTTCGCCATCATCGCGGTCTTCATCGCCGGGCTGATGGTGGGTCGCACGCCGGAGTACCTGGGCAAGAAGATCGAGCGCAAGGAGATCATGATGGCGGTGCTGGCCCTGCTGGTCTCGCCCGTGCTGGTCCTGGGCTTTACCGGCTTGTCTATGGCGATCGCCCCAGGCCTGGCAAGTATCTTGAATCCCGGGCCGCATGGGCTGACGGAGGTCCTGTACGCCTATACCTCGGCCAATGGCAACAACGGCTCGGCCTTCGCCGGACTCTCGGCCTCGCCCTACTACAACTGGACGATGGGCCTGGTCATGATGATCGGCCGCTTTGCCGAAGTCATCCCCATCCTGGCCTTCGCAGGCTCGCTGGTGAGGAAGAAGGCCGTGCCTGCCGGGCTAGGCACCTTCCCGACGACTGGGCCGCTCTTCGTGGTGCTCTTGATTGGCGTGATCCTGATTGTGGGGGCGCTGACCTACTTCCCGGCGTACTCGCTGGGGCCGATTGTCGAACAATTGCTGATGCAGCAAGGGAGAACATTCTGAAATGAGCACCGATTTGCAAACTGATACGCTCGAAGTCAAACAGTGGAAGACGCGGCGCAAGGGCGACATTTCGATCTGGGACCCCAAGATCATCCGCGGCGCGATCCCGGACTCCTTCAAGAAACTGGACCCGCGCGTACAGATCAAGAACCCGGTCATGTTCGTGGTGGAGGTGGGCAGTGTAATTACCACTATTGAGTTCGTGCGCTTGCTGTTTGCCACACCCACCGCGACTTTCACACGCAGCCTGCTCACGTCCGAGACGATCTTCGTGCTGGCAGTAGCCGTCTGGTTGTGGTTCACCGTGGTCTTTGCCAATTTTGCCGAAGCGATGGCCGAGGGACGTGGCAAAGCCCAGGCCGACACCCTGCGCAAGGCGCGCTCCACGACGATGGCCAAGCGGCTCTCCAGCCCTGACCGCTTCAGCAATGTCCAGGAAGTGGCCGCGCCAGACTTGCGCAAAGGCGACCTGGTGCTGGTCGAAGCCGGGGATGTGATCCCTGGCGATGGCGACGTGCTGGAGGGGGTGGCCTCGGTCGATGAGTCGGCCATCACCGGAGAGTCGGCCCCCGTCATTCGCGAGAGTGGCGGCGACCGCAGCGCGGTGACCGGTGGCACGCGGGTGCTCTCGGACTGGATCGTGGTGCGGATCAGCGCCAACCCGGGCGAGACCTTCCTCGATCGCATGATCGCCCTGGTCGAGGGAGCCAAACGGCAGAGGACACCCAATGAGATTGCGCTCAACATCCTGATCGCCAGCCTCACGATCATCTTCGTGCTGGTGGTGGTCTCGCTGGAACCCTTTGCGATCTATTCGGGTGCACCCGTCTCGGTCACGACGCTGATCGCGCTGCTGATATGTCTCATCCCGACGACCATCGGTGGGCTGCTCTCTTCCATTGGCATCGCGGGGATGGACCGCATGGTGCAGCGCAACGTGCTGGCCATGAGCGGGCGCGCCGTCGAGGCGGCAGGTGACGTGGACGTGCTCTTGCTGGACAAGACCGGCACCATCACGCTGGGCAATCGGCAGGCGACCCGCTTTGTGCCGCTGCGTGGCGTGGAGGAGCACGACCTGGCGCACGCTGCCATGCTCTCCAGCCTCTCCGACGAGACGCCAGAGGGGCGCTCGATCGTGGCGTTGGCCAAAGAGCGCTATGGCTTATCGGATGAAGTGGACCCGAGGGCGATCTTCTTTCCCTTCTCGGCCATGACCCGCATGAGTGGAGTAGACTTGAATGGCAGCCAGAACGGCAGTGGTCAGTCTGTCGTGACCCATACGATCCGCAAAGGCGCAGGCGATTCAATTGCCGCCTATGTGGCGGAGCATGGGGGAGCAAGCAGCGACGAACTGAAAGTGATTGTCAATGGCATCGCCAGCGTGGGCAGTACGCCGCTGGTGGTGGCCGAAACACAAACTGACTCCAATGGCGCCGTGGAACAGGCGCGCGTGCTGGGCGTAATCGAGCTCAAGGACATCGTCAAGGGCGGCATGCGCGCGCGCTTCGACCAGCTGCGGCGCATGGGCATCCGCACGATTATGATCACCGGGGATAACCCTCTCACCGCCGCCGCTATCGCTAAGGAATCGGGCGTCGATGACTTCCTGGCACAGGCCACGCCGGAGAACAAGATGAAGCTCATTCGCGAGCAGCAGACCGGTGGGCGCATGGTGGCCATGACCGGTGATGGCACCAACGATGCGCCGGCCCTGGCTCAGGCGGATGTGGGGGTGGCGATGAACACCGGCACGCAGGCCGCCAAGGAAGCAGCCAACATGATCGATCTCGACTCCAACCCGACCAAGTTGATCGAGGTGGTCGAGGTGGGCAAGCAACTGTTGATCACGCGCGGGGCGCTGACCACGTTCAGCATCGCCAACGATGTCGCCAAGTACTTCGCCATCATCCCGGCGGCCTTCGCGGTGACCTATCCGCAGCTCAACGCGCTCAACGTCATGCAGCTGGCAACCCCGCACAGCGCGGTGCTCTCCGCGGTGATCTTCAACGCGTTGATCATCGTCGCGCTGATCCCGCTGGCCTTGCGTGGCGTCAAGTACCGCCCGATTGGGGCGGGGCCACTCTTGCGCCGGAACTTGCTGATCTACGGCATCGGTGGCATCATCATCCCGTTCATCTTTATTAAAGCCATCGACTTGATCTTGCAGGTGCTGCACCTGACGCTCTAAGCAATCGCGGGTATGCGGCAGCCCGGTCCACCTCGATTGGGCTGTCGGCCATCCTTGAGAAAGAAGAAGGAAGTGTGAAATGAGTAAAACTTGACGCTGCTCCTGACGATCCTCACGGGTCTGATTTATCCAGGGGTCGTCACGGTGCTGGCCCAGTTGATCTTCCCGTACCAGGCCAACGGTAGCCTGCACTACGTCAACGGCAAGCTGGTGGGCTCGGATCTGATCGGGCAGTACTGGACCTCGTCCAAGTACTTCCGTGGGCGACCTTCGGTAACCGTCAACCCAGGTACTGGAACGCCCGAGCCGTACGCTGCCGATAACTCGACTGCCTCGAACCTGGGGCCAACCAATTCGGTACTCATTAAGACGGTGCAGAAAAATGTCGCTGAACTGAAGAAGGAGAACCCGAACGCGCCTCCCGGCCCGGTGCCGGTTGATCTTGTCACATCCTCGGGGTCGGGGCTCGACCCGGATATCTCCATCGCGGGTGCCCTCTACCAGGTGCCGCGCGTGGCTCAGGCACGTGGTTTGAGCCAGGGCAAGGTCAAGCAACTGGTGATGAATAACGTGACAGGGCGCTTCCTGGGCATCTTTGGTGAGCCGTTCGTCAATGTACTTGACTTGAATCTCGCGCTGGATGCGCTGAAATAATTTGTTTCCGCACTCCTGAGCGCTAGCGTGTATAGTAGGGTTGACCCTTGCGGTCAACCGAGCGGCGTTGCAGCGATGGATATCAAACAGAAGCGCTAGCGTGTATAGTAGGGTTGACCCTTGCGGTCAACCGAGCATCGTTGTAGTGCTGAATAAGCGGAATAAAAGGTAGGGACACAATGGCAGAGCACCCGCCCGACGATCAAACACGTGAGCGTGAGGAGGGTCGGCCCGATCCGGAGGAACTGCTGCGGCGCTATAGCCTACGAGATAGCGACCTGGAAGCTCCTCCCTCGGCCACACCTGCTTCGGGTGAGCAGACCGCTCAGCAAACCGAAGGGTACCCGCATCGGCGTGGTCGCTTGCGCGTCTACCTGGGATCGGTAGCCGGAGCGGGGAAGACGTATACCATGCTGAACGAGGGACACCGCCGCGAAGGCCGGGGTACCGACGTCGTGGTCGGCTATGTGGAGACGCATGGGCGTGCCCAGACGCAGGCCCAACTGGGGGATTTAGAGGTCATTCCACGTAAGAAAGTCACCTATCGCGGCGTGACCCTCGAAGAGATGGATACCGAGGCCATCATTGCTAGGCATCCCAGGGTGGCGCTGATCGATGAACTGGCCCATACCAACGTGGCCGGTTCGAAGCACGCGAAACGCTATCAGGATGTGCTGGAGATCCTCGATGCGGGTATCAACGTGGTCACCACAGTCAATATTCAGCACCTGGAGAGTCTGAACGACCTGGTTGCCAGTATCACAGGGGTACGTGTGCGCGAAACGCTGCCCGACCGCATCCTCGACCAGGCTGACGAAGTGGAGTTGATCGATATCTCTCCCTATGCCCTGCGGCAGCGCATGAGGCACGGCAATATCTATCCTCCTGATCGCATTGAGGCGTCACTGAACAATTTCTTCCGCGAGGGGAATCTGACGGCGCTGCGCGAACTGGCGCTGCGGCGCACGGCCGAGAAGACCGAGGCGCAGCTCCAGCAGTACATGACCGAGCACGGGATCAACGAGCTGTGGCCTGCCAGCGAGCGAGTCCTGGTGGGCTTCGATGCCCGACCCCATACCCGCGAGGTCATCCGCGATGCCTGGCGGTTGGCACACGGACTGCACGCGGATTTGATCGCCGTCTCGATCCAGCCGGAGGGTTATCGCGCCTTCACGGGAAGACTTATCGGCTTTCTCAAGTATGGCAAGGACGCCCCAAAGCAGCGTGAGGCTGCGCGGCGTCGCCTGGAAGAGCATGCCGTGCTCGCTGAAGACCTGGGGGCTGAGGTCATCCGCACGAGCAGCCGCGATATCGCCAAAAAGCTGGTGGAGGTCGCCCACGAGCGGCAGGTGACCCAGCTTGTGCTGGGTCAGCCAGCGCGCAGCCATTGGGAAGAACTTATCCGCGGCTCCATCATCAATCGTTTACTGCGGCTGAGTACCGACATCGACATCCATCTCGTACCGCGCAGCAGGGATGAGTAGAAAGGAGTTCCTATGCGTGACATTGAACAGATTCCACAACTTCCAGTGCGTACAGAGAAACATTGGCAACAGTATCTCATTGATAGCCTCCTGGCAGTGGGGGGAGCATTGGCCGTGACAGGGATCATTTACTTGACTAAAAAATAGAAAGAGCGTTCAGTACCATAGTCCTAGGTCAAGCTTCATATGCTTGACCTGGATTTTTTTAACGGGTACAGTCATCTATAATGCAAGACGTAGAGGTTGTGCGTTAGGGCAGTCTAAATCTGAAGGATTGGAGTCACACGTATGTCGTCTATTGAGGATCGTCCGAATAGTGCCACCACAGAACAAAAGACTACTGTTGGGACATTACAGCTACCAGGGCTTGTCAGCCAACTTTCTCCAGTAGAGCAGCTATCCTTTCCTGATGCCTCTCCACTTCCAATTGGAACGGCTCTTTTACCAGGCATCCAGAATCCGTCTACCCCGGCTATAACTCGCCCGCTGACAGACCTCTTTACATCACCGGGAGCGACGCGCAGCCTGCCCGAAATACAAACGGGTGAATTGCCCCTTCAGAGAAATACAACAACATCTCTACGTCAGCCCGTTGTGATCCGCAGTACTGGTAAGAAAAGCAGTGGCACATTGCTGGCCCCTAGGGGACGTCGCTGGGTTGTGCAACTCTCAGTTACAGTAGTACTGTTATTAATGGCAATTGGCACGTTACTGGCAGTGGTCCCGGCTGGAACGAACGCGGAAAAGGGGTTTAATCCATTTCGGCCGATTATGAACTGGGTAGAAGGTAGCAATAACAACCCCAGTCTATTAGCAGAGCAGGCAGCAACGGTCACGGCTGTAACTCGCGATGGGTATCAACCTAGTAGTAATCAACCGTATTCTGGCTTGCCAGCTCCCCCTGCAGGTACAAGTGGGTATGATGGCTTTACCTACGGCCAATGTACGTACTATGCAGATTTTCGCTATCACCAGTTGACGGGTAACTGGGTTCCCTGGGGAGGGGATGCATGGGCATGGGCAGCTGGGGCCAGAGCATATGGATGGAATGTTTCGTCCATTCCGCATGTACCTTCCATCATCGTCCTGCAACCAGGAGTACAGGGTGCAGGTTATTTCGGTCACGTTGCAGTGGTTGAGGGCATCAACAAGGATGGCTCTGTCTACGCTACGAACTGGAACTGGTACGCCAACGGTGGAGGTTGGGCGCGTTGGAGCTCTTGGAATTTCAGTCCAGGGCCAGGAGTCTCGTTTGTGTGGAAGTAAATAAACTAATCCTCCGAGTATAAAAGAAAAGCAGTAGGGCAGCTACCTGAATACATCAGATGGCTGCCCTACCAAAAATGCGGCAAGAGGGCCACTGCTTTCAAGCAGGTGGGTGCATTGCCGCCCGCCCGCAGGCGGTCTAACCTGTTGACATACCTTTTCTAATGCATTATAACAGAGAACATGAAAACATTTGAGTACCGACTGTACGTGAATAAGGAACAGGCCCACTTGCTCATGGCTTGCCTGGCTACGTCTCGCCATATCTATAATAGGATGCTTGAGATGGTCAAACAGCAGTATGAGGAGCAAGGCACGTTCCCCAGTAAGTACGATCTGGAACGTGCTTTCAAAGGTCAGGGCCGTGATCATGTGCCCGCCACCACTGTCCAGATGCTCGCAGACCGGCTCACCAAATCGCTGAAGCGGTTCCTTGCCGCGAAAGCCAGTGACATCCCGGATATTGGCTTCCCCCGTTTTAAGCAGCCCAATCGCTGGCAGAGCATTCAACTGCGGCAATATGGCAAAGACGTGTACTTGCATGAGGACAAGAAACATCTCATGGTTCCCAAGAAACTGGGACATTTCCTCAAGATCAAGCTGCACCGTCCTATCGAGGGCACGCCTAAGACGGTTCACCTGGTCCATCGGGCCGATGGACACTGGTATGCTCTCATCGTCTGTGAGACGGAGCCACGGACTGAACATGCTCCCTCTGACTGCTCTCATCCTGCCATCGGGATTGATGTCGGACTCAAATCGTTCCTGACGGATAGTGAGGGCCATACCGTCGAATCCCCGCGCTTCTATCGTAGCTCGCAGCAAACCTTGAGACGCAAGCAGCGGACGATAGGTAGACGCAAAAAGGGGTCTCATCGACGCCGTAAAGCTGCTCGGAGCACGGCGCAAACCCATCTCAAGATCGCCCGGCAGCGGCGGGATTTTCACTATAAGACGGCCAAGCCGTACGCTGAACACTATCAAGTGATCGCTGTTGAGAAGCTGACTATTCTCAACATGGTCCACAATCATGCGCTGGCCAAGAGCATCATGGACGTCTCGTGGGGCGCGTTCCTCGACATTCTTGAAGTTAAGGCTGAGAGTGCTGGACATCAAGTCATCCGAGTGAACCCCTGTTTCACCTCGCAGAAATGCTACCAATGTGGGGAGATCGTACCAAAGAGTCTGTCGGTCCGAACCCATATCTGTCCTTGCTGTGGCTATGTGGCAGACCGTGATGTCAATGCCACTCAGAATATTCTCAAGCTTGCAAGGCCAGGGCATGGCCTTCAGGAGCCAACGTACACCGATGGGTGCCGCGTTTCCTGAGAAGCCCCTGCGTTTACGCATGGGGAGTTGTCACACCATAGGAATATGCTCCACGTGCATCGACGGGGGTTCTTCGCGTTGAAGGCGGCGCGCTTGCAAGAGCCTTAGCGCATTGCCAATCCTCCGCACGCCCTCCTCGATTTTCTCCTCCTCAGGATACGCATAACTGAGACGAAATTGTTGATGGCCCCCTCCATCGACATGGAATGGTTCACCGATGACGAACGCCACGAGTTCTCTTGTTGCTTCGCGTAGCAGCGAGCGCGCTCGTATATCTCCCTGGAGCCTGCACCATAGGTGGAAGCCTCCCCCTGGAATATTGACCCGTACGTTATCACGCAAGTGCGCTCTAATCGCTTGCAACATTACGTCTCGTTTGTGTTGGTAGTGTTGTCGTAACAACATGAGATGCTTGTCCATCAATTCGTCGCGTTGCAGTATCTCGGAAACAGCCCACTGCCCAAGGGCGTTGGTATTCAGGTCAAAGATTTGCTTGTGGAGCGAGAGTCGCTCAATCATTGGTTCAGGTGCAGCCAGCCACGCGACTCTCAAACCGGGAGCCAGTATTTTAGAGAACGTGCTCAGGTAGATGACCTGTGAATGCGTATCAAACGCCTTCAAAGGTTGAGGTTGTTTCCCTTCAAAGTAAATCTCCGAGTAGGGATCATCTTCCAAAATCGGCGTCTGGTATCGCCTGGCCAGCAGCAGCAAACGACGCCGCCTTTCGGGTGACATTACCACACCGGTAGGGTTTTGGAATGTAGGCATAGTATAGATCAAGCGAGGTCGATGGCGCGCCAGGATAGTCTCCAGCAAGTCGACGCGCATTCCTTCACTATCTATTGGAACCCCTATCACACGTGCACCCAGCGCACGAAATGTTTGGATCGCCCCCAGGTAGGTAGGCACTTCAACGACAACTTCGTCTCCTGGATTGAGAAGAAAGCGACCCGCTAAACCTATTCCTTGTGTTGAGCCTGAGAGAATAAGGATTTGTTGAGTATCCACCGCCACGCCACGTGTACGCATCCGTGCCGCAATACTTCTTCGTAGACTGAGTAATCCCTCAACAGGACAATAACCGAGCGCGCTCTGCCGCGAGCGCAGGAGGCCATCTGCAAAGATGGTATTCAGCATTTCAGCAGGGAGCAGGTCCGTTGAAGGTGTACCCGCCGCTAGTGAAATAACGTCCTCTCCAATAGACGCCAGCTCGCTTAACAAGCGCGCATCGGGTCCAACTACTTCGCGCTCAGTAGTAGGTAGACCGAACAGCCATGAAGGGCCGTCAGCATCGAAGTTGTCATCCAGATAGTTGAACTGGTTGCGTTTCACAAGCGTGCCCCGGCCAACATGTCCTTCGACCAGGCCATCACTGGCCAGCTGGTTGTAGGCGTTCATCACGGTTGTGCGATTTACTCCCAGGGCATTAGCCAGCGCTCGTTCTGTCGGCAAACGCGTTCCTTCCGCGAGTTGCCCAGAAAGGATGGCTTCTCGTATTTTTTCGCAAATCTGTTGGTATAATGGAGTATTGCTATTGCGCTCAAGTTGAATAAGCGAACAAATGGAAGCTGTGAATAGTGGTAGTGGCTGGTGGTGAACGGTACTGTGTCGCATGTCTCCCTCCTGATTGGCTCATACCAATATAGTGTATCCAATCATGAAGGACGCATGCAAGCGCCAATTGGCGGCTTATGCAAGAAGCCAATGTATACAGGGAGGAGATGACATGGAAGATATAGAACAGCGCGTATTGGCGGTATGTCATGATCGTGATCATGGCTCACGTTGGATTGTACGTGAAGCGGTCTCAATTATGCACGATCTCACCAGCGATACAACGTCCCCTGCTGAGGAATCGATGCAGCGCCTGCACATTACGGCGCAGAAAATGGAACAGGCACATCCTGCGATGGCAGCGCTTGCGAGAGCAGTCAGGCGTATTCTCAAGACGCCCGGCGGCCCTGCCGAGATAGCAACTGAAACTTCCCACTTACTCCAGGAAATTGATCAGGCTACAGAGCATATTGCGGCCTATGCCCGTCCTATGCTCAAGGGAACACTGATGACGCATAGTATGTCTGGAACGGTCCTGGACGTCATTGTAGCCTGCAAAGCGCAGATTGAGCACGTCATAGTCTTAGAAGGGCGCCCTCGTTACGAGGGAAGGAATATGGCTCAACTAATAGCCAGGCAGCGTGGGATCGCGGTCACCTTGATTACCGATGCCGAGGCTGATATTTTTGTGCCGCAGTGCCATGCTCTTGTCGTGGGTGCAGATACAGTCCTGGCAAACGGCGACGTGATTAATAAAGCCGGAACCTCTCTCCTGGCCTGGGCTGCCCACGGGCATAACGTGCCATTCTATGTACTATGTGAAACTTTGAAATTCTCTCCGCGAGACTGGAATGGTGACCTTGAGCAGCTTGAGGAGAAGGAAGCTGAGGAGGTGATGGATCAGCCCATAGAGGGAGTCAAAGTTCGTAATTTTTACTTTGATCGCACTCCGTCCCACCTTGTAACAAATCTCATAACCGATCAAGGTATCATACGCCCAGGAGAAGTCAAGCGGTTGATCTCTTCGTGGTAATTGTTCAGCTTGTAGCGAACAGTTGTAGCGTGTACAATGCTGGTAGATACCCTCTAAATACTCCATGTTTTATTTAAGGTTCAGGTATTAGCCATTGAGTGGGAGGTACACAGATTCATGCCAACCTATATTAGCCTGGTCAATCTCACTGAACAAGGTATCAAAGAAGTCAAAAATGCCCCTGAACGTTTGCAAGCGTTTGACACCGCCGCAAGAGAGGCTGGCGGCAGACTGGTTGGGTTCTACCTGGTTATGGGACAGTATGATTACGTCGTCATAACTGAAGCCCCCGATGATCAGACCGCCGCTCGTCTCGTTCTTGGCACTATAGCTCAGGGCAGTGTGCGTACGCAGACAATGAGAGCATTCCCTCGCGAAGAATTCGAGCAAATTGCGCGCGGTATACACTAGGTTCCGCAGTATACGATCTCCGCAAGTCCTTGTCAGCGACCTTTCGTCACAGGTCATCGGTGGAGAAGATGGCCTGCACCAGCCTTTCAGGATCATGACGGGCTAAACGGTCATCTTCAAGATTGAGTTGTTCAATAGTCACATTAGGAACGAGACGAGTCAACTGCGCACGGTCTGGCACAACAGGCTCGCTCCTTTCCTCTGCATATGTCTTTAATAGGTCTGGCGGAAATGAACCATTGTTGACAATGACCCTGTCTACGCGCCCACCTAGATAGCGGTGGATTTCGTTTACGAAATTTGTAGCCTTGAAGCCATCTGTCTCTCCATGCTTTGTCATCAGGTTACATATATACACCTTTTCTGCGTCGGATTCGCGTACCGCCCTGGCAATATCGGACACAAGCAAGTTCGGTATGAGGCTTGTATA
The DNA here is from genome assembly GCA_005881495.1 of Chloroflexota bacterium. Next base: position 16,859 of record VBHI01000311.1, read on the forward strand.
GAGATCACCTGGCCCAATGATAATGGTATCTGCACGTCGAATAGCACGTAAAGCTTGAGCACAACCAGGAGCGTCTGGAGGAACCAGGCGTAATTGCTTGATGGGTGATAAATCGTTCAGGTTGTTTTTCCCCCTGGTATCAATGTCGGTTTCACCGCAGATAGTGGTTCCATCTTCAAGGTCAGCACAAAGAGATGTTTGTGCAAGCGTCACTGGCAGCACTCGCCCGGCAGTGTTGAGAAGCTCCTGGGCATCCTCAATGGCAAGCAGGAGATCTCCGTTGTTGATATCTTGTAGCCCCTTCAAAATGAGATTACCCAGGCTGTGGCCACTGACACCCCTGCGCTGCGCTGCTCCATCCGTTTCATCTGACTGTTCAAATCGGTGCATAAACACTTCGCGCCACAGTGCGCCATTGCGCGCTAACGCTACGAGCGACTGGCGCAAATCTCCGAGGGGTAACTGGCGTCGAAACTCATCCATGAGCATACGTGAACTTCCACCGCTGTCTGACATGGTGACGATAGCACTGATATTGAACGAATATTTCTTCATATGTGAAAGTACAGAAAATGTACCAGAGCCTCCGCCAATAGTAACGATGCGTCGTCCTACCAGCCGATCTCCAGCGCGATTGGGTGCTGGCACGGTGCTTCTCCTGTGGCTGATTTCAGATTTGCCATTCACAAGACGTCTCCTCCTAAGATGCAAAACCTACAAATTCCTGATTTTTGCTGCCAGTAATGTAGTTTCGATACAGAAACTAATAGGCGTGTTTCCATCCTGGCAAAATACTATGTCAAATTGTTGGGTACAAGTCTTTTTTATAGTTACAGTCTATCACTGGCCTTTTCCCTTCGCAAGAACGCATAGCGCCTCCGGACGAATATGGGCAAATATTCCTCACTTTTCAAATTGCACAGCAAAACACTTGACAATTAACGATATATCGTTATAATTAAAAGTGAGATTGCGATATATCGTAATGAAGAAAAAGAAAGGGAACGAAAAAATATGTTTGGTAAACGGTTTGCTTATGAATATCAAGGCGCTGGTGAGGAAGGTTGGACACCTCCCTGGCTTCGTGGAGAAAGAGAGAGGTTTGATCCTCGTTTCTCCGGGCCGCAACATGCTCATGGCCCATTTCGCCATGGTCCTCACTTCTTTGGAATGCGCCGTGGGCGCGGCCCTTTTGGACCAGGAGGCCCATTCGGTCCTGGTGGTGAAGGACCTCGTTTCTTTGGACGCGGGGACGTAAAATTTGCCCTGCTAGAACTGCTACAAGAGCGACCTATGCATGGGTATGAAATGATGAAGGCGTTGGAAGAGAAATCTGGTGGTTTCTATAGCCCCAGTGCTGGCTCAATCTATCCTACCTTGCAAATGCTCGAAGACCGCGCTTTTGTCACGGCTAAAGAAGTCGAAGGGAAGAAAGTCTATACCATCACCGATGAGGGTCGTGCCATTCTGACTGAGCGGCAGAAAATTAACGAAGAGTTTGCTGGACCGCCCTGGATGCGTCACCGGAAAGGTTTTGGCAGACGTGAATTCTCACCAGAATTGCAAGCTTTGAGAAGCGAGGCTTTAGAAGTTGTGCGTTTGCTGACCATTGCGGGTAGGATGTCTTTCCAGAACCCAGAGCAGTTAGCCAGGCTTCGTAGTATCATCGAACGCACCCGCAAAGAACTGGCGGATATGATCTTTGCAGCAGGATCTCAAGAGGAACAAGCATCTGCCACTGGCTCTACAAATCAAACCAGTAGCCCCTCAGTTGAAGAAGTGTAGTCAATCTCTCATGGACCAAAGGTATCATCACATATTGCCAAACTCACGTACGGCATCAAATGTGGTGGTATCTCTTGTTTTTACCGCGAGTACTGTCTACACCCGTAAAGTACTGCTTCGTCTTGTGTAGAAAAGGCGCCTGCGGTATACTTTCTCCAACGGGAATCTCCTCACCACTCAGTGGGCGCGGTGGGGGGGAAGAAAGATATCCCGTTCTATTTTCAGATTATTTGAGTGTTTTCCTTTATTCAATTGAATTTAGAAGCCTCCTAAATAGGCTATCTCTCTTTGATTAAATATGCTATACTTGTGTATATTTTCAAGGGAGGTGCTGCGCTTATGGCTCAGAATAATGATGTTCGGATGTTACTGTTTCGTGCTCGGTTGTTGCTTGAGGAAGGGCAGGCGGATAAAGCTTTGCCCGTACTTGAAGCAATACAAGCTGACAACGAAGAAGAGCAGCAAGAGATCGCCTATTTACTCGGTTGGTGCCACGTTTCAAGTAAACGTTGGGATGATGCCGCTAAGGTTCTATCACCTCTGCCTAAATTTGTGGAAGGTGATGGAGGTGAAGAGAGCCGCATTGATCGTGTACGTCTTACGCATTCCCTCCTGCGCCTTGGTATGGCTGCCGTCAATCTCGGTCAATATGAAGATGCTTCTCGCCACTACACAAAGTGCCTCAAAGTTCTGCAAAGCAAAAAAATTCAACTACCCGAGGCGAAACTCAAGGCCCGCTATGGCCTCGCCATGACCTATCTTATGCGTGGGCTGTATGCTGCCGCCATCCAACATTATGAGCTTGCGCTGGGCCTCTGTCTCTACATCGACGATGATGAAGAGATTGGCAATATCTATTATGGGTTGTGTCAAACCTACCTGCGTTCGGGAAATTTGATCAATGCCCAACTTGCCGCAGTAAAAGCTTTAGAATTGTATGAACGGTGCGCGGACCGCCATATGGAAGGCCTGGCCCATAATATGCTTGGCTACATCTATTTACAATTAGGAGATTATAGAGAAGCATCTGATCACTATACCGAAGCCCTCTCCATTGCAGCAAGTCAGAGTAACGCCAAAATGGTCATGATCAATTGTGCGTCTTTAGCTGATGTACGCCTCACTGAAGGTCGATTGGAGGAAGCCAACCGCTATTGTCAGCGCGCTCTTGATAATATCGACCTTATCCAGAATAAGGACAGATTCCTTGAGAGCTTAACCTACTTGGAGTGTGGGAAAGTTGCGCAGGCGGAGGCTCAACGATTTGAAGGGGAGCGACGACAACATCATTTAGAAGAAGCCCTGGCCTGGTTTGAAAAGGCTCAGAATGGCCTTTCTCCGACACAAGCCTATACTCAAGTGTCGGATTTGTATGGCCGGTGGGCAGAAGTACTGGAACAATTGGGGCGCTATGAAGAAGCGATCACCTGTTGGAAGTCCGGTTATGAGGCGTTATCAGCGGCAAATGGTCCTGTGTTGAATTGAGTTTGTTCACAATGCTATGATTTAATAGCATAGTGCTAATCCCTCCTATGGCTCTGGCTTTAAACGTACCAGCATTACTCCAAACCAGAGCGCCCAGAGGGCAAAGAGAAGAATAGCCGGTGTGGTGAGCGCTGCCTTTCCTTCTATTGGTGCGCTTGCCACAGCCACAGCACTAATGCTGAGGAATGCGGCCACGGCGAGCGCTGTATACCCAAATGCTACCCAAATCCCCGGCCAGAGTTTCAACCCACTCCTGACGATCATTGCGCCAAAGAAGAGACAGGCCATAGCGAGCAATCCCCCGCCAATCGTATAAGTGACAATAGTCGCCGTCCCCGAAATTGTAGAGAAGCCGCCAGGCGGTGCAGTATGTTCAGTAAAGCCGCTGCTCACTATCCAAAGATAGAGCGTGCTCGCCAGTGTGCCAAGAAAATAGAGCATGATAGCCAGCATTCCTGTCCAGGCCGCCAGTACGGCGAATCCTTTTCCCCGCCAGGATAGCGTACTACTTGCTTCCTCGGTATCCGTTTCTCGAGGTTCTCCCGTGACCTCAGAAGATTCCAGGGAGTCTTCTTGCTGTGGGTGATCGTCTTCGTCCGGTTCCTCTGCCACAAGTTCTATGTCTCCGCCACCCAGGATTTCCTGTGCCACAATGATGCGAAAAAGGGTAAAAGGCAGACTGAACAGGGCTGCAAAAGCGGCAATCGATAATGCTCTATACCCTAAAAACGCTCCCAGATGGTTCCCAATCCAAAAGAGATACGGAGCGAAAGCGCCACCTTCCGCCGACGCGAGAGCGACACTATACCCCTGCGGCAGAAGTACCAGGCCCTGATACAGGGGCACACCAATGACCAGGAGCAAGGTTCCAGTAATATAGTAGATACCATTGGTATGTAGTCTAGATAAGACACTTCGTTTCATCGCGGTTGCCTTTATATCTCATTTGCATTAGCGTACCATATTATAATCTGATTTTCAGAAGGTTGTAAGAGAACAACCTGGTCAGTGCTGCTACAGACAACGCTAATACCCTGACAGAGGTCGTGTTTAGCAACGTAAAAATACAGAAAATATGAACAAAAGTTTCAATGAGATTGACATGTTTTTTCCCATCCTGTACACTCTTGACAGAGCGAACAAGAGAGGCAACACAAAGATGAGAACCCAATCAATGGACACCACCCCTGAGGCAGAGCGCGTACAGATTGAATTGATACGCAAGGCAACTCCTGCAAAACTATTTGGTCTCGTTAGATCACTGAGCCAAAGCGTAATAGTAGCTTCCAGGGAAAGCATTCGACAGTTACATCCAGATACTAGCGAAGAAGAATTCGGTCTGATTTTTATTGAGCTTTACTATGGCAAAGAATTGGCTCAACGGGTACGGATATATTTGGAGAAACGAAAATGTCAATGAATATACCAGATATTTTGGCTGCAACGACACCTGTTGTGGAAGCATTGGAGCAGCTTGAGGTTCCTTATCATATTGGAGGATCTGTAGCAAGTTCCCTCAATGGCATCCCAAGATTGACAATTGATGTGGATATAGTCGCCAACCTGAAATTAGAGCATGTTCGACCATTAATAAGACTCCTTGAAGCAGATTACTACATTGATGAAGATGCGGTGAGGGATGCAATTCAACGCCGTAGCTCTTTCAACGTAATTCACTTAGCATCGATTCTCAAAGTCGATGTCTTCATACCCAAATCTCGCTTGTTTGACCAGGAAGAGTTGCACAGGGTGCGACTAATAACACTGGAAAGTAGTGAGCGCTCCTTCTACGTCGCCTCACCAGAAGGCACCATCCTGAACAAGCTGGAATGGTTCAGGATGGGAGGCGAAGTATCGGACCGCCAATGGAATGATATTCTCGGCGTCCTCAAAGTACAGGGTTCCAATCTTGAAATGATCTATCTACGACGCTGGGCGGCCGCTTTACAGGTGACGGATCTTTTAGAGAGAGCGCTGGTAGATGCGGGCTTTACCGAGAGCAAGTAAATCAACGAAAAAAGCCAGGGCAGGATGGTGGCATCCTACCCTGGCTTCTTCTTTCTGCTCATCTCCCTAGCAGAAATGCTAACAAACTATTTGCTGCGGGAGTTGTGGCCGCCAGCACTAACTGTGCTGCGAAGGTAATCACAATCAGAGCAGCCGTCATCAGAGCAATCGAGGAAGAGAGGCCAATCGGCGTCGACAGGTGATCTTCCTTAAACGGTGCATCGAAGTACATGGATTTGACAACACGTCCATAGTAGACCAGTGATATGATGGTGTTGATCAAGGCAACCACCACAAGCACATTGAGACACTGTCCTATCACTACCTGACCGCTGCCAATGAGAGCCTGTCCTTGCCCCCAGGCGGCCGTGAAGATAAATACCTTACTCACAAACCCTGCCATTGGTGGAATTCCACCCAGAGAGAGCAAACACAGCGCCGTGCCCAGACTCAACAGGGGCGCACGCTTGGCAAGGCCGCGGAAATCATCGATACGTTCTCCCCCGGTTGCGTTTGCCAGTGCGATAATGCCGGAGAAGGCTCCCAGGTTCGTCAGCGCATACACAAAGATGAAGAACAGCACCGCTGAATTGCCAGCCGGCTGGTTGCTTGCCAGGCTCGTAGTAACGCCAACAAGGATGTAACCTACCTGTGCGATACTGGAGTAGGCCATCATACGCTTGACGTTCGTCTGCACTGCCGCCACTAAGTTCCCCAGTGTCATGGTCAGGATCGCTACAATCGTGAACGCGAGTACCAGAAAGGGAAGATTGATCTGGCCTAAGCCACCATCGATAAAGACGCGTATCAGCGCAGCGAAACCCGCAGCTTTTGAGCCAACCGAGAAAAAGGCTGTCGCAGGTGTCGGCGCTCCCTCGTAAATATCCGGAGCCCACATGTGAAAAGGAACAGCCGAAATCTTGAAGCCGAAACCCGCCAGGATCAAAATACCGGCAACCAACTCCATCAAGTTGCCCGTATGGACGCCGTTCTTAATCGCGGTGGCAATACCCATCAGGTCCGTTGTACCCGTCAGGCCATAAAGCAGCGCAAAACCGTACAGCAGGATGGCCGACGACATGGCTCCCAGCAACACGAATTTGACGGCTGCTTCTGCTGAGCGCTCACTCGCACGGATGAGACCCGCCATCACATAGAGCGGGATACTTGTCAGCTCAAACGAGATGTAGATGGTGATCAGTTCACTTGTACTTGCCAGGAGCATCATGCCTGTCACTGAGAAGAGCATGAGCGTATAAAATTCACCGTCTGCCTTAACATACTTGCCCACGTAATCGTAAGATACCAGGATCATCACGGCTGCGATAATCAGAAAAAGGATCTGAAAGAAGATTGCGTACTGGTCAACCACCAGCATGTTAAAGAATGCCTGGTGGGAAACCGAGAAATCCAGTGTCAGCGCTTGCGTGATGGAAAAAGCTGCTGGAACTATGAGACCGATCAAAGCCACCGACACTGTTACGATGCGGCGTTTGAAAAGCAGGTCTATCGTCATTACCACCAGTGCCAGCACCGTCAGACTTAACTCAGGTGCTAGCAGGTAGAGGTCATTTGCACTAATTGCCTGATTCATGGAAAATACTCCTTACCCCTTGGCGACCACCTTTACGGGTGCAAGGCCGCGCTGGCACCGTTCATAATCATGGCCAGGCTAGGGGTAATGACATTAATAAGGAACTGTGGAAAAATACCGACGAACACGATGACCGCTGACAGCGCGAAAAGTGGTATCGTTTCACGCAGGTTGGCATCGGGCAGCCAGTTCGACTTTTCATTGCACGGTCCGAAAAAGGTGCGCTTGAGCATCCACAGCAGGTAGGAAGCTGTCAGGATCATGGTGAAAACGCTGGCAGCTGTGACGGTTGCCCAGACCTGAAAGCTGCTGGTGAAGACCATATATTCCGCGACAAAACCAGCCAGGCCAGGCAGGCCTAGCGAGGCCAATCCCGCGAAGGTGAAAAGCGTTGCCAGCATTGGCATTCTCTTCGCGACGCCGCCGAATGCAGCGATTTCGCGCGTATGAGCATGGTCGTAGATCACACCGACGCAGAAGAACAACATCCCCGTGATGATTCCATGGCTAAACATCTGAATGGTCGCGCCTGTCAATGCAGCCATGCGGAATGCTATATCACCAGTACCAGCCGCCGCCGCTACGCCGAGCAGAATGATACCCATGTGGCTTACGCTGGAATACGCAATCAGCCTCTTCATGTCCTTTTGCACCAGGCAGATACTGGCGCCATAAAGGATATTAATAGCGGCAATCACCGCTAACCAGCCCGCGAAGTCATGGACGCCTTGCGGAAGGAGGGTCAAGCAGACACGAATCAATCCGTAGGCACCCATCTTCAGCAGTATACCCGCCAGGATCACGCTCACCTCGGTTGGAGCGTCGGTATGCGCATCCGGCAACCAGGTATGGAAGGGGAACATAGGTATTTTGATAGCAAAGGCCAGGAAGATCAGCAGGAAGGTCAGCAGTTGCAAGCTCATCGTCAAGCTTGTGAACGGGATATTGACAGGCCCGTTGAACATATGTTCTGAGAAATACACCATGCTGGCTGTCGCTTGACCACCGTTGTTGATATTGGTGAAGTAGAGCACCAGGATACCGATCAGCATGAAGACGCTGCCAAAGAAGGTGTAGAGCAGGAATTTCCATGCCGAGTAAATACGCCCGGGCATGCCATGTTTGATGGTCTCGCTTCCCCAGATGCCGATGAGCAGGAACATTGGGGCCAGTTCGACTTCCCAGAAGAGAAAGAAGAGAAACAGGTCGATGGCCATAAAGACACCCATCACGCCGGCTTCCAGGATAAGCAGCAGAGCCAGGTATTCCTTGACACGCGTCTTCTCCCAGCTGCCAATGACCGCGAGCATCGTTAGCAGGGCATTGAGGATGACCATTGGCAGGCTGAGGCCGTCAATACCCAGGAAATAATCGATCTTGATTTGTATCGACCCTGCCGTAAAATCAATCCACGGAATTTGAATCGGGTATTGCAAATCTTGCAGATTACCAAAATGATAGCCGTTGACGGCGATTTGGAAGAATAGTGCCATCGAGAGCACGAATGTCGCGGCACTAAATATCAGGGCCAGCCAGCGTGCGACTGACTTTGGAGTAGTCAGTACTGCCAGTGCGCCGATCACCGGCAGCAGGATAATCCAGGTCAGAACATTCGTAAATATCACAGTTTCATCCTTCATTTCATCGCTGCCGACCGTAGGTAGGCGCGCTAGCGTGTATAGTAGGGTTGACCCTTGCGGTCAACCTGGCGGCGTTGCGCGGTCAACCTGGCGGCGTTGCGCGGTCAACCTGGCGGCGTTGCAGCGATGGATATCAAGTCATTACTTAATAACAGTGACAAGCACAATAACGACCAGCGCCAATACCGCGAGACCACCAAAGAAACCAAACATATACGTTTGCACTTTGCCAGTCTCAACGTGACGTAGGTCACGGCCAAAAGTCGTCACGAGACGTGCCGTCCCATTGACCAGGCCATCAATGATGTAGGTGTCGAAGGCTTGCACAACATGTGAGATGCCGAGCACCACATAGCGAACAAATAAGTCATAAAGATCGTCGATATAGTACTTGTGCAGGAGGATACGGTGCAAGACGCGCAGTACTGTATTGCCTTGCACAAAAGCATTGATCTTTGACAGGTCAACACGAGTATAGAGCGTGTATGCCCAGGCGAAGCCGAGCAGCGCCACTACGATACCCGGATAGGTCCTCCAGTCTGCAATAATCTCCCCGAAATTCAGGGACGGTGCCGTAGGATTGAGGTACGTGAAGAAACTGAACCAGTAGCCAGCAATCACCGAAGGGATAGCCAGCAGTATCAATGGTATGGTGATTGTCAAAGGAGACTCCCGCGGCACACCTTCGCCGCGATAGACTCCCTCGCCCCCCCATAAGCCACCCCAACTACCACCTTTCCCTCCAAAGGCCAGGATATAGGCCCGCAGCATATAGAAGGCGGTCAAACCGGCGGTCACCCATACTACCACCCACAAGCCATAATAGCCGTTGGTGTATGCAAGTGCGATGATCGTGTCCTTACTGTAGAAGCCCGCGAAAAAGGGGAAGCCAGAAATCGAGAGCGTGGCAATCAGCCAGGTTATGGCGGTGATGGGCATATATTTTGACAGCCCGCCCATCAGGCGCATATCCTGTACCTCTTTATGTGTCGCGTGGTGTAGCATATGAATGACGCTCCCCGCACCCAGGAAGAGCAGCGCTTTGAAGAACGCGTGAGTGAAGAGGTGGAACATGCCAGGCCCATTGTTATATACAGAACCGGCTACCCCCAGGCCGACAAACATGTAGCCAAGCTGGCTGATCGTGGAGAAGGCCAGCACCCGTTTGAAGTCGGTCTGTACGAGAGCAATCGACGCAGCGAAGATGGCGCTAATACCGCCAATCCAGGCAACCACCTGAAACGCTGCCGGATCTGCCGCCGCGAAGAGTGGAAATGTGCGAGCTACCATATAGACGCCCGCCGCGACCATGGTCGCGGCGTGGATCAGGGCGCTGACAGGCGTGGGACCCTCCATAGCAGTAGGGAGCCAGATTTGCAGCGGCACCTGCGCCGACTTTCCAATGGCACCACAGAAGACCAGGATCATGGCCAGGGTCAGCAGCCCCTTGTCCATACTCTGGACCTTTGTCGCTAACTGGCTGAACTCGAATGTGCCCGTGTTGACGAACAGGATCATGATGCCGATGAGAAAGCCCACGTCACCGATACGGTTCACGATGAAGGCCTGAATGGCCGCGCTGGCGGGTTGAGGTCGATCTTCGAGAGGTTTGGCCTGCTTGTTAATCCAGAAACCAATCAGCAGATATGAGCTGAGACCGACCAGTTCCCACCCGACGAAGATAACCAGGAAATTCTGCGCGAAAACGATGTCGAGCATCGAGAAAGAAAAGAGCGAGAGGTAGGAGAAGAATCGTGCATACCCTGCTGAATTCTCCATGTATCCCTGGGAATAAAACTGGACAAGTAATGAGATCGTCGTCACTACCACCATCATTACGATAGCCAGATTATCCAGGTGGAATGAGATCACATAATTGACACCCTCCTGCATATACCATACGTAGGAGAGTACGGTTATACCGCTACCCGGCAATGGCGGCGCAATAGTGATGACGCCCGCCGTATTTAACAGCAGCAGCCACGAATAGAGACACGCAAGAGCCATAATTGCAATCCCGACGTAGCCACTTGCCAGCGCCCCCATCGTGAGATACGCTACCTGGGGGTCCTCGTCGTCGTCGAGATCATACTCACCGTGGTCGTCACCGTGTGATCCCTTTGCTTCAACGTCGTGAGCGTCACTGCCATGTGCTTCTGCTGCGACAACATGAGGACGACTGAGCATATCCCAGACGCGCGTCCCAAAAACAATAACTACAAAGGAGAAAAGCGGTGCGAGCAGAATCAGCCAGGACAATTGATAAAATACCATGTTGATCACCACTTCATGAAATCAATTTCGCCAACATCCACTGAGCTGCGTATGCGATAGATGGCAATGATCATTGCTAATGCCACCGCTGCCTCAGCCGCAGCCACGGTGATGATGAAGATGGCGAAAATTTGACCGGTCAAATAAGTAGCATACGGGGGAACCTTGTTATAAAACGAAAAGGCCACCATCGTAATATTCACAGCGTTCAGCATAATCTCAATGCCCATCAATACCGCGACGCCATTGCGTTTTGCCAGCGCTCCGTAGAGTCCAATGCAGAACAGGACCGCACCCAGCACCAGGTAATGATTTAAACTGAGCCCCATAGAATTAGTCCTCCCTACCGATGACAATTGCGCCTACAATCGCTACTAACAACACCACAGACGCAATTTCAAACGGTAACACGTAGCTGTAAGTAGTGGGACTATAGAGCAATTGACCAATGCGCGCCACGTTACTGATACCCGCAGGCAACTGGCCTGAGCCGTTGCTTACATCAGCAACGGCATGTGGACTGACCGCTGCCGCATAAACGATGATAGCGCCTACGAATGTACTGACAATCACTGCCAGCCACCACTGCCTATTGATGGGATTGCTGTTCAACTGGATATTGCTTGTACGCGTCAGCATCAATGCGAACAGTATGAGGATTGTCACCGCACCGGCATAGATTAGAATTTGGACAATGGCGATAAATTCAGCGTTGAGCAGGAGATAAATACCGGCAGCCATTGCAAAAACTATCACCAGAGCTAACGCGCTGTGTACGATATTCCGTTGTGTCACAACAAGCAGCGCGGACCCCACCAGGATAACGGCAATAATCCAAAAAATGACAGTAACTAAATCCATAAAATATGCCTCCGGACGTCATTCGGATAGTAGTTTCAGTCTCATGTGAGAAGAGGATGTCCAATCACTACAACTGCTTCAACCTCGCCCCTATATGATATTACCGCGATTCCACATGTGAATGCCACTTCCGTATAGTTCTTTTTTCCTATTGTATTGTATCATGTGCAGTGCTACGTGCGGGATGAGTAGGAGTGGTTGCACCGCTCTCATTTTAGCAAAACCTGTACCACGTGACAAGGTCACCCTCGAATGAAACATCATGTTGTCTATGCTATAATTTGTCTATCATTATCTCCTAACCAAATTAAAAGGTTTTATAACGAATGAGCATGATGCAAATGACCACAGGTACCAGTCCCTCTGGTAATTCACTTTGCCCAAATTGCCAATCTGTTATGCCTTCACAGGCTGCATTTTGTGCTACTTGCGGTGATCGTAATGAGAAGAAAAATGTTGCCTCTCTCTTGCAGGATAACACTGACATCGCTACTCTTTATCGTATCACTTCTCTTGTGCGCCGTCGTCAATTTGTCAGCGTATTTTTTGCTCTTGATAATCAGCATCTACGTCCAGTCGGTATTCGCGATATCGATATCAGTAGCTTGAGCAATGAAGCACGAATAAGTGCCAGTGAGATATTCCAGGAGGAATATGACCTGCTGCGTCGCGAAAGCATACCTTCAATGATGCCTCTTATCGATCTGCGACACATTCAGGGGCACCTGTATGTCGTTTCCAGTTGGCCGTCTTCCTCAGCTACCGGCCAAAATGGGGCAAACAATCACCTCCACACACTTCAAAACGTTCTTCAAAGCGGTATTGGTCTGCCCAATATACAGGTGTCACTTTACTGGGTTGAGCAGCTCTGCTACACGTTGGACAAATTGCACCGCCAGCAAATCGTCCTTGGCGATCTCGATCCACATGCCCTGATTCTCGGCAGCAGCAACTATAATAGTGAACTTCTCCTGCTGGTTTCCTGGATGCCTTCCCTCATACGCAGCCTGCTTCCACGCACCCCTATTGTGCACAATACATCGAATTTCAGCGCGCCTGAAATATTGCTAGGAAAACTAGAGCCAGGCATCGACATCTATAGTTTGGGCGCAGTACTCTACCTCTTGCTAACAGGTGTGCCGCCCGAAGAGCCTACCGCGCGGATGCACCGCAGCTTGCGTTCACCGGGTGAATTCAACGCACGCATCAATGTTCGTCTTGACGAATTTGTGATGAAAGCCCTATCAATTGATAGTTCCGAACGCTTCCAAAGTGCAAGTGAGATGGCGGAGGCCCTTTCTCGCATTCGATCAAATGGTAAGCGAGCTGTTTCTAGAGTATCTTCTGCTTTACCTCCCGTTGGTGAACCGCGTGTGGAGGACGCTCAGGCGGATACGGTTTCCGCCACAAGTCAAACGATTGAAGAGATAGCCAATACTGATACTGTGCTCATCACGCCTCTTCCAGAAAGCAATCTCGCTGCCTGGGAAGCAGCCAGAAAAAGCACGGCCACATCAGACTCAACGGAGGAGCAAGCTCCGCAGGTCGTAGAGGGAGCGGCAAAGCAAGCTTTTGCTGTGGAAACACGGCTGCAGAATGAGAATGTAGAAACGTTCAGTTCTGGAGAGGCTCCGCATGGTGAAAATGATTCCTTGCTGAGTCTTTCAACAAGAAGTACTGCCAGATTTCTGCATCGATTGAAACGTCTCGTCCTTGGAGAGCAAAAGCATAGCACAACGGCGGCAGCAATTATTGAAACGCCCATGCGCATACAACCTGACCGGCCCTATACCATCCGTATTCAAATAATGGGAAGAAATGTGCCAGAAATGGTAAATCCACTGGGGGGATTCTCGCGTTCTGCTGGCGGGATACGTCTCCCTGCAGGGCTAAGTGCCCTCATTGAAGAAGAACTCGTCTTTATTGAAATACGTTCGGCGCTGTATCAGAACTTTGCCTATATCGTGCAGCAGGCTATAGTTCACATACCACCAGGCGGCTTTGCCGCTGAAGTAACTATACCTATGCAGCCGCTCCTAAATGGACCAGGCGGAAGACGTGAGCGCCTGCACATTTTCTTTATGGACGAAATGCGCCGCCCACTTTACGAGAAGCCTTTCATCGTTGAATTATTCGTTTCACAGCTGGTACAGTCCGGTCGTGAAGGGCACAATGTCTTAACCATCCCAATTTAAAATCTCCCCTGTAGAAATATAGGTAAATTCTCCTATTCTCCTCTCCTTCTGCCGCAAATCTCCCTTTGTAGCGTATACTAATCCCTGTGTTTGAGGGATATTCCTGTAGCTCTTCACCAGGCAATAGTTGGGAAGATTTCTTAGAGCGTTCAAACAAAGAAACACACGTATCTAGGCTCACACGTGGTGTGCTCATCTATCGATGAGTCGTAGAGGAGAAAATGGCAACCATAAATATGCCAGCGCCAGAGAAAAACTTCGATACAGCAGACCCATTGCCATCAGAAGAATATGTCGAGAAAGCGATGCCGTCAATACTTGGTTCATTCGATATGACGGTTGTCTATGTAATGATCATCTTTTTCATTACAAATGCCACGACCGCCATCGCAGGGGGGGCCGCTACTTTTACCTACTGGATTCTCGGCGCAATCACTTTTTTTATACCATGTGCTATCGCTACGGCCCAGCTCGGTGTAATGTTCCAGCACGAAGGTTCGCTCTATAACTGGACGCATAAGGCGCTTGGTGGGTATTGGAGTTTCTTCGTTGCCTTCTGCGCCTGGTTTCCCGGTGTATTGTTGATGGTGGCCGGAGCCGATACCGTCGTAACCTACCTCATGGGCCTCAACCCGAATTGGTTTTCCCAAATCTGGCAGCAAGGAGTTGCGGTGATCGCACTGCTAACTATCTGCTGTATTATAACCCTCCAGCCGTTTCGCACCGTGCAAAATATGGCCAATGTGATGTTTGGCATTATCTTACTGACTGTGATTATTGTCGGCGTTGCGGGCGTGGCATGGTTCGTCGGGAAGCATCCGTCCGCCACGAGCTTCAGCCATCCATCTGACTGGTGGCTGACACCCACCAACTTTGTGGTGTTTGGCGCCATCACGCATGCGTACCTGGGCGTAGCAGTACCAATGAATATGGGTGGCGAGATACTGGGGCGAAAAGTGATTACGCGCCACTTGCTCTGGGGAACCATGATTGTTATTACTGCCTACCTGGTCACAACGTTTACCCTGCTGGCAATTCAAGGAAAGGCTGCAACTGGCACTCTCTTCTCGGTGGTAACTGTCGTAGATATGGGGCTGAACAAGTTTTTCGGTGACATCACCGCAATCTGTGTCATCGGTTTCTTTCTCATGGCCCCCGTCGTTTACAATTATTCCTATGCACGCCTCCTCCTGGTTGGCGGCATAGACAAACGTCTCCCGGATTGTATTGGCTGCAGGTGTCTACCTGGTTGTCCCACTTTTTACTCAACTAGGGAACCCGGCTGACCTGACCAACGAGGTGTACAACGTCATGCTCGCCTCCTCCACCCTGGTATGGGCAATTTCGACGGCCTTCCTCTTCATCAACCTGGTGAAATTTTACTTGATGGATCGACACGCTTTTCGCAAGCAACGTATCTTCCCCATGCCGGTATTGTGGATAAGCATTGTGTTCGGTGTCATTGCTTGCGCGCTTAGTATCATCGACACGCTCTATTTCTCCTGGGTGCCGCAGCAGATCGACAACAGCCATTGGTGGTACATCATCGGTGGTCTCACGCTGGTGTGTGTTATCATCGCTGCTTTCGGTGGTATGCTTGCCAGCAGTGAAGCTGCATGGCAAGACTTTAGCAAATAATATCATTCAACTAAAAGGCAAGGGCACTTTAGGTATTATTCAGGGTTTAAACGCACTGGCCGTCTGGCTGAATTCCGTTGGACGTTATCTGATTGGGGCTACTGGTAATTACTTCTCCAACACCTGGGTAGGTATGGTCAGCCGGTAGGCTCCCGGACCATGAGAATTGGTATGCTTTCGTCGTCTGCCCCGCGGCGAAAGCCAGCTTAGCCGTTGTGTTGCTGTGCCCGTTGTTGACCGTGTAATCGAACTGCACCGTTCCACCTGGGCTATTGGAAGTGACAACGAAAGTGGCCGTGTAGGTAACGGTCACTGAGGTGCCGCAGGCCACTCCCGCAATAGAGGATGGATTAACTGTCATAGTCACGCTCACAACATTGAAGGGTGTCGGTGTTGGAGTGGGTGTGCTGGCTAAAGCAGTAGCCGTTGTATTGGCATATCCCTGGGTCACAGCAGTTTCAGTCGCGTTCGCCTGGTTGGCGTTAGCCGTTGCCGTGGCGTTTGTGTTTCCGTTGGCCTGGGCGGTAGCTGTCGCATCGACGACCGTGCTGGTTGCCAGAGCATTGGCAGTAGTGTTGGCTTGCGCAGTGCTCGAGGTATTGTTTTGGGCTGTGGCAGTAGCATTGGCGGATTCGTCTGCTTTGGAGCTCGTGAAGAAGTAATAGAACGCGAATCCCGCACTGCTTATGAGGAGGAGTAAAACCAACCCGATTATCAAGAGCGTTAGTCCGGTATTGCGCTTGCGGCGAGCCGGCTTGTTCGGCGGGGGAAATGCTGAGCCGCGGTTATTGTAAGGCGGTGGCATAGGAGTTGGCCTGCTAGCGCCAGGTATTATCGTGGGATTATTGCTGATGTTCGTTGTGTTGTTACCAAGCCAGGCCGTCTGGTAATTGGGGACGGATGTTCTATCGGTCCCGCTATAGGTAGCCAGCTGCTCACCCGCGGCGAAAACTGGTGGATAATTGACTCCTGTGGGGGCGATAGCGATAGTGAGCAGCAACGGGATGGCGACACCTCCACTGCCAAAGGTGTTATCCTGTCCGATAACGCGAATCACCTGGCCGCCCTGTACACCTGCTGGCACTTCAACCCTGACGTGACGGCCTCCCGCCAGCGTTAAAGTTCGGATGGTTCCATTGATGGCTTCAGCATAGCTGATTGCGAGCGTGGCGCGGATGGTGTCAGTAATTGGTTTGCTCTGGGTATTCAGTATGGTAGGGCCATCGATGAGCAGGGCTTCTTGCAGCGCCTTGCCGAAAGCTGAAACGGACACAAAGCGATTTTCAGGTCTTTTTGCGAGAGCGCGCAGAAGAATTGTATCCACATCATGATTGAGCGAAGGGTTTAAGGCACTTGGTGGCTGAGGTGCAACGCTCAAGTGCTGGTACATCATCTGTCCTGGCCCACCCTCAAAAGGATAGCGTCCGGTCAGAAGCTGGTAGATCATGATGGCGAGAGCATACTGATCGGAGGCGGGAACAGGATTACCTTCCCATTGTTCGGGGGCCATATAAATAGGCGTGCCGCGAATAGCCTGGCTTGCTCCTGAGGTCCCGGCTGCCAATTTCGCGATGCCAAAATCGGCGAGCAGCAAATCCGGGAGAGGTGCATTGCGATTGCTGCGAATAAGGAAATTCTGTGGTTTGACATCCTGGTGAATAATATCGTTGTCGTGCGCATGTTGGAGAGCATCTGCAGCCTGGTGGAGAAAGTGCGCGACAGCAGTGGGAGAGAGCAGATGGCCCTCCCCACGTTGTTGTAGCCAGGTGGCAAGTGAACCCTCCGCGCAATAAGGCATAACCATATAGGTGAGAGGAGTGCCACTGACAACCTCCTCGCCAAAATCAAAGAGCGGTAGGATATTTGGGTGATTGAGCTTGGCGATGGCCCTGGCTTCCCGCTCAAACAGACGCGCCGCGTTTGACGTGGTGTTGGAATCGGGATAAGTCGCGGCTTCGGTCCGAATGACTTTGATAGCTACCTGTCGATTGATGCGTGTATCTTCTACAAGATAGACTTCCCCCATACTTCCACTTCCCAGTTGTTTCAGAATACGATATCGACCGTTTTGCAGCATTTCCAGTGGCATATTCCTACCTCGCTTTTAAGCTACAGGGCCTCCGCTACAGAGCCTGAAGAAAAAATTGCTCTAAAATAGAGCGATGAGTACGGAACGTAGTATAGCATACCAGGGAAAGTGTGAGAATATGTTTGGATCTTCACGTATCTCTTCACAAAGTATTCTCTTATCCGCTATAATAGGCGTAGCAGATAAAAACGTACATTTACTTATTTGCTAAGGGCAATACATCGCTGCTAGGGGAGCCAATTGGCTGAGAGGTAGCCGCATTGGGCGTGCTGCTGACCCTATGAACCTGATCTGGATAATACCAGCGGAGGGAAGCGGCAAACGGCTGAGCCGGTAGTTTTCCGAAACGTAGAACATACAAAGCCGCGATCCTCCACTTCAGGATTGCGGCTTTTCATATGCTCGAAATGTGAATGGTGGTTATAGGGAGGAGAGCAGCGTGGAACCAGCAAAACTATTGGTGCAGGGAGTTTCTAAAGTCTTTCGCGATGGGCGGAAACCCCTGGATACCCTTGCTGCAATCGACCTGTTCGTCAACGCCGGTGAATTTGTGACCGTCATTGGACCGAGTGGTTGTGGCAAGAGTACCCTCTTTAATATCGTCGCGGGTGTAGATCAGCCCACTTCCGGCATAGTTGCCATCGATGGCGATGCACAAGGGGAGCGTGCTGGCAAATCTGGTTACATGCCCCAGCAACCCTTGCTATTACCCTGGCGTACCGTGGAAGAAAATATCATGTTGGGGTTAGATGTGCGCCGTCTACCACGGAGAAAGGCCGAGCGCGAGGCTTACGAGCTGCTCAAACGCTTTGGATTGGCTGACTTTGCTCACCATTATCCGGCCACACTCTCAGGAGGAATGCGCCAACGCGTGGCGCTGTTGCGCACTGTCCTGTTCAATTCCTCATTTCTTTTGCTGGATGAACCATTTGGTGCATTGGACGCACTCACCCGACTATCACTCCAGATGTGGTTACTCGATCTCTGGCAGACCTTTCATTCAAGCGTTCTCTTTATCACGCACGATGTGCGCGAGGCGATCTTACTCTCTGACCGGATCTATGTGCTCAGTGCGCGTCCTGCTAGAGTGTTGCGCGTCGTCGAGGTTGATTTGCCACGCCCCCGCCGCTCCGAACAGTTGGCGTTGGAGCAGGCAGTGCGCCTGGAACAAGAGCTGACCACCCTATTGCTGAAGGAGCAACAGTCATGAAACTACGCTGGTTAGCCGGTTATGGCCCTGCTTTCGTGCTGGGTGTAACTCTATTAGCGTTCTGGGAATTATATGTCCGCGCCGGGCAGATCAGCTCGCAGGTGCTACCCTCGCCAACTGCTATTATCCAGGCATTGATTGAGCACTGGGACGTGATCTCCATACATACCATGCAGACCCTCCTGGAAACGGTGTTGGGTATGGCCGTAGCAATAGTCTTTGGCCTGATTCTGGCTATTACACTTGAAATCTCACGGTGGTCGCGGCGCGCGGTCTATCCACTGCTGGTGATCTCGCAAACAATACCGATCATCGCCCTTGCCCCTTTGCTGCTCATCTGGTTTGGTATTGACCTTGGTCCAAAGGTCTTCGTCGTCGCGCTCTACTGCTTCTTTCCTATAGCCGTGGCATGTGCTGACGGCCTGGCGGATGCGGAGCCGGAACTGATCAACCTGTTAAAAAGTATGCATGCTTCGCGTTGGCAGATTCTCTGGCTTGTGCGTTTGCCAGGAGCAATGCCGTCATTCTTCTCTGGTTTGCGCATTGCCGCGACATATGGCGTAACAGGTGCTATCTTTGGGGAGTATGTGGGGGCATACCAGGGACTGGGTATCTACATGCAACTCTCAGTAAACTCACATGCTATCGTGCTGGTTTTCGCGGCGATCCTTGTTACCGCTGTGCTCAGCCTTCTTCTTTTTGGACTTGTATCACTGATCGAACGTATTGCTTTGCCCTGGTATCACGGGACAGTTATTGAAAGGAAGCTATCATGAATGCTCGTACACGATTAATTGCCAGTATAGGCATCCCTGTCCTGCTCATTCTACTTGTAGTAGGCGCCTTCCTATGGCAGCAGCGAAGTAGTGCGGGGACGACGCCAGCCCCGGCGGGTACACAAAAGTTGATCCCCATGAGACTGGCGTTGGACTGGACGCCCAACACGAATCACACAGGAATCTATGTTGCCCTGAAAAAGGGTTGGTATCGCGATGCGGGAATAGATCTCCAATTATTACCATATTCGGCCAGCGTTTCACCCGATGTGCTGGTGAGTAGCGGCAAAGCTGACGTAGGCATCGGCGCCACCGAAGGCATTGTCGCTGATGCGGCAGTGAGTCAGCCGGTGGTCTCGATTGCCGCCATCATTCAACATAACACTTCGGCGCTGGTAACCCTGGCAAGTTCAGGTTTATCGCGTCCGCGTGACCTGAGCGGTAAAATCTACGGAGGATTTGGCGCATCCTACGAGCCAGCAGTGGTGGGTGAGATAATCAAGCGAGATGGGGGAACGGGACAATTTAAGAACGTGACCCTGGACGTCGATGCCATGCAAGCACTGGAGTCGCATCGTGTCGATTTTGCCTGGGTCTTTGAAGGATGGGAGGTTATCCAGGCGCAGCGCGCGGGAGTGAAATTAAACATCTTTCCCATTACAAACTACGGCGTGGCTGATTATTACACGCCCAATATTATCGCCAGCCCAAACGAAATCAAGCAGAAGCCCGAGCTATTGCACAGATTTATGGCAGCGACCGCGAAGGGATATGAATACGCTCGTACACATGCCCAGGATGCAGCACAGATCCTGCTGAACGCTAATCCACAAGGTACATTCCCAGATCCAGGCCTGGTGGTAGCCAGTCAGGAGTTTCTCAGCCCACGCTATGCAGACACCGGGCGGAAATGGGGCTGGCAGGATTCCGCCGCCTGGCACGGCTATCCGCAATTTATTATCAACACAGGCGGCATAGTCGATGCAGGAGGTCACCCCGTCCATTCCATGGATTTTGAAAGCTTGTACACGAATCAGTTTTTACCCTGACAGCCACTTCTCCCTTTTGAATTCTGGCGGGTAGCTTGAGAGTGACCACAAGAAACCGTGAGCCCCTCTCCCGTTTCTCATCAGATCCGCGTGAGTTTTTCCGGGTTGGCAATGACGCGGATCGTCTGAATATGCCCTTCCTCCACTTCAATGGTCAGGACGGAGAATGCTTGACCGCCAGCGCGGATGATCAGGGCGGCTTGACCGTTGACCTCCCCTAGCTCGACGCGATAGTTCTCTGGCCAAAAGCGCTTCGTTCCCAGGCTCATGCGTGCCACCGCATCACGCCCGCGAATTGGACGCAGCGCGGCGGTTTTGGTTTTCCCGCCTCCATCCGTCCACAGCGTCACATTTTCAGAGAGCAGGTTCATCAAGGGGGTCGTCTCACCGGTCTCAACTGCCTGGAAGTACCCGCTGAGCAGTTGCCGGTGGAGTTGGGGAGAGGCAGGGAAGCGGGGCCGATGGGCACGCAGATGGAGCCTGGCCCGGCTGAAGGAGCGGCGACAGGCCGCTTCACTTTTGTCAAGCATGGTGGCGATCTCGGCAAAGTCATACCCGAAGACTTCGCGCAGCAGGAAGACGGCTCGCTCAAACGGTTGGAGCTGCTCCAGCAGCACTAGGAACGCCAGCGAGATCGATTCCTGCATATCAACACGCTTTTCCGGGTCGCCCGTTTCAGCCGTCTCTGTTGTGAGGACCGGCTCCGGTAACCAGGGACCCACGTACTGTTCTCGCTTCCTGCGTGCGAGCTGGAGTTGATCCAGGCATAAGCGCGTGAGGATCGTAGTGAGATACGCTTTGAGCGAGCGAATGTCGTCTTTGGGTTTAGACTGATAACGCAGGTAGGTTTCCTGCACCATATCTTCGGCATCCATCGCACTCCCCAGCATGCGGTAGGCGATGGAAAAGAGGTAGGGACGATAGGTTTCAAAGGATTCCACTCTGTTTCCTCCTGTTCCTCCTGGAGTCAACTCATAAGAACTGATGTTGTCCCTGGATCATTGTTACTATTCCATTTGTGCTATTTCCTTTCCAACACAAACACCGGATGGGTGAGCACCGCACGCTCAAATTCCTCCAGGGAAGAGTCTGCGGTGACGCCATAGTAGCGAGCGAAGGGGTTGCCGCCCTTGATTTCTTCTCGCAAAAGGAGGGCCGCCTCGCCTTTGGGCAGTTCTCTTACGTTGATCGTTTCAGAACGACGCCCACGCGTGAGGATGGCCTCCCCCGCTGCTCGCAGATTGCGCACCCAATCCACTATTCCATACACGGAGCCCACATAGCGCTTCCCATTCCGCTCAATAATCGCTAGCGAGACCGTACGCAGCAGCCCGCTTTTGCGCCCACGCACGGTGAGCAGGTACATGGGGTAGTTCCCAAAGAAAATGAAAGGTCCTCTTAGCTTGAAGCCCGCGCGCAGCAGGGTCAATGTCAGAGCATTTCCCAGACGTACAAAAAACGGGACCTGAGATGTTTTTGCCATATTTTCCTTCTCATTCTATCTCATTCTCTGAGTAGATACGTTGTCGTGATGACCACCACATTTGATCATTCGCTTCGCTCAGAGCTTGCCCTGAACGAAGTGAAGGGGTGACACGGTGTGACTGTTCATGCACATTGACAAATTAACCGGGACAATCGTAGGGGCCGATTTATCGCGCCCAGCGCCGATTTATCGGCCCTCGGTGCATGTATCGATATCCGGATGAATTTGTTAATTTCCATAAACTGTCAAGGACTCTTCTTCACAATTGAACCTTGCCTTACAAATAAAGAGGGTTGAGCTACCCTTTTTGGGACAGGTGCCAGTCTGATTTTTCGCAATGTCTCTATGTCTCTAGCTCTCGCGAATTCGTGTGTATAATCAACAATAAACCACTATCCAGGGAGACCTCAGCCTGCTCGTCTGTCAGGACATTGCTCACCCCTCGTGGCTTGCCAAAACGGAGTGCCTCTCCATGCAGGGGATAGTATAACCCTTTGGTGCGTACGTTCTCGGCCTCGCCGGTCAGTGGAAATAGCGAGAGCAGGTCGCCAGGCTGCCCATTGATAGCGGCGCTTCCTGGTCCGCTCAGCAGCCAGCAGACTGCTGGCCCATCAACAATACGTATTGGAACCGTCGGAAAACCGGCCAGCAGCAGTATATTCGCTATGCTGTGGTCAAAGCGCGCGCCACCCAGCCCCCCGAGCAGCGTAATCGTACTGGCGCCTTCCTCGATGGCCACCTGAATGGCAAGCTCAGTATCGGTCTCATCTTTCTCCGCTGCAACCTGTACGATACGGCTCCCCTGTTCCTTCAGTTGTTGCAATCGAAGAGCATCAAGCGAGTCGAAGTCACCTACCATGATTGCCGGCATGCAATCATAGCGGAGAGCTATCGCTGCTCCACTATCGGCGGCAATAATGATATCTGCTGCGGCAATAGCAGTAGTAACAGCTTCCCCAGGTTGTAGTGTTCCCCCGGCAAATATCACGGCGTGCATTGCATGTATACCTTTCTGCTAGATTCGTAGCTATGCCTTCTCCTCCAACGTTATATCATTTAGTATCAAGAATAACTCAAAAAAGGTATCGATAAGTCTATGGCTTTTTCTGGCAAAACACATCAACTCCGTTCGTGGGGACGCTATCCAACAGTGTTACCCGCTGAGGTACGTCCAGTCTACTGGCGCAGTGAATTACCCGATCTTGCTCATTTTGAACAGCCTCTTCTCCCTTATGCTTATGGGAGAAGTTATGGCGATAGCTGCCTTAACGAGGGCGGCGTTTCTCTGGATGTGAGCCACCTGCGGCGTTTCATCTCTTTTGACAAAGCTGAAGGCCTGCTGTGCTGTGAGGCAGGTGTATCTCTGGCTGAGGTGCTCGAACTCGTTGTCCCGCGCGGCTGGTTTATTCCGGTCACTCCAGGCACCAAATTTGTCTCCGTTGGGGGAGCTATTGCCAACGATGTGCACGGCAAAAACCATCATAAGGCGGGCACCTTTGGCTGCCATATCACTCGTTTTGAACTCCTGCGTTCAAATGGCGAACGACTCATCTGTTCCCCCCACAAGAATACGAAGTTGTTTGAGGCGACAATAGGCGGCCTCGGCCTCACTGGCGTCATCCTGTGGGCTGAATTTCGCTTGAAGCCAATCATCAATCCCTTCATTGACATGGAGCGCATCCAGTTCTCTTCGCTTGATGAATTTATGCAGATTTCCGCCGAAACAGACCAGAAATATGAATATACTATGTCCTGGGTGGACGTCTTGATTGGAGGGCGGGATCTGTGCAGGGGTATTTTCATGTGCGGGAATAACGACCAATCAAGGGTGCGGGCGTCGCAGAAAATTGGCAAAAAGCTGCCCCTGACTGTACCCTTTGATTTTCCCTCCTTTATGTTGAATACCTTGACGGTCAAGTCATTTAACGAGCTGTATTACCACTCGCAGTTTAGCAAGAGAGTGCATAAGGTTGTGCCGTATGAACCATTCTTTTATCCACTCGACTCCATTCACGAGTGGAATCGTATGTATGGCAAACGTGGCTTCCTACAGTATCAGTTTGTGGTGCCCTTCCAGGATGGCTTTGAGGCGATGAGAGAGATTATCGGCCGCATACAGCATTCTGGCGAAGGCTCATTTTTAACGGTACTCAAAACCTTTGGCACGATACCGTCGCCAGGTATGCTCTCCTTCCCGCGACCCGGTCTAACCCTTGCCCTGGATTTCGCCTTCGATGGACAGAAAACGTTACGCTTGCTCGATGAACTTGATGAGATTGTGCGCCAGAGTGGTGGCGCGGTCTATCCTGCAAAAGATGCGCGCATGAGCGCAGAAAACTTCCAGGCATTTTTCCCCCGGTGGCAAGAGTTTGCCCACTATGTTGATCCACGCTTTTCCTCCAGTTTCTGGCGGCGTGTGAGTCATGCTAACAAGCTGGCAATGGTGTAAAGAAAATGAGAATGTTAATTGTAGGGGCAACCTCGGCGATTGCCCATGAAACGGCCAAGTGTTTCGCAAAGGATGGCGCCGAGTTCTTTCTCGTTGGTCGCTCTCCTGAAAAGCTTGAGGATGTTGGGAACGATCTAAAGGTGCGCGGCGCAAAGCGTATCGAGACGTATGCGCTCGATGTCACTTGTCTTGACCGTCACCAGGAAATGATCGAGACCGCCATTACGAGGCTTGATGGACTGGATATGGTGCTGATTGCCCACGGAACATTAGGGGACCAGCAGAAATGCCAGCGCAGCGTCGTAGAGACGATGAAAGAATTTACGACCAATTGTACCAGCGTCATTTCGCTCTTGACTATCCTGGCTGGTTATTTTGAGCAGCAGAAGCGCGGTTGTATCGCGGTTGTCTCTTCTGTAGCTGGCGACCGCGGACGACAAAGCAACTACGTCTATGGAGCAGCCAAAGGCGGGGTAAGCGTTTTCTTGCAGGGACTACGCAATCGACTGAGCAAGTCGGGTGTCGCGGTTGTCACTGTGAAACCCGGTCTTATCGATACCCCTATGACGGCTACAATCAAGAAGGGGCTGCTGGCTGCCAGCGCGAAAAATATCGGTGAGGGTATCTACCACGCAATGAAGAGTCGAAAAGATGTCGTCTATCTACCGTGGTTCTGGCGTCCCATCATACTGGTAATAAGAAGTATTCCCGAAGCAGTCTTCAAGAGGCTGTCATTGTGAGAAGTTAGCAGACACTATTTCTTATTCTCTCTCTGTCTCAGCGCCTCATAAAGAGCAATACTGCCCGCAACTGCCGCGTTCAGCGAGTTGACGTGCCCCCTCATGGGCAGCTTAATCAGGAGATCACAGTGTTCACGCACCAGGCGACTGATTCCTTTCCCTTCGTTACCCACGACCAGGGCGAGCGCACCAGTCAGGTTGGCATTATAATACTCGGTTTTGGCCTCACCTGCCAGTCCAATCACCCAGATCTGTTGTTTTTTCAGGAAATCAATAGTGCGCGTGAGATTTGTTTCTTGCGCAATAAGCAAATGTTCAGTTGCACCGGCTGAGGTTTTGATCACCGTTGCGTTCACCTCTGCCGCGCGATGTTCTGGCAGGATAACGCCGTGAACTCCGACCGATTCGGCTGTACGAAGCAGAGAACCAAGGTTATTGACGTCCTGGATGGCATCAAGGATGAGTAAAAAAGGATCCTCATGTTTGAGAGCAGCATGGGCGAGAATCTCGTCTAATGCGGCATATGCTCGCGCTTCCACAACAGCAATACAGCCCTGGTGAACGGCTCCATGGCTAAGCTGGTCAAGACGAGTACGAGAGACTTTCTCCGTTGGGATATGTTTGTGTTCAGCCTCTTGCAGGATTGCGGCCAGGTTTGATGCTTCACGTTGGCCTTCAGCGAATAAAATGCGTTTGACCTGTCGCTTCGAATGCAGCGTCTCCAGAATAGGGTTGCGTCCCCAGATGTATTCAGGCATATAACCTTGTACTCATTCCTTTCTATTCAGATACCTTATGTCAAGGTGTTCTGAATAAACCACAAACAAGTTCGCGCACAGGGGCATAGCTATGGCGGTGTAAGGGGGTCACGCCATGTTCTCGAAGCGCTGCCAGGTGGGTGACAGTGCCGTAGCCCTTGTTATGATCAAAACCATAGAGGGGATACTGCTCATGCAGCTGCAGCATAAGGCGGTCGCGTGTGACCTTTGCGACGATTGAGGCCGCTGCAATGGAGAGGCAGCATGCGTCGCCTTTGATGATCGAACGTTGTGGTAGGGACAGGCGCGGTAAGTGCAGGGCATCGAGCAGTAGCGCTTCTGCTGGAACAGCGAGCTGACTAAGAGCTGCATACATGGCGTGCTTGGTAGCCTGTAAAATATTGATCTTGTCGATTAATTCAACAGAGCCGACACCAATGCCCGTTGCCACCGCAAATTGCATGATAGCATCATACAGGCGATCTCTCGCTTGTGCTGTCAACTGCTTGGAGTCACGCGCACCTGCTAAATGCATCGTCAAATCGGGGTCATTAAGTGGCAGTATGACAGCGGCTGCCATAACAGGTCCCGCCAGGCACCCCCGTCCTACCTCATCGACTCCTGCAATAAAAGAATAGCCCTGCTCAAACAGGGCCATTTCTTCTTCTAGCGTTGGTGCAGCTAGTTTATGCGTCTGTACTTTCATTGGCAGTACTGATTGTATTAGTAGTACTGGAAAGCTTGGCAGCCTTAGCAGCCTCTTTGGCCGCGGCTTCCTTGCTTGTCATTGGACGAAGTTCCTTTAGGCGAGCAGCCTTACCGGTCAACCCGCGCAGGTAGTAGAGCTGCTTGCGGCGTACTCGAGCGTGTCGTATTACCTCGATCTTCTCTATACGGGGAGAATGGAGAAGAAATGTGCGCTCAACGCCCACACCATTAGTGATGCGGCGTACAGTAAAGTTTTGGTTGACGCCACCGCCACGCAGGCGCATGACGACACCTTCGAAAGGCTGTAGGCGTTCGCGGTTCCCCTCAACGACTTTTACTTGCAGGCGTACCGTGTCACCTGATTTAATTTCTGGTATTTCTTTACGTAGCTGTGCATTTTCGACCGCGACCAGCAACGCCCGCCCGGCAGGTTTGGTTATGACTTGTTTGTCGGCCATCCTTCTACACCTCCTAGTGCGCCTGATACTCAGCCTCGGAAAAATACCCGCAAGTAAGCGTAGCAGAGCATCGAGCGCGAGAATCTACTTTGCGTTAAGCTGCTTCATCAAGCGTGATTTGCGGCGAGCAGCATTATTTCGGTGAATAACCCCTTTTTTGGCAGCGCGGTCTAGTTCACTCACGGCGGCGCGTACAGCTTCCTGAGCGGCTTCGTCATTTGAGCCTGAGGCAATAATCTGGCGAGCCTTCGTTATTTGCGTTTTAACAAGTGATTTGATGCTGCGGTTGTGCAAGCGGCGGCTTTGTTCCTGGCGCATGCGCTTTTCTGCAGCGGCATTATTGGGCATCCAATTCCTCCCCGAAACGTCTCTATCTCTCTGTCTGTTTCTGCCCCGACACGGGCGTAATCTACAAAAAATGCCGACTGTAGGTCGGGCGTGATTGCCCATGGATTATAGCAGAAAGGTGCTATAGATGTCAAATAAAAAATTACAAGTGGCTAGTACACTATCACCGGAGCTCCCCAGGAGATCTGTGGATAAAGCCAGGCAATGTCACTGGTGTTCATATTGACGCAGCCATGGCTCCCGTTGCCGTTATAAATAGTAGTACCGAGAGCGTCATAATGTGGGAAATTGTCCCCTGGCCCAAAATTGGCTCTCCACCAGGCGTCGTGGAAGAAGTAGCCGCCAGCATGGTACTCCATCGCATATTTAATTGGCGTTGGCGGATACCAGAAAGCCGATC
Organism: Chloroflexota bacterium; assembly: GCA_005881495.1. The sequence continues at coordinate 44,809 of VBHI01000311.1, forward strand.
CCTGCGGCTCGGTTGATTTAAACTTGGTGGGACTCTGGCGTAGAATGATGCTCCAGAGCCCTGGCGGTGATGGCTTCAAGTATTGACCGGTGACAACATAAAATGCTCTTATGAGCTTCCCGTTATTGTAGTAGCGCAGTGTCTGCTCAAGGAGCGACACAATGAGTACCTGACCCCCATTGGGGCCATAGACGTTGTAGTGCTTCATTAACTGTATATCGGAAGCGTGACGCTGATTATAGGGTGTTTGGTCGTGGTAGTCGGCCTCCATGGCGCGTAAGTGTAAAAAGTTTCCATTGATGGTGTCTATTGCGGCCTGGTAATCAGATAATTGCTGGGTGGATTGGGCATACTGTAAAGCTGCGTTTCCGTCAGGGCCTGTGCCATAAGGGCCATACTCATAATCCAGGTTATATACCCCGCCGTCGACGGGATCACGGTACTGGTGAGCATTGCCCCAACTGCTCACCTCCTGGTTGTACTGCTTGAGCAGGTAGCTCGCATACCCCGCGGTCAAGGCAAGATGCAGTGATGAGACATCATGGTCAATTTGTGACGAGACTTTGAGGTAATCATCGATTGACCTTGCCTGGGCAAGCGCTGTCTGATCGGCATTGAGTCGCTGCTGATAACTGGTGGTGTTTTGTCCGTATTGTTTCAGCTTGATAATATCCGCACTGAGCTCCCGCAGTTTGGCGGCGCCAATATAGGGAACGGCCTGAATAGAGAAATCAGCCATTGCTTGTAACTGCGTAGTTGACTGGTTGATGAGTTGTGTAAGATCATCTGGCTTACTGGCACTGCGGAAGAGTTGCATGTCCTGCTGGTATTCTTGATTGAGCGCGGCTGTGTCCACGTGGGATGCTTGCAACTGTTTGATGTCCGCTTGCAATAACACAAGGTTATTATATGCAGGTCCTAGCAATTGTAATGCGAGTGTTGATTGCTTAGCATTGTTGCTGATTTGCGTATAATCTCTGGGATACTGAGCCTTGGAGAGTTGGTTTTGATACTGCGTCAGTTGTTTTGCAAAGGTCTTTGCCTCAACAAAATTTTGTGCCTGTCTCTGAGCCAGTGCATTCTCAAGATATTGAATATCAAGCGCGGCCTGGTAATCAAATTGCTGGGTTACCTGGGTCTCCATGCCTTGTACCTGGATAGCTAGCAACTGATAGCGCTGCGCTACATTGGTATAGTAATCGGTAGCAGGTTGACCGCTAAAAATAGTGAGTGGAGCACTCGTATTACTGATCTGAGTTTCTTGCCGAACGATGGGTGCCAGCACGGTGCCGGGTACGCCAATGCTCTGTGCTTGTGAGATGAGTCTATCAAGGTCAGCCTTGCCGGTATTTGCTCTCTGTTGCGTTTGTGGGTCTCCACCACAAGCACTCAATAGGAGCATAACCAACAAGACTGCGCTTCCCGTGAGAATGCCATTCTTCAAACGCCTCCGGGCAACGGTTACAAAGGTCATTGGCAGCCTTCCCTCCTGGGAGCTTATACATCCCTTAATGATGAGTCAGATGATAAAATGGAAATATAGAATACATAAGTCTATCCATAATATGTACATCGCATAACACCTGTGAAAGTAACAGGGAACGAACACGGTATGAAGAGGTACCCACCAGGTTCAGGAACTGTGTGGGTACCTCGTCAAGCATTACGTTATGCCAGTGCTTGCTGTAAATCTGCCAGAATATCCTCTGCATCTTCTATGCCAACCGAAAGCCGCAGCAGTGTATCGGTCAGGCCACGAGACTCGCGAATCTCCTTCGGAATAGAGCCGTGAGTCATGGAAGCAGGATGACAGACAAGTGACTCGACGCCACCAAGGCTTTCGGCAAGGGCGATTACGTTGAAGCGTCGTACCAGCTTATCAACATCCTCATAAACCCCCTTAAACTGGAATGAAACCATACCTCCAAACCCACTCATCTGGCGTTTGGCCAGTTCATAATCGGGGTGTGAAGGCAATCCAGGATAATAAACCTTTTCCACTCGGGGATGCTCTTCCAGAAACTTCGCCACTATGCGTGCATTCTCTTCGTGTTGGCGCATACGCACGGCCAGTGTCTTAATGCCGCGCAGTATGAGCCATGCGTCAAATGGTGAGGGAACACTGCCGGCGGCATTCTCGTAAAACTTGATTGCTTCGTATGCCTCTTCATTATTCAGCACCAGGGCGCCTCCAATGACGTCGCTGTGCCCATTGATGTATTTGGTCGTGCTATGAACAACAATGTCGGCTCCCAACTTCAGCGGCTGCTGAAAATAGGGACTGGCAAATGTGTTATCAACGACAACCAGTACATTATGTCGATGAGCTATCTCGGCGACGGCCTGGATGTCAATCAAGCGCAGAAGTGGGTTCGTCGGAGTTTCTAACCAGATAATCCTGGTGTTAGGGCGGATTGCCTTTGCATACCCTGCAATATTTCCCGCTGTCACATAGCTGGTTTCGACCTTGTAGCGGCGCATAACGCGTTCAAAGATGCGAAAGCTGCCGCCGTAGAGATCATCGCAGGCAATCATGTGGTCACCTGCGCTTAAGAGGCTGAGTATTGCCTGTTCCGCGGCCATCCCAGAGGCAAAGGCCAGTCCATATCGCCCATCTTCGAGGGCTGCAATACAATCCTCAAGCGCGGTGCGCGTAGGGTTATGCGAACGTGAATATTCATATCCTTTGTGATCACCCAATCCAGCCTGGGCATAGGTCGATGTTTGGAAAATGGGCGTCATGATTGCGCCTGTCGATGGATCAGGCTCCTGGCCAGCATGGATAGCCTTTGTTGAAAACTTCATGCTTTTTACGCTCCTTGCAAAGATTTTCTTAATCATTACAGTTTGTACCCTTGTGTTTGCCGGATAGTATGTTGTCAGGATGCGACTATATCACTTCTTACAAGAAAGGGCAATGTGCATGGGGGGGCAGGGGCAGCGCAGCTAAAACCCAACATCCTCTACAACATTGAACCTTGCTGAAACGTAACAATTACGGGTATTCTATTTATAACAACATGTAACTCACAGGTTTATTCATTATTACCAGGAGCAACGTCAATGGAGCCGTCCCATGTGTCCCATACCACAAGCACAGCACAATCATCAAACGAACCTATTATCGGCGTCCTACTGGTGCATGGGCTGAATGGCAATCTCAGGGATATGGAAGAGTTGGAGCGCGCGCTCCAGGACCGTGGTATGGTCACACGTAATATGCTTTTACCGGGACATGGCGTACGTGTACACGAGATGTTGTCCACGGGTTGGTATCAATGGGCGGATGCAGTGCGGGACGAATTGTATGCTTTGAAACAGCGTTGTGATGTTGTGTTTATCGTTGGGCATTCACTCGGTGGGGCTCTTGCGCTGCATACCGCTGCTCATGAAGAAGTGGCGGGTATTGTCGCTATGTGTGCTCCCATCCATATGCACCCACTGACTCACTACGCTGTGCGAATAGGGAAATACCTGACGCCTCTTGTGCCGACAGTACGTGAAGACGTGCGCGACCCTGAGGCGCGCCATCGCTATGCGCGCGAAGCGTATCGATGGACGCCGATGCGACCCGTCGAGAGTATGTTGCAATTTTTGCCAACGCTGCGGGCAGAACTACCCAATGTAACCGCACCGGCGCTGATTATGACATCCATTCATGATCATGTTGTTCCTGCTCGCGATGGTCGAGAAATTTATCTGCAAATAGGTTCCAAAGAAAAACACCTCGTCACCTTCCATCGTTCATATCATGTAATCATGAAAGATTATGACCGCGAGGAAGTATTCGCGAAAACCATTGCCTTTATTCTGCGCCATTCCAGCAAGGCAAAACCACATCAAAAAAAAGCCAATCAAACGGCGTAAAAGATAGCGCAGGTATGGGAGACATACAGTTTCACCGCGTTGCGATACTGCATACCTCCCATACCTGCGCTATCTTTTGCTACAAGGGTCCCTTTCGTGTATACTACTATCCTGAAATTGATGACATTGAAGGAATAGAAAAGCTTTGACACAGCAAATCACTCATACAGCAGAACGCAATGATGAAGATGAAGTGAAGCCACATATTTCACAACCATTATCGCTTCAACGTACTCGCAACTCCTTCACGGGTATTATCATCCTGCTCGTGTTGATCAGCATGTTGCTACTCTTTTCTACCAGCCTGTTAATACCAAATTTGGTCCAGGTCATTACTCATCCAGGCCAGCAGGGAGCGAAAAGTACTCCAACGACACAATTTGCACACACGCTTCCTGCATCACCTACACCAACAGATCAGAACGCGACTCCCACAGCTGCTCCTCCAATCTTTTCACCAAATAATATTGCTATTCCTCCTTTACAACTTCCCGCGGGGCGCGAAATAATTTACGAACAGCAAAACAATATCTACATGGTTTCAAGCACAGGTGACGGATCACCTCAAGTAATAACCACTCCTGGCTACATCTACAATCAAGCTGTACGTCCTGTGCTGACGCCATCTGGTCAACTGCTTTACAGCGGCGACGGTATCTATTTGACTGACATCTTTGGAGACACACCAGAAAAAATTGCCTCACTTGCTCCTGATCTCGTGATTACCTCGATGGCCCTGAGTAGCGACGGTTCGATGGTTGCCTGGAGCACTGAACCTGCCAGTGGCGACGGTATTATTGATATATACGCGGGTCCGTTAACGGCTCCTGACAAGGTTTTTGAACAGTCATCGACAACCTGCCCGTGCTTTCGTGTCTTTGCTTTTATGAATGATCCCGCAAAACATAGCAACTCGACACTGCTCCTAACAGATGGTCAGCAAAGCCATGAGGCCATACAGTTTGGGCTGTGGACCCTTGATCTTACCGCTCCGCTCTCTGCAACTCCGCGACCTCTATTAGATGGGAACTCACCGCAAGGTCCGCTGGCCCTTTCTCCTTACGGTAATGTGTTGCTCTATTCTTCTTATGAAGGCCAGGTACCTACACCAACTGATGGCAGCGTGCCCGATGATCTGGCCATACTCAAATATGCGAATAGCCTGAAAGTAACAACACTTGATGGGCATCCCCTTACGATGGATATCTCACAGACGCTGCTGTCAGAACAACACGAACTGAGGAATAGCGCAAATTATCACTGGGTCTCGACCCCTGTCTTTTCCGTGGATGGCCACACGATCATCTACAGCGAATTTTCTACGCAATCGCAGCCTCCTTACGACCGCGCCAGTGCACTGTTCATGGCTAACATGAGCGGTTCTGGTAAACAGTTGCGTGTCAGCCAGGCGCAGTTGTTGGCAACATCGAATGTCAGGTTACTTGAATTGGGGGCATGGTTCGATAATCATATCTTGACAGTATATGGAGATGGATCGCTCTATGCCATGGATATACAGAGCGGCGCTGTGGCAACTATTGTTCAAACAGGGGCGTATGCTCGTATCATCGCAGTAGTGGGTGTAGGTAAAATATAGATGAGAACTCGCCTGAGTCACCTGGTTTTTCTGCTGTTTTGTCTGTCCTGCGTCGCCGAACTCATCGCACAAGAAATGCCATAAGAAACGGGCGCAACCTCTTGATGTCACCCTGAGCGCTGCCCTGTCACCCTGAGCGCAGCGAAGGGTCTCTCTCGCCGGGCAGAGCGTTCCGCTGGTTGTCACCCTTGCTGCTTCCCCGGGTGTCACCCTCTCTCAAGGGTAGGAATTTTGTGAAACGAGCAGGGAAGCGGGTTCGTCCCGTAGGGGCGGGGGTGGCAGGGAAGAAGGGTGGGGACCCTTGGGTCGCCCGGCGTCCTGTTCCCCTGCCGCTTCCCACCTGCCCCCATGGGCGACGCAAGCGTCCCCACTCCACTCCACACCTCTCCCGCCCCTACGAACGTGACGATCTGCCCCCAAATACCTACTGTTGAGAGGGTGTCACCCTGAGCGAAGCGAAGGGTCCCTCTCGCGTGGTGCAGGGAGATGCTTCGCGGAGTTTACACTGAGCGGAGCGAATGTGCTCAGCATGACAGGACGGCGCTCAGCATGACCATGCAAGTAGGGCCGTGCTGCCGCGCTCTCGCATCGCACTCGTCCACTGAGGCGTCAACAGGTCCATGCTAAGCGCTGCTGGTGTACGCCCAACCTGGCTGGTGCTTCTAATGGGGCCTATTTAGCCTCAATGGACTAGCGCGTCTACCTACGGTCAGGCAAGCTGCAAGGAGATGTGCTCGCCTAAATTTGTCTGCGATTTGACCTGGGAATAAGCAGCAGCGCGAGTAGCATACCGGCAACGAGACCACCAATGTGATCCCAGATGCCAATGTTTGTGGCGGAGAAGCCAATGAAAAGGTTGAGTCCCAGCCAGAAAAGCCACTGCATGATAGCGCCTCGTCCATACGCGCCCATGTTGCGGCGGTTCACAAAGTAAAAAACGCCCAGCGCACCAAAGACGCCAAAGATGGCTCCGGAAGCTCCGGCATTTACGACAAGGCTTGATGGGCTCAAAAAGTAGGTGAAAATACCTCCAAGTATACCGGATCCCAGGTAAATGACCAGGTAACGCCATTTCCCAAAAAAGATCTCGACTACTGTTCCGATGAAGAACAGTGAAAGCATGTTCACCCCGAGGTGCACTAAGTTAAAGTGCAGAAACATGGCTGTGAAGACACGCCAGACCTGCCCTTGTTGCACGAAGATGTTGACCTGCCCTCCTGCATTGACAATCGCCTGCAAGCCCCGATCGCTCGAATCGAAACTAATAGTCTGATTTATCAGGCTGAGAATAGCGTACACGATCACATTGATCCCAATCAGGATATAGGTCACGAAACGTGGATTCTGGCTGATCGCGAAGCGAGTGCGAATAACCTGTCGCTGCATGGTGTTCGGCCGCGACCAGGTAGGGATCGTCTCTCGTTGTGCCATACCATTTGCCCCAGTTGAACCTGTAGAACTACTTTCAGGCGTAGGTACCGGGCTATAGCCGGGCGCAGTGGGTTCCGGACCATAGCCGGGCGCAGTGGCCGGTTCCAGGGGTGGGAAGCAATTGTCGAAATGCATGCCATGGGAGAGGCGAGCAGCGCGCGAACGTGCTAACCCCGCATCATAATCCTGCCCGGTTGCGCGCAGCAAGTAAGCTCGTAAGGCATGCACATATCCTGAGCCTGGATCCTGGCTAATAACCGCGTCAACGTCCTGTAGCGCGCGATCATAGCGGCGGTCAAGCAAATTGAGTAACGCATTTGCCAGGGTGCTTTCGACCCCTCCCTCCGGCTGCAACTCTTGTACTTTACGGCAGGCCATATAGACAACGCCATAAGAACCAAGCGCCAGGTTTGCCTCTGCCAGTCCCAGGTGCACCATCGGGTTATCTGGTTCAAGTTGTGCAGCGTGTGCATAAGCAATAGCGGCTTCGCGTCCCTGTCCCTCTGCCAGAGCTTGTTTCCCACGCTCCAGGTATGCCTGAATATCTGTTTGTGCTTCCAAAAAATTATCCTCCAATGAAAAGTCGGGCAATGATTGCAAGTATTAGTGTACCTGTTATCGTCAATAGAGCAAGGGGCCACTGGCGCGATAGGCTATGTGTATCTACTAACGTCTTGTTATCTGACAACGTATACCGTGGAGTAAACCACAAGCCGAGCAGGCATCCACTTAATAAGCCACCTACATGCGCATAATTATCAACGTTTGGAACAAACAGCCCTATGCTTAGATTCACTACAATCACAAAGACGAGCCAGAGCAGCGCCGAGATACCGCCATTACGAAAAGCCCTGCGGTGTATGAACACGAATACGCTATAGGCTCCTACCAGGCCATAGATAGCGCCGGAAGCTCCAACGCTGACTTCTTGTGGCATAAAATAATAGCTGGCGATGATACTGATGGTGCCTGTCACGAAATAAATGAGTAAGAAGCGCGTATGTCCAACCAGGCGTTCCAAAAAGACGCCCAGCACTACAAGGTTGAGCATATTCAGCCCGACATGCAGCAGGTTCGCGTGCAGAAATAGCGGTGTGACAAAACGCCAGTATTGCCCTTGATTGATCAGGTCATTCTCTTTTGCTCCAAACGCAATCAAAACATTGCTCAGCGCATCATTATCCTTGTCCTGGATGCTGATTGCATTGTTCATAGTGACTATCATAATATCGTGGAAGGTATGTGCGCCAGTTGCCAGGGCAAATTGATAAGCAGTAATACACCAGACGATGATTGTGCCAAGAGTAATGCTCCACGTCACCCACGAGTAGCGTGAAAGCCCATGTGCATTTCTATATTTACTCAGTGCAGCCTGATAGCTGATTTGGGTTGTTAGCTTGCCAGATGCTGTAACATTTTTGCTATGGATATTGTCCACTCAGTACCCTCAAGGGAACCTGGCAGGTGGTATTTCCCACCTATTCCCGGCCCCTATACTCATTATTACGTTTATGGCAGGAGAATGTAGCAACTTTATACGTATTATAGCTGATACCTGGCTTCTAGCTTTGCTTATGGGTTATAATCAAGTCATAGCAAATTGGAAATACATTTGTTGAGAGAGGTGTGCAATGAAAAGAACATTGCGGAATGCGATCATTATCGCCGCCATTGTTTTGATACTACTCTTTATTGGTTTCATCCTCGCTGCGGTATACGGTGTGGTGCTCGATGTCCTCTACGTCTTCCTGATCGTACTGGCCGCCATCGCCATTATATCGACCGCCTACCTTATCTACTCGATTTTGCTACTTAATCAAACAATCATGACATTGCGCAATGAGATGAGGCCTCTTATTGTATCGGTCACTCAAACTGCCGATATTGTCAAAGGTACTGCGAAATCTGTCGGCCAGACCGCTACGGCCATCAGCAGCACGGCCGAATTGACGAGCGAGTTTGCGCTTAATCCGAGCGTACGCGCAACCGCGGCTGTCGTCGCTGGCCAGCAAATGATCCGCGTGTTTTTTGGGAGAGGCCGCGTCCGGAGTAGGGCTGAAAGGCGGCGTCAAGAGCAGTCAGAGGCGCTAAAAGCCAGCAAGGAAGGAGGAGAGTAAGATGCCTATCTACCTGGCTAGTAGTGACCCATTGGCCGTATGGGGCCAAATTGCAGCCATCATCCTGCTGCTATATCTGCTGGTTTTTATCGTGATCGCCCTGGTACTTGCCCTGGTTTTGCTCCTTGGAATGAGCTGGGTGCGGGAAAAGATCGAGTTGATCAAGTTAATACGGCCAGTAGTGAATAGCGTCAATACGACCACACAGTCTGTTATCGACGGTACCCTCGCGCCGCCCAGGGAGGATGAGAATCCGATCATACATACCGCGATAGAAATACCTCCATATATACATACTCTTGAGAAACAAGTGGATCAGGGCAGTAGCCTTGTGGCCGGTACCGTCATCGAATTACGCGCTCGCACGTTAATGACGAAAACAATGCTTAAAGCGTTCTTCTTACCCGGTTTGACCAATCGTCCCCAAAATCAGCTTGAGGCAGAAGGCACTGGTTTTAAAAGCCCCGACTATCGCATTTTAATGGAAGAGCAGGCTCCTGAAGATCGGTCTACTACCCCAGGCCCTGAAAATGCGGCAACCCCTTAACTACATACAGCAGTTCGGGCATTTTCAACGAAATGCCCGTCTGTACCTCATAAGCAATGTCCTGAGCGGCGTGACAACAGGCATTCTCCTGGTCCTCTATAACCTCTATCTGTTCTCACTCGGATATGGCGCCGATTTTATTGGCCTGGTGCTCTTTGTGGGAACAATCGGGGCCGGAGTAGCCATCTTTCCGGCAGGAATATGTATCGATCGCTTTGGCGGAAAGGCCGTCGTGATCTTGTCGAATTTGCTCATTGGCTTCGCTGGCATTGGGCAGATACTCTTCCGTCAACCTGTTCCTCTGCTGGTCAGCGCCTTCATTGCTGGTATCGGCGGGGCTGGCACCCTCGTGGTGAACGCTCCATTCCTCACTATCAACAGTGCGCCCGGTGAGCGTTCACATCTCTTTAGTCTGAATATTGCGCTTGGATTGGTGACAACAGTCGTGGGCAATAGTATTGGTGGCATATTACCCGTATATTTCCGCAGCCTTTCCTGGCTGATGGGGCCGTTACCTCCATGGCTTGGCCTGGTTCTAGCAATGCAGCCCAGCCCTCGTTCCTACCAGCTATCCCTGCTCTTTGCCGGTGCGATCGCTATTCCTAGCCTCGTTCCCCTCTTTTTGTTAGAAGATCGTAGGCCACCACGTCAATTTCGTGGTGCCACCAGGAGGACTCCAGGCTCTCTCCCTTTCCCGACCCCTACGTGGTTGAGCAACAACCTCCTCGTATCGATTCGTTCAATAGTATGTAGCGCAATCTTTTTCCTTATGCTGGTGCAGGCGTTTATAGGGGCTGGAGCGGGCCTGTTCTTCCCCTACTTCAATATTTACTTTGTGCAGCAGTTGAATGCCTCTCCAGCTCTTTTTGGTCTGCTGAGCGCAGGCGCTACCGCCATCACTGCGCTGTTCACCCTCTTTGCGCCCTGGTTGGCCAGGCGCATTGGCAAAGTGAATTCAATTGTCTCAACACAGGTATCCAGTATCCCGCTCCTGGTTACGATCGGGTTGACCCCAATCCTACCTGTAGCCGCCATACTCTACCTTTTCCGTCAAGGACTGATGGATATGTCCAACGGGGTATTACAGGTCTTCTCGATGGAGGCCGTCTCGGAGCAACATCGTGGTGTGGCAAATAGCGCTTACCAGGTAGCGTTTCAGGTTCCCTGGGCTTTGACGGCCCCTCTGGGCGGATTGATCATTATTCATTTTGGCTATCCAGCGGTCTTTATTGGTGGAGCAGTATGCTATCTGGTTGCCTCCTCTATACTCTGGGGAGTTTTTGGCCGAGGGCGGGAAAATCAATTCAAGCCAGTAGTAACAGCAGATGAAGGACAATCGATGGCTCCAGCGTCAGAAGACCCGCATGTGACTTCGAGCAAGCTCCTTCACTTCTCAGCAGAGCGTCCATACATGTGCAGAACCAGGTCTTCATAGAAAAAGAAAAAATATGAGACCCACAATCACCAATGGATTGTGGGTCTCATATTCTCCGTGACCTTATTTCTTCATTAACTTGATGAGGATAATCGACAGTTCATACAAAAAAGTCATCGAGACACCCAGGAAGATGGGGCTGTAGGGGTCCGCCCCAGGTGTGATGACTGTCGCTGCAATCCACATACCGATATAAGCAGCCACCCGTTTCTTTTTCAGGGTCTGCGAAGAAATCAAGTCTACCTGCGCCAGAAACGTCAGTACCAGTGGAACTTCAAAGACAATGCCAAAGGCCAGCAAGAAAAACGCAACAAAGGTAAAGTAATTGCCGGCCGTGATCAGCGGTGCAAAACTATCCGAGGCAAACGTTATAAACCACTGCACCGGATATTGTAAAACGAAGAACCCTACCGTAACGCCTGCCGCGAAGAGAATCACCCCGACAAATATGAAGGGTACGGCGTATTTTTTCTCTTTGACAAGTAGCCCCGGCGCGATAAAAGCCCATGTCTGGTAGAGTACCACGGGCAGCGCCAGGATAAAGCCAAATGCGATAGAGATTAAGAGATAGACAGTAAAGCCCTCTGTTAATCCTGATACAACAAGCTTACCATGCGTCAGTGTATCCGCCGCCATTTTCGGCAGAGGGAGTTCTAAAAGGGTCAGGATTTGTACGCGGAAGATGAAGGCCACAACAGACCCCACCGCGATGGCGATGAGCGATTTAAAGATGCGCCATCGCAGCTCTTCCAGGTGCTCTATAAGGGTCATGGAAGAATCGTCATCTTCCTCCTCCTCCTCGTCATCCTCTACCGTGTTTGCAGCGTAATTTGGCTCCAGTTGATCCTGCTTATCTAATTCATTTGTTGCCATGTTTCTACTCCAAGCAGGGGCGTACAACGAAAACTACTCACGACTCATCTCAGGGCTGCTTGCTTCGCTATGGCTCGCTTCACTCACGACTTTATTCCCTTCCAGGTTCGGGAGTTGTTCGTTACTGGTGCTCTGGCTGGCAAGTTCGCGCTTCTGTGCCTCGGCATTGGGAACTTTGATCTCATCGTCCTTCTCTTCTTTCGGTTGAGAGAGCTCGCTCATACCTTTCCTGAATTCCTTGATGCTCTTCCCAATGGATGAACCCATCTCCGGCAACTTTTTGGGGCCGAATATGAGGAGGGCAATAACAAGGATGATGACCAACTCTGGGATATGAGTTCCAAACATGATGGAATTCCTTTCTTAACTTGTGTGTGCTTCCTGAATAGGGAAATCGTCGATACTACTCAACACTACGATGATTTGGCTCAAATGGATGATAGCCGACCTGACCTGGTACTCAGAAGAAATGCTACATCTCGCTTTCTCCTGGGTACCACTACAATTTATTGCAACGCTGGCTGTGTGGTATCCTGGTTGGCAAGGGCTGTTTCAAGCACCTGCAAACTTTCCAGCCCTAGACCCAGCAGGCCCATTCCTGCCTCGCCTGCACCTTTCACCACCAGCCGGACAGCTTGTCGCCGGCTGAGGCGCCTCTGTTGCAAACGAGTTTCGGCTAGTTGTGCCTTACGCGTCTCTTGAGTCTGCTGACGGACGGAGGCGTATAACCGCTCCTCCATTCCGGCGGGTACAGGAGCTGTATTACCATAGTGGCGTAACAGCAAGGTTTCGATAAAGTTGCTCTCCATAATTTCTCCGAGAAATTGAGGATGGTGTATCGAGTAGCTCTTCTTCGTCTGCTACACAGCTCTCAACACGCCCCTCATGGTTTTGGCGGGTGCTTACCTGTCCCTGTGTAATGCTCGTACTCGGGGCAGGTGTGCCATTGTCGTTAATCTGTTCTCCATTTTCCAGGACATACAGCCGTTGGAATTGTTTCCGTGCTCGCGTGAGACGTTGTCGCACAGCCGCCTCTTGCAGATCGAGCATGCGTGCAATTTCGCTGGTTGAGAAATCGCCAATAACCGAAAGCAACAGGCACTCGCGTAGCGTTGCTGGAATCTGTGCCATTGTTCGCTGTACGGCGTCGCGCTCCGCGATCAGGTCCGCCGGGTCTTCGCTTTCACTAGCTCCATAGCCTGCTGGCTGCACAGGCGCTGCCCGCTCATTCAGCGTTTCTATGCCAGTTTCGTAGGCTTTTTCCGTTGTTTGTATGCCTTTCTGTAGATGTGAGAAAGGAATAAAACGGAAAAGCCCGCGACGCCGGCGCTGCATCCGCACAGTATTGAGCGCGATACTCATCAACCAGGCCTTTTCGCGAAACTGGCTGCCACTCGCGGTACGAGCGGCGTCGATAGCTTTTAATGCCTGGTGGAAGGTATCCTGCGTGAGATCCTGACTTTCTTCCCAGTCGCCTGTCATGCCATAAATGGTATGAAAGACCAGTTTCCCATATTTCTGAATAAGCTCTTCTACTGCCTGATCAGCAGGAATCATTTCCACAACAACACTCTTTTTCGCGTCTTAACTAGGCGCTTCAGTAATGAAGATGCGTGAGAATGGGGAATTGTGACATCAATTTGCCAGGAATGAAGAAAACTGGATAAGTGGACAAAATAACTCACACGTAGTACGTGATATGTTGTCCAATTACCCAATTTTTTATAATTACCGCAAGTGTTCTTCTATGTAGTCCTCGGCCTCCTGGACCGTCGTGATCTTCTCTGCATCTTCATCTGAAATTTGAAGCTTAAACTCTTCTTCCAGAGACATAATGAGCTCAACTAGATCAAGTGAGTCGGCATTCAGGTCCTCAACAAAAGATGCGTTGGGAACAACTTCACCTTCATCAACACCAAGTTGGTCGACGACGATCTTTTTGAGTCGCTCAGAGACGGTTGCCATTATTTCACCTCGCTTTCCGCTTTTGGGGTGGGCTGTTGCTGTGCCCGATTAAATATTGTGCCGAGAACACCATTAATAAATCTGCTGGAAGTGTCACTGCCAAATTGTTTGGCGAGTTCCACTGCTTCGTTAATGGCGGCCTTAGCTGGTACCGTATTATTAAACAGAATCTCATAGATTGCAAGTCTAAGGATGTTTTTATCGATTCGGGCCATTTGTTGTAATGGCCATTCGCGAGCCGCACTCTGAATATGCGCATCGATATCAGCAAGATGGTCACAGACACCTAAGACTAATTCGCTGGCGTATTCCGCCACCTTTGGTTGGAGATGGCGATCTTCGACATGACGCTGCAAGACCTCTGCGGGCGTATGTTGGGCGGTGTCGTATTCGTAGAGTGTTTGCAGAGCGATCATTCGTGCTTGTCTGCGTATCCCTATTGGCATGGTATCCTCGCATAGTTGCTAACTATGTTGACTGCGCGTGAGTTTAGCTGTGTTAAAACAATGTATTGACTATGGACCCGGTGACGTGTTACATGACATCCTGAATGTAGACATTGACCTCGCGTACGTGCATGCCGACCATGTACTCAAGTGCTGCAGCGACCTCCTCCTGGACGGCGGAACCAGCATGAACGATGTCAACATCGTTTGCTACGACAATGTAGAGATCCGCTGTGACAGTAGTATCTTTAATTGTCAAAGCTACTCCATGTTTGGGAACTTCACGACCAAGAAGACGAGACCACTGATCAGTTGCCTGGGCCATGCGGATAACACCTGGAACTTGTAGTGCTGCATTAATCACGATAGTTGAGAGTACCTGGCGCGCAATTCGTACAACCCCTAGCGGTTCAGTTACCATTGAGCTTTTCTCCTTTTAGAGAGTACGTACGTCTCTACGCTTTTCTCACGCTGTAAAACTGATCGGTGCTGTTTCGTGCTGTACGTCATTGCGTCATGTACGCCACCAATAAGGCTTACTGCAACGATATGCGCTTTTCCGGTCTGTGTCAAGTACACCATCCAAATCGGTTCCCGATAATATCAGTAAGCACGATGGTTGCAGACAATTCATAAACGGGATGAGCATCCAAGTTAACAATATCTTAACAGCATTATACCTCATGTACAAGGCCCATTTCACGCAATGTCATCGTCGCTTTTTCGATATCCGCCGCGCTACTGATACTAACAGTGGTGACGCCCTTTATAATCCGTTTGACCATACCTGTTAACGCCTGGCCAGGACCGATTTCGATAAAGACAGTAACCCCCGCGCCGGCCATGTATTCTATGGTGCGGATCCACTGTACCGGAGATGCTATCTGCTGGGCAAGTTCGTCGCGAATAGCCCGTGCTTCACTGAGTGGGGTAGCATGAATATTGCTGATGATCGGTATAGGTGCATTCTGTATGGAGGAGGCCTGGATTGCCTGAGCCAGCCCGATGGCGGCAGGCTCCATGACGGGTGAGTGGAATGCTCCACTTACCGTGAGTGGGATGACGCGTTTTGCCCCATTCTTTTTCGCCAACTCCATCGCTGCCTGCAATGCATACTGTTCACCTGAAATAACAATCTGCCCTGGCGCGTTGAAATTGGCTACGATTACTCGTCCCAATCCCGCATGTGCCGGCTTGCCGCTGTCATCTGCCGCGTAGTGAGCCAGCGCCCTGGCCGTCGCTTCCTGACAGACCTCTTGTAGCTGTTCCGCGTCCATACCAATGATTGCTGCCATCCCACCCGGGCAAATCGTTCCTTCGAGATGCATTAATCGGCCGCGTTCCCGTACCAGCCGTACCGCGTTCTTGAGATCAAATGCTCCGGAAACGACCAGGGCGGTAATCTCCCCAACGCTATGACCCGCGGTATAGCTCGGAACAAGAGGGAAGGACCAGGAATAATTGAGTGGGGAGAGGGCCTCTTGAAATGCGGCTAAAAGAGCAAGACTCACAGTTACAATTGCTGGCTGGGCATTGACCGTATCGCGCAACGTCTCTTCCGGTCCCTGGAAACAGAGTGTGCTGAGGGAGAACCCTGACGCTTTGTCCGCCGTCTCGAAGACCTGACGCGCCGCGGAAGATGTCGCAAAGACATCAGCACCCATACCTACGGATTGGCTACCTTGCCCGGGAAAAAGAAAGGCGACTTGTGTCGTCATCATGCTTTACTCTTTATGGAGTATGAGGGGACAGCAGGCAAACGAAACCCTTACTGTCCCTCTACAGGTCTTTTAGCTTTTCTTTGTACGCGGCAAAAAGACCTGGCGATTGCGGTACATGCCGCAATTCGGGCAGGCATGATGTGAAAGCCGGGGCCTCTTGCAATTCGGGCAAGCAACCAGTTGAGGCAATTTCAGTGCCTGGTGCGCCCGCCGCTTACCCTTGCGGGCATGTGATGTTCGTTGTTTTGGTAATGCTCCCATTGATTGGTTTCTCCTCTTCCACCAGTAATATGTCCTGACTGGAGATCAGGCAAATCTACGTCTGTTATGGTGACTCTGAGCCGTTTAGTAATAATTTTTCAAGTACGCTAAAGCGTGAATCAACTTCTGGCTTGCAATCGCAAGGTCCAAGATTGAGATCATGTCCACATTGTGAACAGAGTCCTGCGCAATCTTCCCGGCATAGAGTCGCCATCGGAATTGCAACCAGTACATTTTGTCGTATCGCCTCGGTCAAATCAATCAGGTGGTGATCGTCGATGGGGAAGATATCTTCCTCGTCTATTGGAGGCAGTGCTAAACCAGTAACTATGTCGACTGTCGGATAAAATTGCTCCATAAAAGTAACATGCATCGGCTGCTCGAATATCTTCAAGCAGCGGGTACATGAAAGCTCGAGTAGCAGATCCACCCATCCATCAACGAGTAAACCCTGATTGGTGCGACGAATACGTACATGTCCATCAAGTGGGCCAACTACTTTGAGGTCTTCATCGAGTTGGACATCTTCTTCATGAATTGCATACTCGAGCGCTGTCCCGACAGAAGCCTTCATAAGCTGCGACACATTATAAAGCATCGTCTCTATTTCCCTTCTCAATTGAGAATAATGTAAAGTTGGCAGATAAAATAAGCTATGGCGCAACCTTTGATCGTAGATGCTGTGCTTCTTCTCTGTGGTGCTCGTTTATTATAGACAAGCCTCACAAGTGTGTCAAGTCCTGCCTCCGATTGTCTGATAGAACTGATGCTGGAAGATTTCTCCGGTATCTGGTTCTATTTGACTGTCTGGGGACTCAAAAAATACGAAACATGAGGAAAAAAGAAGCTCCACAGGCTTTCTGATCTCTGCGTAAACTGCTAAACTTCTGACGCTCTCCTGAAACGTAGGGGCCGATTTATCGCGCCCACCGCCGATTTATCGGCCCGCTAAGCAAGTTTAGATACCAATGCAGTGATCAGTAAGTGTTAAGAACCTGTTCTATGCTGACCGTCCCCGCCGAACCATCGACGGTGATCTGCAGGCCCGTCGAGATGCGCTCTGTGGCACCCGGCACACCAACAACCGCCGGGATGCCATACTCGCGGGCGACGACAGAGCCATGTGACATAGCCCCGCCCATTTCCATCACCAGGCCAGCCGCCGTGAGAAAAAGGGGCGTCCAGCCAGGATCAGTCGAGGGCGCTACCAGGATTTCTCCTGGTTCCAGGCGAGCGCCAGTCGGGTCAAGTATGACACGAGCCTTCGCGGTCACGACCCCTGCTGAAGCTGGCGTCCCGCTCAATGTACTTTCTGCGGAGCCTGTTGCCTGTGTTGCCTGTGGCTCGGCAGATGGCTCGGTGCCATCGGAGAGCAGGAGGCGCGGCACGTGGCGGCGATGCAACTCGTACTGATAGTTGGCGCGGCGCTCACGTACGACAGATCGCATATCTGCTCCGGCCAGGGCTGCTCGCGCCTCAGGGAGAGTGATGAAGAAGATATCCTGCGCTTCCTCCAAATGTCCAGCTCTCGCCAGTTCCTCTCCAACGGGCCACAGCAATTCACGACCGCGCGCCATCAATTTCACCAGATAATACTTGGGTGTCTCCCGCAAACCGTACAGGTCGCGCGTTCGTCTCAGGCAGAAACCCACCAGCAGGCCGCGCAGCCGTCCTTTGTGGGCTGCGCGTCGTGTGAGATCAACCACCATCGCTTCGGCCTCTTTCGCCCCGCGACGGAACTGCACATCGGGAGCCAACTCCGGGTTCCTGAGCTGGAGGTAGTTGGCAAGTGCGCCGATGATATGGGTTGGATCCTCTGACCAGCGAGGCAGGCCGAGGTCGATCTCGGCAATACTGCGATGACCATAGGTGGCCAGAAAGTTTGCCAGGCCCTGTTGCAATGTTGATTCCGCGGCGCCCTGGTCAGCGTATATCTGTTGCGCGAGCGCCCAGAGAGCCAGGTCCATTTCGGTAGTCACATTGTATGGAAGTCCCCGCAGTACTGTCTGTCGTTCGGAATCCTGAGTAAGGCCATCCAGCAGCTTACCTGCTAGCGCAAAGACTCCTATTCCGGTTAGCATGACTGGCAAGATGCTGGATAGCACACGCGGTGGGTTTCCAAGGAAGAGGCGCTCAAGTTTCGCCAGGCGATCAGCGCTGCTAGCGTTCGTTGGTATTTCACTCTGTGTTAGCAATCGTACTTCCAGTCTCTTGATACGTGCCCGTGCAGCCGCCGGGCGAAAAAGCGCCTGTATAACGTAAAGCGGCGCACGCATACGCATGATTAGGCCGAATATTGTGCTGAAGACAACCCTGCGCGATACTGCAATTGGCGTCAGGCGGGGATCAGCGGCGATCTGTTTGAAGATGGGGACAGAACGTGCCTCCATAAATTGCAACGCTCGTTCCATAAGTTCGCGTCCAAGAGTGCTACGCAGGATAGGTGCCGCATCAATGAAGAGGCGTTGAGCTGCCTCAGCAAGGAGAACAACCCCCATCAGGGGATCCTCAGGCGGCTTTCCTATAAACATGCCGACTGACGAAGTCACCAGCCGAAACACCTGGATACCCATCGGAGTGAATGGCCGGAAGACGCCCTGGGCAACGTTGATCGAGAAGTAGACGCGCAGGATATCATCTGTGTCTGGCGCTCCAGCGGGCAAAGGGTAGAGCGTGGTAATCGGTCGCGCCTGCGTTAACCAGAGCTTACCAGAATCATCAATCGCCCACTCGGTGTCCTGGGGTGCGCCATAATAGCCCTCTACTCTTGCCCCCAACGCTGCAAGAGCGCGTACCTGGTCGTCGGAAAGGCAAGCCTCGCTACTTTGCGCTGCCAACTCGACTCGCTCCGTGCCGCCACCTGGAGTGGCTTGAATAGCAATCCGTTTGTCACCAGGACGGCTCTCGACGATTTCGCCTGTGGTAGTGTTCACAACGAAATGGTCCGGGTTGACCGCGCCTGAGACAACTGCCTCACCTAAACCAGGGCTGGCATCGATCACAGCCTGTCTACGACGTCCAGTTAGTGGATTGGCGGTGAAAAGAACGCCTGCCACTCTTGCTTCAACCAGACGTTGGACAACGACCGCGAGACGTACGCTGCGTGGATCAATCCTGTTGCTTGCACGGTAACTCACGGCACGGTCCGTCCAGAGTGAGGACCAGCAGCGCCGCACCGCATCAAGGAGCGCATCAATACCGGCGATATTGAGATAGGTATCCTGTTGTCCGGCAAAGCTGGCAAAAGGTAAATCCTCTGCCGTAGCAGAAGAGCGTACCGCCACAGCGACAGACTCCTCTTTGTTCCCCTTCCCCAATAGCTGGTACGCCCTGGTGATTGCTTCCACAATATTGTTTGGTATGGTGGTCGCCAGGAGACTGGCACGCACAACGGCGGCAAAACCTTGTAAGCGGGTGGTATCGTCGCCACGAGTTACGGCGAGTTCATCAAGTATAGGCTCAAGACCGATCCCATCCGTTATGAGAGCGTAGGCGTTAGTCGTCACACAGAAGCCCTCAGGGACAGGAAATCCGCCGCGAGTCAGTTCGCCCAGGTTTGCAGCTTTTCCACCAACAAGAGCAAGTTTGCTAGCATCAATAGCGGAAAAGGGGAGGATAAGCGGTCCTTCACTCGTCGGATCGTCCATGTGTCGTGTTGAGTCCTGAATATGCACGGGAACGTCTCCTCTTCCCTGCTTCTGCAAGGAGAGCCATCGCTTTTGCAACATCTGCCCGTTCTTCGTCTGAGAGGTAATCCATTACCGCCACTTGCGACTCCGCGCGCCGCTGTTCAAGCGTGGCAATGAGCATTCGACCGCGCTCGGTACTCGCCACGCGCTTCGCTCTTCGATCGTGCTCGTCCTCGCGCCTGCTCACCAGGCCGCGCTCAACGAGTTGATCGAGCAGGCGACTGGTCGTTGAAACCGATCGACCTAGAAATTCAGCCACTTGCTTGATTGTTAGCTCGCCCTCCTCCTCAAGCAGGAGGATGGTCGCCAACTGGGGCAGCGAGAAGTCGAAGTCGCTGTATGCTCGCATGATATTGAAAACGAACTCACGTAAGGTGGCACGGCGGATCTGTTTAATATTCTGAACGAGAGCTTCGCGATCTTCGGTAGTAATGTGCTGTAACCTCCGAATAGTTGCATAGTAACAATTATTGCAATATCGAAATAGTAGCGTATTTGCAATCAATTGTCAAGGCTTACGAGAGTAGTATGCGGGGGACTACCTGTTGTTACCATCCTAGCGCTGTGCGAGTGGCCGCTGCGCTTCCTGCATGTGGTGTGCCATCAACTGGTGAAAATCTTCGTGATGGCTGGCCGGGTCTGTGTGGATGATGGCTTCAGATATACCATCGATCTCGTGAAAGAGGCGATGACGTACCTCTTCGGCGATAGCGTGTGCCTGAGTGATCGTCAACTCAGGATCGACCTCAATGTTCAGAGAGACGTGCAGCATATGCCCGACCCAGCGCGCGCGCGGGTCGGTGACAGCCTCGACACCGGGGACCTCACTCACCGTTGTAAGTATGGAAGGGATGAGACGCGGATCGACCGCATCGAGGAGGCGTTGCAAGACGCTACGCGCGGTCGAGTAGACGACGGTGAGTATTACTACGGTGATAACCAGTCCGGCAATC
The DNA here is from genome assembly GCA_005881495.1 of Chloroflexota bacterium. Next base: position 65,711 of record VBHI01000311.1, read on the forward strand.
GGGTCGGCAAGGGGGAATCCGATGGCAACGCCAACTAGCCCAACGAATGCCGCCAACGACGTGAGTCCATCAATACGTGAATGTTGCCCATCGGCGATCAGTGGAACGCTATTGATACGCTTCCCTACCCTGATTTTATACTGCGCAAGGATCTCATTACCTGCCACCCCAATCAAGGCCGCGGCCATACTCAAGTAGATTTGCGTGGGGATCGCGCCACTGGTCAGCTTCTGTATAGACTCGACTGCAGCAGCGACCGCGCTGGCGATGATCACCAGCACAATGAAGATACCGGCCAGGTCCTCCGAACGATAGTAACCATAGGTGTAGCGATGGTTGGCTGCGCGGTTGGAGAGGACAAAGGCTATCCAGAGGGCAACCGTTGTCAACACATCCCCCAGGTTATGGAGGGCATCGGCGAAAAGTCCTGCACTACCGCCGATGCCCGCGATGGCAAACTGAATTGCTGCTACGAGAAACATCCCTGCTGTTGAAATCTGCACGGCGCGCAGCCCCGCTTTGTTGCCATACAGGTCGGCATCGACGCGGCCATGTTCGTGCCCGTGTCCATGCGCACTATGGTCATGATCGTGCTGATCCCCATGGTCCCTATGTCCTGCATGCTCGTCGTGGTCATGTTGATGTTCGTCGTGATCGTGGTGGTGCTCGCTCTCAGGTTCCTGCATCCTTCTTCTCCTTGTATGTAGTGTCAAGCTTTTGAAGGAGTCTTCTCGCATCTATATAATACAACAAACATTCACTTTTGCGAGAAAGATGCAACAGCAGTGCAGTTAGATATCAATTGCTGCCAGGTCATGCATACCAAGCGAAAAGGAAATCTCGCCCCCGTGGTGTAGGTCATGCTCGATTACATGCCAGATCACCCATTGGCGCGAGAATGAATAGGACTCTCCTCCACGTGTTCCACGGTAGATAAACTCCAGGTCGGCAGGAACCCAGTGTGCCAGCGCCTCCTGTATCACCAGCCAGGTTGCCTCAAACCCATGAACCAATTCAGCTGCACTGCGCACAGGCGCATCTTTTCTGTCCCAAACTTCAATTGCGCTCATATCTGCTCCGCCCTCACCCATCAAAGAGTGAAACCACCTGGCACGTACTGCGATAATATGCGTGGCGATCTCTCCAATTGAGCGAAGGTGTGGAGCGGCACGCAGGGCAAGCTGATCAGGCGAAAGTGGAGCGATGGCCCCGGTTAGCTGTTGCTGGTAGACATCCCAGCCATCGTAGAAGTGTGCTAGCGAAGCGTGATTTTCGGTCATATTCATACCTCCTGGAATTTACTTTACCCCGATGACAGTTATTTCCTGAATTGTTCGGGAGTTGGTCCGGTCTCAACTCGTGCCCTGGCGAAACCAGCATTTAACAGTAAGTTTACCACGTCGTTTCCAGCATACACGTGGCATAACTCTGTTCCGTTTCCTCCGCCGGGCCACTTTTCTTTTCTCGCTCTCTACATTAAAAACCTGAACAAGCCAAACAAGAGAGTAGTGAAACCAGTTACAATTATCGTCAGTGCACTTAGAATTGAAGTTTTTCTTTTTCATCTGATTTACCAAACAGGTAGATGAGACCCGGTTCAAGGCCTTGCTCCCAGGTTGCCCAATTATGTCCGCTCGGTCGCTCCTGGTAGCTATGTGAATACTTCTTATCTGCCAACATTGCAGCAAAGCGGCGGTTAGGGGCTAGCAACCACTCGATCAGACCAGTTTCCATATAAAAGCGTAAAGGTCTAAAAGATGTTTCGGCGAATTGCTCAGTCAGCCACTCAGGATCGTGGTAATAGTTTCCTCCCTGAGGGTCAGCAGTAAAACACCCTGATTGACTCGCAACTTTCGTGAAAAGATGGGGATTCCTCCATGCTAGCCATACTGAGACCATTCCTCCTAACGATGCGCCCCAAAGCCCCTGCTCAGAAGTGGCACCGTACCGATGATCAACAGCAGGTAAAATTTCCTGGACTAAAAACGATTCATACTGCTCATTGAACCAATATTCTGTTTTGCGGTCGTGCGACTCAATCAAGACAAGACGTACAGGTTGGATTATATCTTGCTCTATAAGCGCTTCCGCAACTTCATGAAACTGCAATTTTCGGTAGAAAGCTTCTCCATCATGCACATAGACTGTCGCTTTTGGGGGGAGGGAAGGTTCATATACGTAGTATATCCGCTGGCTGGCAAAAACCCTAGAATCTATTATGTGGTCGTATACGCTCCCACTAAAAGTTTGAGGGTGTGGAGCCTTTATAAAAGGGTTATGGGGAAGGGTGACAGAGCGATGGTATTCATACCAGGGGTTCCTGGGCGTCTCAGAGTTCGTCGGATCGGCCATTGGTCGTTTATTGGCATCCATAAAGGCGTACTCGACATAGGCCCCCTGGGGAAATTCGATGGTCATTGGCCTTGTAATAGGTAAGGGGGCTTCATCCCAATTGGTGAAATCACCTATTAGATACGCTGCATCTGGTGGTGGTGTAAATGTAACAAACCTATCCTGAATCTGAATCACGATCTAGAAACCTCCGCAGGAGTGAATCCAAGTGTTTCTTATTTCCTTGTTCCTTACGAATTTGGTCTTCTATACGATACTTTGAGAGTATATCATCAGTTAGGTATAGTTCTCTTTTCGTTGAATCAAAACTACCTTGCCTCATCCAGCAGGTACTTCGCTTCCTCCAGTGCAAACTTATAACAATAAGGTGGGCCATCGCAAAATGCATCATGGAAAGCAGCTTGAGCATGATCCCACGTTCTTCCCATTTGCGCCATGTAAATACTGCTGCTGAGCTTCTTCCACCCAATGAGTCGGTGGAGATCGTTCGCCAGATGAAACTGCATAGGATGCTCAGCAGCATTGTGGGTGGCCCGCTTCCCAGTTCGATTGATCTTGCCAATGTGAGACGCGTACTCGACCTGGGTTGTGGAGGAGGCGATTGGGTGCTGGAGATGGCGTATCATTATCGGCAGATGCATGTGATTGGTATTGATCGCTCTCACGCAGTGGTGGAATATGCGCGCGCCCGGGCGGGGTCGCAAGGGATGGAGAATGCCAGTTTTGCCGCTTACGACTTTTTTCACCTGAGCGAGACGAGCTTTCCCTTAGAGAGTTTTGATTTGCTGCATCTCTCGTTTTTGACGGGGAGTATGCCTGTGACAGCTTTTCCCCAATTGGTGCGCGATGTGCGACGTCTCTGTCGTAGAGGCGATGGCTTACAGTATTGAGCCGTTTTTGTTGTCGATGGAGGTGACGA
>VBHI01000391.1 GCA_005881495.1 Chloroflexota bacterium
CAGGCGGTGGAGCATGACGCCGTTGTCTGTGAAGGCGGCCAGGGTGATCGTGACCGAGGGGTGCCAGTATACATCTTGCTCAAACTGCGTGGAAAGCTCAATGTAGCGCGTATCGTACGCATCGCTGAGGATGCGCGGGGTGTGCTCTTCGTTGGTTGCCATGGGTCGTTTCTCCTTTAGGCTTCTCTAGCCAGGCTCGATAGCGTATTGGATTGGTAACACGCTCGGCAGAGACAGTCATAAGCCGGCGTGCTGTAGCGATGATGCGGAACCGCCTGGCCACAGATGCCGCACATATAGCGACAGGCAATGATGCGGACTCGCCTGGTATGGGGGAATCCTGGTCGTTCACGTCGGATCTTCTCGATGATCAGCCGCATACTCTGCTCCTTCCTGATTGCGCCACCTAGGCGGACAACCCTGTGCGCTCATTCATCCACTGTTGAAGTTTGATCGAGTCCACGCGAGTTGACCGGGAGCCCAGCTTCATCACCGGCAGGCCATCGTTCTTGATGAAGTCGTACACCGTAGTTCGATGCACACAAAGCAAATCAGCGACCTGGCTGATGGTCAGCAACTGCGCGATTGGCATCACTCCGTGATGCTGTTGGATACGTTTGCTCATTGGCCAATCTCCTTTTAAGCTCCCTTTAAGCCACTGCTTCAAGAGCAGGTGCGTCATGCTCTCCCCAGGTGAGTGCCCATGTTGTGGTAAGCACCTGAGCAGTTTGCTTGTGTGCGTTCTCGTCAGCTCCCCCATAGAGCCAGAAACGTGACGCATGTCGTGGGGCTGGCTGTTCATCTTCTGAATCCACACCGGCCAGGTAGATCACCTCTGTGCCGCAATGGTCGCGGTAATGAAACTGCGCAGGTAAGGGTGCAAGATGCAAGTACGCCTGGTCGTCGTCGGCTTTCATTTGAAACACCAGCGTAAAACCGAGTGGGTCAAGCGCCGCGGTCACCTCATCAGCTGATGGGCAGGTTGCGCAAAACGCGGTAAGATCAGTCGTAGGAAGTGTTGGCATACGTGCCTCCATCACGAAACAAACTCTACAGAGAACGGAATACAAGTCGGTATAGGAAGGCTTTTGGCGTTGTGGCTCGTTGCACATCTCGCAGAACAATAGGCAGAACGCAATCTTCCGTCGGATAAGATGGACATGGTGAAAGGGCTTGTGATGACTCCTCCGCGTCCAGGTATGCGACATGAGGCTAGCCTTCATCTGAATGGGGAAGCTTACCGCCGCCATGCTTTCAGGCTTCCATTCTTCGCTCAGCAACACACTACAAAGGTTGATCCTCACTCTTTTCAGGAGCATCGTTTCACGCTCCTCTGGTATATTGTAAATTGTCCTAGATTAATTGTCAATACCTTATTTTGGAGAAAAATGATAGAGGATATGAACCAACAAATGTATCAAGACAACGCTAGATTTTTCGACAGAAAGACAATGCATCACTGTGCTGTTCAAAGTTCATCAAACCACTTTCGAGGTAAAGCCAAGTAATCATTGACTCTGCACCAGTCTCAACAAGCCATACAGGGTAAAAGTGCTTATCACTCCCTTGCAGAACCATATGCGTCGAGGGCGGAACAATGCATTGAGCTGCTTCGCGTATCCATATCTCTTGACCGACCTGTTTGTACTCTGGCATAAACTCTCTCCCAGGGCTACTCGTCGTAAGCTAAAAAGAACAGACCTAACAGGGCAGCTTCTCCTTTTGCGTGAGAGTGTGACGAACATGCTTCCAGCACTCCCAGCAAAACATCCCGGCCATGACCTTGCACCAGATGTGCCTGCTACAAAACGGCTGGCGGCAGCCAGAACAAATTACTTCAGTATGCTGTGCACACTCCTTGCACCGCAGGACTTTCGCCTGGGGAAGCCGCTCAAATCGTTCGCGCTTGTGATACTGATGCCACATGTACTGCTCCCTTCTGCGTAACTACTCATCCCAGGTAGAGCGGCGTGCTCAATACGAGTATCGCGGGCGAGTAAGCAGCACGCTACCGATCAGGCCGATCATGAAAGCGATGAGTGCGTTGATGGTACTGATGGTCAGATCGATCTGGATCATGTTGAAACTCCTTGAAATTTGAAGTATGCTACTGTTGTCAATCACGTGTTTTGCTTCTGAGGAAATGGTACCTGGACAAGAGGAGTTTGACCGTAGCGTTACAGTAGCACATTTGTTCCTTTTTTGTAGCATTTCAAATGTATCGTTTCTGTGTCGTTTTGCCGATTCAAAGCCACTAACAGGGCATTTTTGCTTGATCTAGAAGTGGAGAGGCACGTACAATTGAGAGGTAGGTCATGTCGTGAACGAAAAGCTGCGACAAGCCAGAATTGACAGAAGTTGGTCACAGGAAGAAGCCGCTGCACAGTGTAACGTCAGCCGTACAACTTACATCCGGTGGGAACACGAAGGGCAAACACCCCACGGCTACAACCTCACTGAAGCATGCCAGGCGTTCAGCATGACGGCCTACCAGCTGGGCTTTGTGAAATCGCCATCACAGAACATGCAGCAGATCGGTACGCGAACGAGAGAGAGACAAGGAACTCACACTGTATCCTCGTCGCTGGGAGAAGACAACCCTGTTCAATTCGTCATGCAAAGAGATGGGATATCAGCAGAAATAACACGGCCATCACAGTTGACGAGTATGAGGCTGACCTATGAGCAGTTAGAGGTCCTTCTCTCCTTCCTGGGAGGCACTATGGCAAACTTTGATGAAGCGAAGAGAGAAACACTTCTGAAGTTACTCAAGGCTGCTGGTCTCATCATCATTGGTTCTACATCAGAAGATCCTGAACCTTGGGAAGAGAGGCTTGAACGACTTGCAGGAGCGCTCAAGAAACCGGTTTCTCTTGACAGAAAAACCCTTCATGGACTCAAAAATGCCACTGAGAGCTATTGGCAACTTCGAGTACGCGGCGGTATTGCAGCCCCTGATCTGCTAGGTACCGTTTTAGGGCATTATCGAACCGTCACGCAACTCCTACAAGGCTCCCTCTTACCAACAACCCGAACTTCCCTCTCCGCTGTTGCGAGCGAAACGGCTTTACTTGCAGGCATGCTCTTATCGACAGATCTGCAGAAACACGATGAGGCACAGTCGTACTACCACACAGCGCTTGTCGTATCGCAACAGGCAAACAATGATGCTCTCTATGCGGCTGGCCTGGGTCGAATGAGTTCTCTCGCCTACGCCAAAGGGAATCCAAAAGAAGCGCATACGTTGTTACAAGAGGCGCAATGTTTCGTGACGCAAAGCGATACTTTTACCCTTCGTGCTTGGTTGGCAGCAGAGGAGGCTGAAGTTCAAGCTGCTCTTGCTGCTCAGGAAAACGTACAGAACACGAGCACCTGTTTCAAGGCTTTGGAGAAAGCTGAAGTGTTCGCTGATCAGATCCACCCTGGGGAAGAGACCTTTGGTATGTACTTCGACATGTCGAGAATACCTGCTTATCGAGGGTCTTGCAACATTCGTCTTCATCGTCCAGAAGAGGCACTGGAAGTCTTGAAAGAAGCATTAGAGCCACTTGAACCTTCAGGTGCCCTGACGCGGGCGGTGTTGTTGGACCTGGCAGAGGCAAGCATTCAAGCAACTGCTGTTGAACAGGCATGTCATTTTATCAATCAAGCTCTAGAAATTATCATGCAAATGAAGGCGACAAGTTCTTTACAACGTGTCCACGGGCTTCGACAGCTACTGAGACCGTGGTCGGCGGTACTAGAGGTCAGAGATTTAGATAAACAGTTAAGACGCTTTAACAGTGGCCTGACCTGAGAGGATGAGTGCGTTATGAATATTCTCAAGCTGGATCACGCTGCTTTGCTCGTGAAGGATGTGGAGCGATCGCGTCAATTTTACTGCCAGGTGCTCGGCATGGATGAAATCCCCGGCTTAGGTGCTATTTGGCTGGCAAAGGGAAGTGCTGAGATTCACCTCCTCGGGGAATCCCAGGATGGACGCGCAGCCCAAGCATCTGGTACATATCACGACGATGACCTTGCCGATGGCCATACAACGCATATCGCCTTCGAGGTCGAGGACCTGGAGGAAGCACAGCGGCATCTCCAGGCGCAGCAGATTGAAATTGTGTGCGGGCCCCGCCCGAGAGGTAGTGGGGCCGAGCAGCTCTACATTTGTGACCCTGATGGCTATGTGATAGAGCTTTTTGCTTGGAAGAAAAAGCTGTCGTCTGAACAGTAAGAATATAAAGGCATCGTAGGAGTAACGCTGCAGGTGCCACAGTTTTATGGTGAGCAAAGAGCATAAACGAAAATGCGCTACGCGTTAGGAGTGAGCACAACACGGTCGTGATTGTCTCTCCCATAACATCTGGCTACCCGCTTTTTGTGCCTATTGTATAAGGTGCAACTTTACCCAAATCCTGATTCAAATCGCAAAAGGATTTGCGACACAAATTGAGCAAACGAACGATATCCCACTTTGGTAGTTTGGCTTATCAGAATACGACCCATGCAAGAGAATAAATTAAAACACAGCGATTTCGCTGCGCCTACTTTTCGTCTGCTCTACTTTTCGTGAGGAGCAGCATAGTCGTAGGAGAGTACAAAATAGCTGGCAACAAAGATGATACGACTATGCATAATTACCGTCGTGTTATCTTCAGCAAAGTACGTACGATGCACCTCTAAAACGGGGGTGCTTCGAACAATTTTGAGCAGGTCTTGTTCGTCTTGCGTCGGCAAACGCCCTATCACATCCTCGTGCACGCGCTTGACAACTTTTCCGTGAACTTCCTTTATCGCCAGAAGAACATTCAATTTCTCACCCTGTTGCATCCGTTCCAATATCGAGCCACCGGCTAACTCAACCGGGTAAAAGCTTTCTATCAGTCGGTAATGCGCAGTCGCTATTCCTTGCCGCTGCAAACGACGAACTACAGGCGTATTTTCAGGCACACCCAGTGCTCCAGCCACTTCGACGGGCGCGGGTATGACATCGGGCCTGCCTACGGTCGTCTCGACAGGCTCCAGCCCAAGTTGCTTTAAGTAGTCCTCAAAATGCAAACCAATACCAGGTATACGAGTTCGAGACGCACGTACAAACACTCCCGCGGTGCCAAGCGATGAAAGCAGCCCTTCAGCTTGAAGCCGCTGCGCGACCTTATTCATCGTTTCGCGAGTCGTACCATACTGTGCAGCAAACATGCGAAGCGACGGCAGCCTACCACCTGTACCAAACTCTCCAGACAAAATGCGCTCGCGCAGGGCGTTCGTAATATCATCTACCTTTACATCCACCATAAGATACTTCCTTACGTACTCTGACCTACACTAGACTGAATTGTAAATAGGCAATACATCTAGGCTAATAATAGTTGGACAACTCTGAAAAATCAAGCAAATAGGCCAAGTATGATGGATTACAGCCTTGTCAACATTCAACGAGTCCAGGTCAGGGATGAGCTAGCGTACATATCTCGTTGACTAACATATGCTTGATAGTCATAGTAGGGTTTTGCAAAGGAACAGGTGACGACCCACATCTGTGGATCTCTCAGAGAGGTTCCTACGTCCCCTACCTACAGATTTACGGGGGTATCCACAATTGTACTTGGGGCGGCAGCGATTGCAGCGTTCGACTATCAATAATGGCCGCTGAGGGCTTTCTGCTTCGGCTTTTGGCTTAGCACTGCGGTAAACGCAGATCATCGATGATGGCCGCAAAGAAGCCTGCGGTCAACCAGCGTTAGGTTTGTTGATAGACGATGGGCCAGGGTGGAAACTCGTGAGGTAGCAACCTCGACACCATCCCGTTTTCTGTGTAAAGACAGGAAGGAAATATACAAGCAAAGAGAGGGGACAGATGCACTCACTTAACATGATTTGGCAGAACAGAAACATGCAGTACAGGCCTTAGAAAGTCATCAGTAAAAAAGCTCTTGGAGAGGCACATCCCACAGGATACGCAACGAGTTTTCATAGCTGACTAATAAGGAAAAACTGGCGGAATACAGAAGAAATGTGTCTCAATGTGCCAAGGAAGGAAATCTTATGCCTTCTGTGCGAAACGTCAATGGAACAACTCTCCCAAGGAAAGGCGATAGGTATG
>VBHI01000392.1 GCA_005881495.1 Chloroflexota bacterium
GTAAGTATTGTAGGTAGTCTTGTGTATCTAAGGATACTTAGATGCATTAGAGCAGACTATAACGTAAAACGTTTTTCAAGCTTGTTCCAGGGGAGACTTTAGTATGCTCGATTGGTTAGGACAACAGTTTGGTAGCTATCAGCTCACCGGTTTATTGGGCCAGGGAGGCTTCGCAAATGTCTACCTGGGTGAGCATGTGCGTTACGGTACGCGGGCTGCTATCAAGATACCGCGTAGTCGATCGCAGGACAAGGTGGAGCGCTTTGTCAAAGAGATCCGTACTCTTGCCGGGTTAGATCATCCCAATATCGTGGGGGTCTTGGAGTACGGTGTGGAGGGTCAAATTCCCTTTCTTGCGATGAACTTTGCACGCAAAGGCTCGTTGCAGCAAATCTATCGTGAGGGCATGTTGTTCTCCCCAGGTACTATCGTGAGTTTTGTCAAGCAAATTGCAGATGGCTTGCAGTATATCCACGATCGAAGACTGGTCCATCGCGATGTCAAACTGGGGAATATATTGCTGGGTCCACACAACACTGTTTGGCTCAGTGATTTTGGTATTGCTGTCAAAATTCCCAGGTTGTTATTTTTAAGAGAGTCGCAAGGTAGCGCAGGTACGGTCGATTATATGTCGCCTGAACAACTGCAAGGAAAGCCTTGTCCGGCAAGTGATCAGTATGGACTAGGGGTTGTCGCCTACGAGCTGTTAACTGGCGATACTCCTTTCCACGGCAGTAAGCGGGAGATAGCGGAACAACATCTGTATGCTACACCACCACGCTTGCGTTCTCGGTTTCTGGAGATCACGCCTGCTGTTGAGGGAGTAGTCAAACAGGCGTTAGCGAAGGACCCATACTCGCGCTTTGGTAGCGTGAGGGAGTTTGCGGTTGCGCTGGAGCAGGCCAGCAAAGTGCCGGCTGTGGAGATTCGCCGGAGAAGCAGCGTTGTCGATCTACCGGCAGTAGTCATCTCCCGGCGACGTGTAGCGATCGAGGAGCTAGAAGTGGTAGCCCCTCGGAGGCGGGTAGCGCGTGATCCGTCACCATTGGTGCTCCATAGGAGGGGTGCAGGTGATCTGCGGGTGACGGATACCTCACGGCGGCGTGTGTTCTAGTGGTCGATGCGTCTCCGTACTTGGCCTTAAGGTTACTGGCTGCCGCCACCGCTCACCACACCGCTCACCACAGCACTGAGACAATTGCCACCGGTGTGGGGGTTCATTATGCAGATAATTGGTAGATTTTTGTGATATACTGCTGAGGCAGGCGTAAGACCATTCGTTTCTCTATGAGGTAGCCTTATGGCTAATGTTGCGGTTCACATGGCAATCCGCTTGTTTGGCTCACCTGAATCACGGATTGCGGGAGTACCCCTGGTTTTACATAACCACAAAGCGAAGGCACTCCTCTACTACCTGGCAGCTACAGGGCGATCTCATACCCGCGATCACCTTGCCACCTTGCTATGGAGTGAGTCTCCTGAAAGTAATGCACGCCACTCACTGCGCTCGAGCCTCTATCGTATCCGCCAGGCACTGCATATTAAAGGCGCCGACGAGGTGCTGGCCGGAGACGGCGATATTGTCTACCTCAAATTGGATGATGATGCCTGTGATGTTACCTATTTTCGCCGATTGCTGGCGAAGGGAAACGAGAGCGCATTGGCCGAGGCTGTGACCCTGTACCAGGGGCCATTGCTGCAAGGATTTTCGCTTACCGATGCGGCGCTGTTCGAAGAATGGGTGCGTTGCGAGGAAATCACCTTACGGCAGGCCTATCTTGTGTCGCTCCAACGCCTTGCATCGTGGGCTGAAAACCGCCAATCGTGGGAAGAGGCGATTGCATATTTGCAGCGCATAGCCCAGCTTGATCCCCTCTCTGAGGAAGTGCAACAGAAGTTGATAGGGCTGTATGTGCGCAGCGGGGCATTTGGGCAGGCATTGCAGCAATACCAGCTGTTCGAGACTGATTTGAAGCGAGAGCTTGGTCTCATGCCGTCCCCCGAGACTCAAGCGCTTGTTTTCACTGCTCCCAAATCGCTGCTCAGCAGCACGTCTCCTCAAGGTGGAACCAGGACACGTTATGCGATTGCTCAAGCTACTGCCCACTTTGAATTAGGTGAGCTTGCACTGGTTGCGAATAACTATCAGGCCGCGGTCTCAGCGGCCAGGGCGGGCCTGGCAATCGCTGTACCTGCTGAAGATACACAGCGCATGGCACTCGTTGCGCGAGGGCACCGGCTCCTCGGCGCGGCATTGGCAATGGAAGGCAGTGATCTTGCCGCGGCCGAAAGCCACCTGCAAGAGGCGGTCGCCGCCCATAGAGTGACCGACAATATGAGTGAACTCTGTGCGACCTTATTTGAACTCGGCAATGTGGCCGCGCAACGCGGAGAACTCAAGCACGCCCTGGAATTGTACGAGGAGGCCGCGCGAACTGCCGAGATCGCGCGTACATACTATTTCCTCGCCCTTGCTTATAACAATTTTGCCTATCACAGTCTCTTGCTCGGTCAATTGGAAGCTGCCCGGCGCGCGCTCGGCAGAGGTTTTAGCCTGGCCGAAACCCATGAGATATTTGGCGCGCATTTACACCTCTTCAGCACGCAGGGCGAAATTTACCTGTATCATGGTGAATGGGTGGAGGCATCCAACTCATTCCAACAAGGTCTCTCGTTGGCAGAAGAGTTGGGCAACCTCGAACGTCAGGCAGGCTACCGGGCCGGACTGGCCCTGGTTGCGCGCGGACAGCATAATGTTAAACGCGCAATCAGCCTCTTTGAGGAAGCACTTTCGCTCATCAGCGAAAAGGGTTACTGGCATCTACGAACACGCCTTCAACTCTGGCTAGCTGAGACGTTTCTACGGATTGGACGTTTGAGCGAAGCAGAACCACACCTTGATGTAGCTTTAGCGACAACACAGAAGCAAGGGCGGGTGCTATTACTCATGCGAGGCGAGCGCCTCTATGCGCGACTGCTCGCTGCTCGGGGCGATTGGTCCAGCGCGCATGCGCTCTTTATCAAAACAGTAGAGCGAGCGTCTGGCCTGGACCTCTCTTTGGAAGTTGCACGGACACGAGCACTATGGGGCGAAACTGCTCTTCTTTACGCACCTGTTCCCTATAATGGACGCGAGCTGTTGATGAAAGCTCGCAAAGTATTCGCCGCTCACGATGCTCGTGCCGAATTATATGCATTGATGGATGTGCTGTAGGGACCCGATTTATCGCAATACAATTAACATACCTAAGTTTTGTCAAAATTAATGACAATAGATGCCTATTTTGGCATATTACGAGCAATAATTGCTTTCAAATCATTCCAGTGCTGTGTAGGGTTATCAGATGCCATGGTATCATAGTAACTGTACCAGAGGATAATTCTCGGATGTGAATGTGCCAGTGTTTGGGAAAGCATCGACTCCATTTGGCTAGCAGTAGGATAGGGTGCACCTGGTGTACCATAATCACTATAGCTAAATGCTTGCAAAACGATCGCACCATCCTCTCCATGTGCATCGGCGTATGCTTGTATGCCACCTACAACCGCAGCTGTCTGATGAATGGTGGGATAAGGGGAATGATGTCCAACTGGGTAAAAATCAGTGCCTATTACTTCTGCGGTATCAAAAAAAGGACTGTTTCCATGCCATACCGATGTTGACTCTCCTGCATTATCTATAAAGAGTCGGGGATGGGTGGGATCCAGTTGGTGGACCACATCAGCAAGCGCCCTTTTCATCGCGCCATGATCACTTGGGTCTACTTCATCCCCAATATAATAGCCCCACACCGCTGGATGATTTTTGACTACGTTCACCACATACCGAATAAAACCATGGTTGTCGGTACAATTGCATGTTTGCGCTAAAGCAGGAAACTCTGAGCGTAAACTTTTTCCATTATAAAACCTGTGGTCTTTAAGCGTTATAATCACTTTCATGCCTACTGATTGTGCGCGATCAAGATAGGCTTTTTGAAAACTTGCATCACCATACATCTCATCATAATTAATCACCAATTTGAACCCTGCCGCGGCCATATCGTTTAAATGGGAAAGACACATTGCTGCATCCTTTGGACTACAACTTTCATAAAGGCCATATCCATCAAATGGTGTGGTAGAAGATGGTGTGGCAGAAGATGATATGGTAGAAGATGGTGTGGCAGAAGATGATATGGTAGAAGATGGTGTGACAGAAGATGATATACTTGTTTGTTTTGGTGCATTACATGCATTTAACGCAAGAGCAAGAACAATCATTGTGAGGGAAAGAAACCCAAGAATAGATGCATGTTTAGACTTCATTGATTGAATATCTCCATGATGGCAAAATACATTAATGCTTATCCTACTTAGCGCAATGATGAGAGCTTTTGTTTACTTGTACTTCATGATCGTTCTCATAGAAATGAGGAGCGTTTTGACGGTGGTTCTGATTGATTTCCCGACTTTTTCTCTTTGATTGTTCACTGTGGGTAATAGCACATAAAGCAGTAGTATGTCAAGCTCTCGCTTGATTACAAAAAAGCCACTAAAGCCGCTTCACGCCTAGATTAAAGCTCGGAGAGGTATGGGCCATCATTTTTCTTTGTGTAAGACTCTTTCTCTTGGCAGTATGCTGCCGCTATTTTGGACAAAAATTAGGTCGTATACACATTTACCATCTTCAGTGACGTTTTAATGACGCCTCCTCAGTATACTTAGCTTGTTGCCCGGAAAAACGCCGATCGAAAACGAGGTTCGCTCATGAACGAGTTTCGCTATACCAGCTATGCCCAGGAGATTATCTTTGGGCATGGTTCACTTGCTCGTTTGAGTGAGGCTGTGGAACGGTTTCATTGGTGGCGATTGATGCTTTGCTCAACAGGTACTTTGCGTCGCGACGGAACCATTGCGAAGATTGAAGAAGTTCTAGAAAAGCGGTTGGTGGCAGTGTACGATCATGTTCAACCGCACGTTCCCGATTTTCAGGTTGTTGAAGCCACATCAATCGCCTATGAAAACGAAGTTGACGCGGTGATTGGTCTGGGTGGGGGAAGTCCGATAGGCATGGCAAAAGCTGTCAGCCTTTCTCTTGAAGAGAAACGTAGTGGGCGGTCAGCGCGTGCAGCCTTTCCAACTGACCAGCCTCTTGTGCCCGTTGTTGCTATTCCAACGACCTATGCCGGGTCAGAGATGACATCGACCTATGGTGTCACAGGCCAGGAGAATGGATCGGCACGCAAAATTACGATCACCGATGTCAAGGTCACCCCAAAACTGACCATCTATGATCCAGTGCTCACACTTAATCTCTCGCCAACGATGACCGCGTCGACCGGGATTAACGCCCTTGCCCATTGTATTGAAGCCCTGTATTCAATTACGCGCAACCCGCTCTCCACGGCTGCTGCCATCAGTGGCGTCCGTGCGATTACTTCAGCTCTCCCACGTTGCTACGCTGATGGAAGTGACCTGGAAGCACGGAGCGAGATGTTGATGGGAGCATACCTGGCGGGGACGGCCTTATCCAGTGTTACAATGGCATTACACCACGGTCTGTGC
>VBHI01000393.1 GCA_005881495.1 Chloroflexota bacterium
CTGCCCTCTCTCGCTAAAGGAGCGAGACCCGAATTCTCAGTCGTAATTCAGCATGAACACAGCGCTATCTCATAGAGAGTGCGTATGCTTGTCTATAGGAGTGAGGAGGGAAACACGACGTTGTGTACTCCTTCCTTGTCTCTACACTTTGCCTACCAAATAGCAAACCAGCTATCTGTTACAAGAAAGCATAGAGGAGGAAAAATGTTCTCTGAACATCGTCAACACTGGTCCCACGCTTTGTATCCTCGCCTACAGCACTTTAGCGCATGGCATACGCGTGCAGCAGCACAACTTCCACGCTGGCGACATCCGCTTGTGGGGTATATTGTCGGTCTGCTGTTAGTCGCTTTCGGCCTGAGTATAGGACTTGTGGAAACGCAGGTTCAGTTCCCCTTTTCATTTCCAGGCGTCCGGCTTCTGTTCGCAGTTGTGATCGTAGCTTTTCTCTGGGGAGCATTGCCAGCACTCTTCACGGTTCTGTTGAGCCTTATCGTGCTTGATTACCTGTACGTCCCTCCCTTCGGAGTCATTGGTGGCTCTGGATGGAGCGGCATTCTACAACTCATCACCTTCGCAAGTGCCGGCATCGTTATCGCCATTCTCACTCATCAACGTGAAGCCGCCCGCATAAGGGCAGTGGTTGCAGAGCAAGAAGCCCTACTCCGTGCCAATGAACTCGCCGCTACCTTTGAAGCGATGAGTGATAGTGTCGTAGTCTACAACGCGCAGAGGCAGGTACGCTCCACCAATGCGGCAACGCGACGGCTCTTTGGTTTAGCCTCTCTTCCTTCTAAAGATCAGGAGCAGGCGAAACAAAAACTGCTTTTGCAAGCAGTCCACAATGATGCACAGGGGCACACCCTGCCAGAGAAGCAACAGCCGTTGTCTCGTGTGTTCAAAGGGACGCTACTTACCGGAGAAAATACCGCCGATGTGCTCGTGCGAACAGCAGACGGTCGCGAGGTTGTGCTGAACATGAGCGCTGCACCAATCAAGAGTCAAACAGGAGCGATTGAGCGTGCCGTGCTGATCTACCGCGATGTGACAGCACGGCGCCAACTCGAACAGCGCACCTCTGAAGCGTTGCAGGCTATGCTCGCGATGGCTGAGGCCCTTGTTCAATTCCCCGAACATCTTGCTACTGACGAAGATAGAGATGAAGCCGCCTCTGCCCATTTGAGCAAAGAAGAACGCGTGGGGCAGCGTATGGTCGAGCTAACGCGTAGCGTAATTGAGAGCATGCATGTCGTAATACTCGCGGTCGTGCCAGAAGACGATACTGTGCGCCCAATCGCCTCCATCGGCTTCACTCCTGAGCAGGAGCGGGCATGGCGCGAGCAACTAGCGGCTTCTCCCCTGTTAGAGAGTTACATTACTAGCGAAGCGATGCTTGCCGAACTCAAAGCCGACAACAGTATCGTCCTTGAAGGTATGACGTTGCCATTGCATACGCACGTCCTTCCCTATTACGTAGAGACGGTACTGGTTGCGCCCATATGCGTGGGAAACCGTCTGGTCGGACTTCTTTGCGTCGATGATGGGAGCCGAGAACACACCTATTGCCTTCACGAGATGACCTTGCTCCAAACAATTGCTAGACTGACCGCTCTCATTCTCGCACGGGCGCAACTTTTGCGCGAACACGCCGAGGCATTGGCAAACGAACGCGCCTTGCGCAATACTCACCGTCGCATGGAAGAGTTCCTCGGCGTCATCTGTCACGAGTTGAAAACGCCCCTAACCGTCATGAAAGGCAGCCTACAACTAGCGGAACGCAAGGTCAAACGCCTCGTCGCTACTGAAGCATTGTTGCCAGACGAGATGCGACGCTTTGCTCCTGTTCAAGCTTTGATGGAACGTGCGCGAAGTCAGGTTGTCATCCAAGACCGTTTAGTGAGCGATCTGTTGGATGCATCGCGTGTTCAAGCACAGACGCTCCGGCTGCTTCTGGCTCCTTGTAACCTCGTGAATATTGTCCAGGAAGCGGTCGAGGATCAGAGGCAGATAGACCCGTCGCGCACCTTGTATGCCCAATTTCCCAATCAGAAAGAGGTTCTGGTACATGCTGACGCCGACCGTCTCATCCAGGTGGTAATGAACTACCTGACCAATGCCCTCAAATACTCGCCGCCCGACCAACCTGTAGAGGTGAACAGGAGCGCGTCTGGGAACGCTTCTATCGTGTCTCGAATATTGAAGTGCAGCATGGCCCTGGCTCCCTGCATGTCGGTTTGGGCGTTGGCTTATACATCTGTCGCTCAATCATCGAGCGACATCAGGGGCAGGTAGGGGTAGAGAGCCGGGTCGGAGATGGCTCCACATTCTGGTTTTCGCTGCCCATTTGTGAGTAACGACGTGACAATGCCGTAGCAGTGATATAAAAGCGATCCTCTCAGCACCGTCTCAGGCTGTTCACAGAGAAGTTCACGCGAACGTGTTATGCTGGTAACAGCTTGAGAAACGGTTTTGTTTATTGAGGAAAGGGAATTGAACTCGTGGGAGCCATTTGGCTTTGGATTGGCTTTAATGAGTGGCGGGCCACTCCGCTTGTCAGGACAAGCCGGACAATCAGTGCATGAGGTTCATTCCAAAATCACAGTAGGATCATTCTGCCAAAGGGTATTATTAGGCGCTCTGCACGAGGCCTTTTAAATAGCTTCCCTCAGTGTGTTCGGCAAATGGAGCGTGTTTTGCTCGTAGGCGTGAGGCTTTTTCGTGATAGGGAGGGGAAAGCTTCTCACGCTTCTTTCTCTATTGAAGGTGAAATGGCAAACAAACACGCGAATGAAGAATAACCAAACTGTCAATTTTGTGGAACGGATGGTCCAAGTAGCCAGCACATCACGTGAAGAGGTCCACAGAGCCTATCCAGCATGCTCCGGTGGTTGAAGAAGTTCGACGCCATACTTCTGAGTGATCGCAACCAGTTTCTCGAGGTCTGGTGGACCACTAGGAGTCGCCGGAGCAGATGTGTCGGTAACAGGCTGCCCCATCTCAACAAAGCAGTTCTCCAGTCCCGCTGGCGAGTCTTACCCACTCATCTGAAATCCAAAAAGCGTACCAATGCAATAATGATCAGCATTTGCAAAATCATAAAACACATTATTTTCTATCACATCAAACCTCTGTAACGGTACAAACAACCCCTCAGCAGTAATCATAAATTCCCGGTAAAATTGATGATCCAACTTTCTCTCTCCCCATTTACCCCCTGTCGTGTCATCAATTGCATCGAAGACATCATCGATGATATTACCAGCTAACTTGAGCAAAGGACGCTTTTTCCCTATAAATTCCTGTTGAATACTGTGGGGAAGATTAGCGGTAACACTTATTTCCTCAGTTGCTTCCTTCACATCATCTCCGAGACCTTTTTTTAATGCATCGACACGGTCCATTTGCCAGCGTGTTCCGACAAAACCGCGCGTATTGCCATCACCGCTGAATGTGACCAATCCTGCTCGTCCGCGAACCGACTCTACCACTTTCTGATCAACAGTGATCCCTTGTGGGTCAATATCTTGCTGAATCAGTTTATCTACACCCCGTCTTGTCTCCAATGCCTGTAATCGGCTGACTTTTGCACTGATCGGAGTCAACCCGAGATCATAATGAAAACCAGTCGTCTCCAAATACCCCTGTTCACCGTTTGGTAAAACAAAATCATAACTGGTATTCACCGCAGCACGCTGATTTCTTCTCATGACATTTCGTTCAACGACCGGAAGATATATGACGCTCCGGGCACGAATGGGGAGATTTTTTGAAGAAACGGTGTATTGATCAAGACCTTTACGTATGAGGCCGTTTGATTCCTGCGGGCCATAGCGAAAAATGGTGACTTCATCTCCAAAGACATCTTCGAGCAGCCTTGTCATACCAACACTGTTATTTCTTACTGCCCCTGCTTCCTGAAAATGTATGGCAAATGCCACACCATTCCGATGGGCACGCTGCCTCATTGCTTTGAGGATATTGAATGTTGGGGTATCACCACGAAGTAATTGTCCTGCATTCCCGGAAAAAACCATGAGTGCAGGGGAACTATCTGTCGGGTGTTCAATTGTTAATATCCTACCCTTATTTTCTCGATTATGTCCTGCCATGTTGTATGTCCCTACCTGAGCTTATTATATCACTGCTCGCTCACTTTGAATCGGGTTTTGTACCAAAGCTAAGTACAATCAGAGGTAGTGTATTCCTTGCCAAGGGTTGAGAACCCCCCCCCCCTCTATGTCAAGAGGCACAAGCCGGAAAGGAAGAAGCAAAGTGAGAGGAGAGAAGGTGAAATGGGAGTCGAAGAAGGAAACGAGGAAGCAGCTGATGGAGCAGGCCAGCGCCATATATCAAGCCGAGAGTGCCGAAGAAGCAAGACAGCGTTTGACGGCCTTTGCCCAGCAGTGGCGAGCGCGAACCCCCCTAAACCGTGGCGACGCTTGAGCGCGATTTTGAGCAGACCATTGCGAACTCATCCGCACCACCTCGCTGCTGGAGCGGACGAACCGCGAGTTATTTCGACTTTCTCAATCTCGACCCTTAGCAAAGGATACGCTACCCATTTATTGCGGCCCTTGCGTTCCGATTATACCACCTGCTTCGCTATTCGCCTTCGGTAACCAGAGGGAGCGGTTCGTCATGCCCGTAAAATTTGCGTCCAAATCCCCTACCGCGCTCAGCCAGTTGCCCCTTTCTCTGCTCCACACGCCACTTGATTCCCCGCAGCATCTTTCTCGCCAGCACGAAATCGACCGGCCAGAAGAATGGACGCGTCAGCACCCGGAACAGCCGTGGCCCGTAGTTGACCCGTGTCCGCAGGATCAGCCGTGTCGTGCTAGCATCCACTTCGTTGAGGATGAACACCCAGCTAAACTCGCCGTGAATCTGCACCTTTGGGTTGTTACGCACAAAACCTGGAACGATGTAGCGCACATGCGAGTTGGAAGAGAGGGCAAGCATCCGGTTCTTCTCCAGGGCCGCGACAGTGAAGAAAGCCGTACCAGGAGGCCCGTCGAGCACGATATCGCCGGCTGAGAGGTCCTGGAACTCTGCGATGATGCGGCCAGCACTTGGCTCCGAACGGATCGAGTATCCGGTCTTCTCAGTTCTGGACAAAAAGAACCAGAGCACCTTTTCGAACAGGCCATCCCACCATTCGGGATCACTGTACCAGCCGCCGCGATCCATACCCATCTGCACCAGCCATGGCCATACCTCTGCGGCAGCAGCCTGGATAGTAATGGCGTGGGTCGTTTCTACCATGGGATGCGGTATCAACTCATCTGCTGGCATTGGTCGATGCACTTCGTCATCAGTTGCTCCCCAGCGACGCCCCAGGCGGCGTAGTAGTAACGCACCGGATGCCGCAGCGAGCAGGGTTGGAATCCCTGAATACAATAACTTATTTCCCATAGAACAGCCTCTCCTTTCGTAAGGGCCTGATTTATCGTGCCTCCCTCGAAGGGCCAGCAGATGAATGCAGCTCCATCGCTCCCGATTCCTGGCGCAGATACCCCTCCACCGTACAGTGTAAAACGTGGACGTCACGATGCCATCACAACAAGGGACTTCATGAACACGGAGCAATCACAAATTTGCTCCTCTTGAGACACTATCTGTTGCTCATGCACCTGGCTAACCCGAAGTGCAACATTTTTGCTAAGCATCGGCCTGTTGCCGAAGCAATTCATCTTTTTGCGCCAGGGTCTTTTCTTCCTTCAAGAGTTCTTGAACCACTCTGGCCTTGAACGCTGTAGTATAACTGTTTTCTCATCTTGCTTGCAGTATATCTTATTTCAGCCCCTTTCTGTGTTCATTATAGTGCCAGAAACAACAAAAAAACCTGAACAGGCTATGCTCTGTATGGCACGCTCATCTTATGTTATACTGCTGAAGAAAAATTATGGACACGAAGGGGAGCGTGTCAGCAAAGCCCATCACTGAGAACACCTCGTTTCCCGGCGACAATCTTGATAGTCTCCGTGAGGATATTGACACGGAAAGCGCTGATCTATTCTGGATATAGAGCGCTATTGTTGTTAAGAGGAGAAGTAACACGTGAGTAAAACCTTACTACACCCCCAACCTATGCATCTTGCAATGCAAGCCATGAGAAAGGTGCCGGAAGTCACCATCTACTTCTGGATCATTAAATTGTTGTCGACAGCTATGGGCGAGTCAACGTCTGACTACCTGGTTTATCACATCAACCCCTATATCGCGGTAGCTCTCGGAAGCATTGGCCTGATTGCCTCGCTGGTACTCCAGCTTTTGGTACGTCGATATGTCGCATGGATCTACTGGTTAGCAGTCGTCATGGTTGCTGTATTTGGAACCATGGCTGCTGATGTTACACACGTGGTCTTGGGTATTTCGTATCTTGTCTCAACCGTGTTCTTTGCTGTCGCGCTTGCCGTTATCTTCGTTGTCTGGTATGCGAGTGAGAAAACGCTGTCTATCCATAGTATCAATACCCCTCGCCGCGAGATGTTTTACTGGGCTACTGTCATAGCGACGTTTGCCCTCGGTACCGCTGCTGGTGACCTGACAGCGGTAACCCGTGGTTTGGGTTACTTCTCCTCAGGTGTGCTATTTGCCGTCTTGTTTGCTGTCCCGGCTCTGGCTTACCGGCTGTTTGGTTTAAACGAGGTTGTTGCCTTCTGGTTTGCCTACATCATAACTCGGCCACTGGGCGCTTCGTTTGCTGACTGGTTCGGGAAGCCGTATCTGGGTGGTCTTGGGCTGGGTGATACACAGGTCGCCCTGGTCTTGACGATCTTGATCATCGGCTTTGTCGGCTATTTGACAGTCACCCGCAAAGATATGAAGGGTGAACAACGGTAGCTTCCCCCTCCAAAACACACCAGACGGTCGCACGGAACGTATCAGCGCGTTTCCGAGAAGAAAAGAAGTACATAAAGGAGTGGGTCAGCGTAGAACCAACGTCTGAAGAAGAATGGCTGGATCTTTCGAGAGAAGCGATGGCGTTTGTGGCTTCACAACGGTGAGTGGGAGTCGTGAGATACTGAGCCACTGCGGCCCTGAAGATGAGCAGGGGAACCTACAAGTTCACCAGCTTTGCGCTCTGCTCCCACAATTGTCGCTGGAGCGACTCATCATAGGAGATTGCAGCTGACCGCCTGGGAATGCTCTTCACAAAGTATTTGCCGGTGACGCCTTCCACCTTGGGTGAGGAGGCCAGGTAGATCGATGTTTTCGCCCCCTCTTGCGGGCTCGCGCCAAAGCTCCCGATCAACTTCACGAGAAGGCGAACGGCGGGCCCTACATCACTTTGCGCGAAATTCGTCGCCACGAAGCCGGGATGCAGGCAGTTGGCCATCACCCCCGTTCCCTGCAGCCTGCGTGCCAGTTCATAGGTGAACAGCACAACAGCAAGCTTCGATTGCCCGTAGACACGCATAGGTCTGTAACGTTTCACTTCCTGCAAATCATCCATCTGAATGTAGCCTGATTTTTGTGTAACAGAACTGACATTGACAATCCGTGCTGGCGCGCTGGCTTTGAGCACATCGAGCAGCAAATTTGTCAGCAGGAAAGGCGCCAGATAGTTCACGGCGAACGTCATCTCCAATCCATCCACGGTTTCTCGCCGCCCAGGGTAGGCCGCTCCCGCATTATTGATCAGCACATGCAGGTGCGTATAGTGGTGCTGAAAGTTCCCGACGAGTTGTCGTATGGACTGTTGCGATGACAGGTCTGCCAGCAGGAGATCAACAGCGTTATTCCTGCTTTTCGTGGTGATCTCGCTCCTGGCTTCCTCGCCTCTGGCACGGTCCCGGCAAACCATCACGACGGTTGCACCCATCTGTGCCAGCTCCAGCGCGGTTGCCTTCCCGATACCTGAATTGGCGCCGGTCACCATGCAGATCTTCCCTTGCATACTGCTATTCACTGTTGGCATGATGCGATCCTTTCATGTGTTTCTCTCATCCTCTCTTCTCTCACAGCTTCCTGACCCCCTTGACAAGCGCGGGTTCCATCTTCTCATTCCTTGATCGTATGCACTCCCTTGGTGTGCTTGTGGGAGCGTTTCTTCTCCTGCTTCATGCTCTTGTACCACCAGTTCTTTATTAGTGGTGAAATCGCAAGGCTCTCTTGTTCCTCAGTTTCTTCTTTGCCAAGCCCCTATTGCTGGAGCGGCTGATAGGTGAGGATCACGGTCCCTGTCCTGGTCGTTTTTGAAGAGAGGAGTTTCAATCTCTTGAGACTGCCCCCATCTTTGAAGAGACGCTTTCCGTTGCCTGCCACAACAGGGTGGACCAGGAGTATCAGCTCATCCAGAAGGCCCTGTTCGAGGAGGGAGTAGACGAGGGTGGGACTTCCGGCGGTGCCAATGTTCTTTCCTGACAGTTGCTTCAGCTTAGCGATTTCCTGGGCGAGATCTCCCTTGATCAGTGTCGAGTTCTTCCATTCTGCGACACTGTCCAGGGTGGTCGAGAAGACGTACTTGGGGGTGGAGTTAATGAAGCTGGCAAACGGTTCATCAGTAGCGGTGGGCCAGTAGGATGCCCACTCCTGATAGGTCACTCGCCCTAGGAGGACAGCGTCCTGGGAGGTGAGCTGTTCCATCATGGCCTCCCCCATATCCTCATCGAAGTGCTCTTGCCATGTACCAGGCGATTCCACGACACCATCGAGTGTCATAAACAAACCTGCGACGACTTTTCTCATGATGAATACTCCTTTGATTCTGATCTCTTAAGAGACATTTTGAAAGCGTCGATAGTATAGCATACGTGGTCGAAGAATACTTCTCCTCCCTTGCTTGCTTTCCCAGAGAACTTCCACGTCCCTGCCCGCGAGAATCGCTCTCGCAGACCTCGATGATCACCACCACGACCATGGCGATGTGCTGGAAGAACAGCACGATGTGGTGAGGGATGGCCGTGAAGAGGCGGAAGAATGTGGTCAGCCGATCGAGCGGTCGATCTGGGTAGTCAACCGAGAACTGGACGGGATACGTCGCCTGTTGCATAATGAAACCTCCTTCGATGCCCTCGCTTCCAGCGAGTGGCAACTTATGTGCTTTGAACTGTTCGGCCAAATAACGCCGAACTCCATTTCACGCTGGGATTTACAGTGAGGTTTTGTTGTTCTGGTCCACCGTGATGACGACTTTTCCTCGGGCGTGTCCTTCTCCATAGTACCGGAGAGCTTCAGCGACCTCACTTAACTTGTAACATCTGTCTATAACGGGTTTTACTTTGCCGGCTTCAATGAGCTCTTTCATAAAAGACAAATCCTTGTTTGGTTTCACCGCCAGACTACCCAGTTTCTTACTCCCGGTCATTGAAATCAATGGTCCCAGGAGCATGGCTTGGAAGATTTGAGCCATGGAGCCTCCGGTCGCGACATACATTCCCTTGGGACTCAATGCACGCTTGTAATCGAAAATCGAACGGTATCCCGCAGTGGCAACAATCAGGTCATAATGCTGCCCGTTTTTGATGAAATCTTCTTGCGTATAATCAATGACATGATCCGCGCCAATCGAGCGCACCATGTCTAGATTCCTTGTGCTGCACACGCCAGTCACTTCAGCCCCGAAGTCTTTGGCAATCTGCACCGCAAAGGTACCGATACCACTAGACGCACCATAAATCAAAACTTTTTGCCCCGCCTTAATCTGTCCTTTGTCGCGAAGAGCCTGCAGTGCGACGAGTGCCGCTTCAGGTACTGCCGCTGCTTCCTCAAACGATATTTTGGCCGGTTTCATCGCCAATACATTTTCAGGAGCACATACATACTCGGCATAACCGCCCCTACCACAGTTGGATAAGTCCCCGAATACCTCATCACCTGGCCGAAACTGCTTTGCGTTTCTGCCAACCGCTTCAACCCGCCCCGCTATGTCACTTCCGGGTATCTTGAGTTTTGGTTTGAGAAGCCCAAAGTACAGGCGGCCCACGAACGGTTCTCCTCTCACGAGCATCAGGTTAGAATAAGTCACGGATGCCGCATGAACTTCCACCAAGATTTCATCGTCGCCCGGGGTTGGCTTTTGGATCTCTTCAAGTTTAAGAACATCCGGTGTACCGTATTTTGTGCATACAATTGCTTTCATTTTGTTCTCCTTTTTTGAGTTTTGTTGAATAAGCAGCTGGCCTCACTTCACTGTTTGACATCTGGCGCCTCGGCCTGGCCGGGTGTAACGCGATTGACCGAGAGCAAAGGCATGCCTACATCACGCACTTTTCTTAGCACTCCATGCAACGCGGCCTGATCGACCACCGGGCCGGTTAAGAGCGTCTCGCCGTTGTCTTCCAGTGTGAGGGTCAGGCCCCCAAACCAGTCTGTCCATTGACGGCCCAGATGGCCCTTGATTCTGATCTGATAGACCATTGGTTGAGCCTTTTCACTTTCTGAGTTGATTTCGTTTGACATAACCCTGTCCCTGTTATGGCCGGTCAGAACCGTCTGTGCCACTTGCTTCATGTACAAGTCGTGTATCTTCTATCAAGGAGTATATCTTCTCTATGGTAGGAACAGGGAGATACTAAAGGAGTGTTTGGGGTAGTGTTCTCTCTTCTCTACGGTAGGAACAGAGAGATACTAAAGGAGTGTTTGGGGTAGTGTTGTGGGAGTACTGATACGTTGAGATACCCGCGTGTGCGGGCAAGACTACAACAGACCCAACTCGCGGGCACGTGCGACAGCTTCGGTGCGCCTTTGGACCTGGAGCTTGCCAAAGATAGTCCGATTGTGTCCTTTCACCGTACTCAAGGCGAGGAAAAGCCGCTCGCACATCTCCTGATTCGAGAGGCCTTGAGCCATGAGGTGGAGGACTTCCAACTCGCGTGGGCTCAATGGCTCGATCAGGGGCTGGGCAGGTGGGGGCAGAGAAGATGTGTTTTCGTGCTTCTGCGCATCCGCTTCCAATACAGCCAGCAATTTCCCTGTATAGGCCGGCATCCTCCCAAGAGCCTCTGCTTCGGACAAGAGGTGAGCCATCGGGGGACCTTCGTCGACAAAGAGACGGATGAAGCCGCCCAGCGCGGCCAGCGCCAGCGCGTCACAGAGCAGGTGCACAGCTTTGTCCTTTTCGCCATTCATATGGAGAGCGACCGCCTGGAGCACCATCACCTTGAGCCGTTCATCCGCCCAACCCTTGGCCTCTACCTGCCAACGCCATGGCAAAAGCACCGCCAGTGCTGTGGACGGGTCTACCTGAGCCAGGTGGACCCGGGCCTGGCTGATGGGGAGGTCGTGCAAATGCGCCAGATGAGCGGCTGCTGCCAGATGGCCCTGGTGAAGCAAGGTAAGCACCTGTGCGGCAGCAACCTCAGGCATCCGAAACACGAATCGATGCCGGCGCACGAACGCTTCGGCCTCATCCAAAACAGCGGCCGCGCCGGACACATCTCCCTGGGCAAGTTTCAGACGGGCGAGCAACACCTCATACGAAGCGAAGGTGTCGACGCTTTCCATCTGTCGCGTCAGTTGGAGGCATTGTTGCCCATGTTGTTGGGCGGTATCCAGATCATTCCATTGGTAGTAGATACGGGCTAAGCCAAGATACGCTTCACAGGCAATCGGTTGCGGCGGATCACCTGCTAATTGCAGGACGCGCCTGTAGGTCCTTGTCGCCAGAGACAGCTGGTTATCTGCTTCCTGTAATTGACCGAGATTTATGTTAGCCGCTATGGTGTAGATGGAATCCCCAAACGACTTCCCGGTAGCTATGACTTCGGTATAGGCCTGGCTGGCCGCTGCACGGTCTCCCTGGAGCTGATAGGCATATCCCAGCGTCCAGGTAGTGGCAGTGCGGACAGGCAGATTATCGGGGTGCAGATACTCCAGGGCGCGACGCGACTGGGCAACGATGGTTTCTACATCATGCTGCATGACAGCCAACGTGGCCCGCAT
>VBHI01000312.1:0-9794 GCA_005881495.1 Chloroflexota bacterium
GCAATAGTTTGCAGGAGGTAGCGGAGGCTGCGGCCAGTGCTTATAGTTTGCCGAAAGTACAAAACGCCTAAAGATGAATAGAAGGATAACCATTGTGTCAGTGGTAGAAACGACTGTCGTCATTAAGAACAAAGTAGGTCTCCATGCCCGTCCCGCCAGTATGTTCGTACAAACAGCCGCTCGATTTCAGTCGCAGGTTCAGGTATTGCATGGCGACAAGAAGGCCAACGCAAAGAGCATTATGGGTGTGCTCAAACTCGGCGCAGCACCGGGTGACACCCTTATTTTGCGCGCCGAGGGAGAGGATGCGGAAAACGCGGTGAATGCACTTGCGGAGCTCATAGAACGTAAATTTGACGAAGAGGAGTGAAGCTATTGATGTCTGGCCTTGAGGCTCTCCTGCCATCTCCTATGGTGGTGCTTGCTATTTCTCCAGGCGTTGCTATCGGCTCTGCGCGCGTGTGTGAGTTACCTGGCAAAATCGCGAACTCGGGACACAATGACAGGATAACAGCGGACCGGGTTGCGACTGAGAGGCAGCAATTGGACATTGCTCTTGAAGCCGCTGTGGCTGAATTACAAACGTTGAAAGAACGTATAGCCAGGACGGTAGGACGCAACGAAGCAGATATTTTCGAGGCTCAACAGCTCATGTTGCAGGATCCAGAGCTACTGGAGGAAATAGTGGAGCTGATTTCGCAGCAACATTTCTCTGCAATAGCGGCTTTACGGCAAGCAGCAGAACACCAGGCAGGGGAGTTGGAGGCTCTAAAGAGCGAAGTGTTTGCTGCTCGCGCAGCCGATATTCGTGATGCTGCGTCTCGCGTTACCCGTCACCTCGTGGGAGATACCCAGGCTATTGAAGCGAGCGCTGGCGCGACAAAACTTCCTATAGTCATTGTTGCTTATGATCTTACGCCTTCTGATACAGCCAATTTAGATACTGGGACGATCCTTGGTATCTGTACTGTGGTTGGTGGACCTACCACTCATGCAGCGATTCTTGCACGTGCCCTGGAAATTCCCGCCGTTGCAGGTTTCGACTCTCAAGTACTGAGTTTGCTGCACGATGGTCAACAGATAGCCATAGACGGGACACGCGGATTGCTCTACCTCGCACCAGATGCGCAGCAGCAGCGCGAGTTATTTGCCTCTATGCTGCGTCAACAAGAGGAGCGGGCTGTGCGACGTAAACAAGACATGGCTCACTGGCGAGATCTTCCAGGTTCGACCTCTGATGGTCGCTCTGTTCAGGTCTTTGCCAATGTAGGAGATAAAGAAAGTGCTCGTGCCGCTGGTGAAGCAGGCGCGGAGGGCATAGGCCTCTTACGTACCGAATTTCTCTTTGCGGGCCGCGCCGATTTTCCCGATGAGCAAGAGCAATTCGAGAGCTATGCTGCCCTCTTTCAGACATTTGCAGAGGCCTCATCTCCAGGCAAAACGATCGTAGCGCGCACGCTCGATGCGGGTGCAGATAAACCTTTTCCCGCTCTTGAACCATTAATTGGTGCGCTTCATGAAGCCAATCCTGCTCTGGGGTTGCGGGGCGCGCGTATTCACCTGTTGCACCAGGAGTTGTTGCGCCAGCAGTTACGCGCTCTACTGCGTGCCGCTGCTCAGACGGGCATACAGCTGGATATTATGTTCCCCATGATTGCCACGCTCGAAGAAGTACGCCGTCTGCGCGCGATGTATGCTGCTGTCAGGGAGGAACTGCAAGTTGAAGGGGTATCGCCTGGGCCGCAGACGCAAATCGGAATCATGATAGAGACCCCGGCCGCAGCGATTATGGTCGATGTGCTGGCTCGTGAAGTAGACTTCTTCAGTATTGGAGCGAACGATCTCTTTCAATATACCCTTGCCGCTGATCGCACCAACAGCCGGGTAACGGGCATGTTCGGAGTGCTAGAGCCGTCGGTCTGGCGTTTGATCGACCTCGTTGTGCGGACAGGTGAGGCACAAGGTAAGCCGGTAGCCCTCTGTGGAGAACTAGCGGCGGATCCATGCATCGCTCCCCTATTGGCCGGCCTGGGGGTACGGGAACTGAGCATGAGTCCCTCTGCAGTTCTGCGTGTTAAAGCCGCCCTGCATGAGCAGACGATGGAGTATTGGCAAGGGCTGGCAAAGCAATTGCTGGAGGCTGAGACCGGGGAGGAGATGCAGGCTGTACTGCAAAGTATAAGCGAAGGTTAGATCAAGAATACGTAGCCTCCCGATGGCCTGGAAGCAGGGGAGAAGGAGAACGCTTCCAGGCCATCTTCCCGCACCGATGAGAGTATAGCTGTTATGAGGAAACAGGGTGTAATTTACCGGTTTTCACGTCGTAAATAAAACCGCTGATACCTATACTCTTTGGAATGAGGGGAGACTCTTTCAGGAAAGTTACGTCGTCGCGAACGGACTGCTCCAGGTCCTTAAAAGGAAGAAAGTCGATGTGGTCGGCTTCGGTATGTAATTCCTGTTTCACTTTCTTGCGCAGGTCCCCATTGCTAAAAGTGAGCATACCGCAATCGGTGTGATGAATGACCACAATTTCTGTAGTGCCGAGCAACTGCTCTGAAATAACGAGCGAGCGAAGAGCATCTGCCGCTCTTCCTCCTGCGTTGCGAATGACGTGGGCGTCTCCTTCCTCTAGGCCAAGAGCGCGTGCGGGATCGATACGGGCATCCATGCAGACGAGTACAGCGACATGCCTGGCGGGAGGCATGATCAGTTCCCCTTTTTTGAATGTTGAAGCGTATGCATCGTTCGCCTTGAGAAATTCCTGAACTACTGCCATTATTGTTCTCCTTGTTAAGAAAGTTTGAACTAACCGATTAAACGGCTATCTTTACCTCACCTTCACAAACTGTTCACAAACTTACGTAGTGAACAGTTTGTGAAGGTACCTTTTTGCCGCAATGGCAAGAGGAGCAATCCTCCAGAGTATTATTGATTTTCTTTATCAACAATATCATATTTATTTCATTCTTTCAAGATATTTATTCTACGCTCATTAGTTATGAGAAATAGGTTACAATAAGGGGACAGGTACAATCCAATAAAAACGTCCAGGAGAAGATTGATGGGTATCATACACCATATTCATGCCATCGAAGATGGCGAGTTCCGCTGGCAGGATGTGCCGGTGAGCGCTTATGGACCTGAAAATAGCAGGGCCGAACGCGCAACCAGGCAAATCTTGATAGGTAGGGAAGAGCAATCACCTTATTTTCATATGCGCTACTTTGCTGTACAACCGGGTGGTCATACCTCACTGGATCAGCATGCACATGATCATGGCGTGTACGTACTGCATGGCAGAGCGCGTCTTCGCCTTGGCGACGAGGAGCATGAATTACAAACAGGCGATGTTGTCTACATCCCCGGCAATGAAGTGCACCAGTTCTTTACGTTAGGAGATGAACCGTTTGGTTTCTTATGTGTTGTCCCCGCACAGCGGTAAGAGGAAGTCATGCTAGCTGTCGAATATCACGCCAACGACGATGTGCGTATTATTGAGCTGCCGATACCGGAGATCGGTGCGGGTGAGTTGCTGGTGCAGTTGCGGGCCTGTGGCCTCTGTGCCAGTGACGTGATGGAGTGGTACATGAAGCCCCGCGCGCCGGTGTATCCTGGTCATGAACCAGCAGGGGTAATCGCTGCAGTCGGTGAAGATGTGCAGGGGTTTATGGTTGGGCAACGTGTATTTGTGCATCATCACGTACCCTGTATGGTCTGCCATTTCTGTCGACGTGGGTCATTTTCGCAATGTATCACATTTCGCTCCACGCGCCTGTATCCGGGTGGACTGGCAGAGTTTATCCGTGTCCCTGCCGCCAACGTTCGGCTTGATGTGTTGCTTTTGCCTGATGATGTAGCATTCGAGGCTGCGACACTGATTGAGCCACTGGCCTGCTGTGTGCGCGGCATCAATCGAGCGGGGATCAAGGCTGGTGATAGTGTGCTCGTGCTCGGCGCAGGAAGCAATGGCTCGATGCTGGCGCAATTGGCTCAACTGCGCGGCGCCATGCCTGTTATCATTGTTGATCCTATCGCCTATCGTCGCCAGCGAGCGCTGGAGGTCGGGATAGATTATGTCCTTGA
This sequence comes from Chloroflexota bacterium, assembly GCA_005881495.1. The sequence continues at coordinate 4,087 of VBHI01000312.1, forward strand.
CCCGCAGGAAGAGAATCTATTGGAGCAGGTGTTTATGGTGAACAGCGGGCGTAGACCAGATATTATACTGGTTACGCCGTCGAGCATCCGTGCGATGAGACAGGGGGTAGAACTGGTGGGTCCAGGAGGGACGGTCTTGCTTTTCGCGCCCCCACCACCCTCGGAAGTACTGGCTATTACTCCTCACCAGCTCTTTTTTCAAGAGATCACGTTGTGCACAAGCTATTCTGCCGGGCCCTATGAGACACGCCATGCGCTGGACTTATTGCGCAATGGACGTATTCGGGCTGAGCAGGTGATTACGCATCGATTTGCTTTGCGGGATGCAGACCAGGCGTTTCGTCTGGTGGCGAAACCTGGAGATGCGTTGAAGGCTGTCATTGTGGTGGAATGAGTGTATTTTCTAAGCATCACCTTGTCGTAATGGAAAATGGAATTTACAATAAGAGAGTACTCGAAGGAGAACACAACACTTCAGACTCTACAATGAAATTAGGAGTAACTTTGACAATGACTGAAACTACTACAACGGTGCAGCAGTGGACAAACCTGGCCCAACAATTGCGTGTAGATAGTATACGTTGCACGACAGAGGCTGGCTCAGGTCATCCCACTTCTTCGATGTCGGCGGCAGATCTGATGGCTGTCTTGATGTCGAGCTACCTGCATTATGACTTTGACAAACCAGGCAATCCGAATAATGATCACCTCATTTTCTCAAAGGGGCATGCCTCACCTCTACTGTACTCAATGTATAAGGCGGCAGGGGCTATAACTGATGCAGAATTAATGACTTTGAGGAAATTTGGCAGTCGCCTCGAGGGGCATCCCACGCCTGCTGTTCCCTGGGTGGATGTTGCGACAGGCTCACTTGGGCAGGGTTTACCGGTAGGTGTTGGCGTAGCGCTTGCTGGTAAATATCTAGAAAAGCTGCCCTATCATATCTGGGTGTTACTCGGTGATAGCGAAATGGCAGAAGGCTCCAACTGGGAAGCCTTTGATCACGCCTCGCACTATACGCTTGACAACCTGGTGGCCATTCTTGACTGTAACCGCCTGGGGCAGCGAGGAGAAACGGAACTGGGATGGAATACGGCCGCCTATGCAGCGCGCGCCAAAGCCTTTGGGTGGAACGCGATAGTTATCGATGGTCACAATTATGAGGAGATTGATAGGGCATTCGCGCTGGCAGCGCAGCCAAACGGTTCGCCGACGGTGATCATTGCCAAAACCATAAAGGGCAAAGGGGTTTCTTTCCTGGAGAATAAAGAAGGATGGCATGGGAAAGCTCTCAGCAGAGAACAGGAAGAGCAGGCACTTGGCGAACTGCATCATGTACGCAGTATGACCTATCCAGTGCAGAAACCCGAGCAAGGGCAACTGCCCCAGGAGGCTGCCAAAAAGGCGGTGGAATTGCCGCGCTATGATGGGAAAGAAGCCGTTGCCACGCGTAAAGCTTACGGTGATGCTTTAAGGGCACTTGGCGCCGCCAATCCAAATGTTGTTGGATTGGATGGTGAAGTGAACAATTCAACCTATGCCGAAGAATTTGCCAAGGCCTATCCTGATCGCTACTTTGAGCAATACATTGCCGAGCAGCAGCTGGTAGCCGCGGCGGTAGGCATGAGTGTGCGCCACAAGATTCCGTTTGCTTCGACCTTTGCGGCATTCTTTACCCGGGCTTATGATTTCATTCGTATGGCGGCTGTCTCTCAAGCCAACATTCGCCTGGTTGGTTCTCACGCGGGCGTTTCAATTGGCGAGGATGGACCTTCACAGATGGCGCTGGAGGACCTGGCGATGATGCGAGCGGTCTGTGGGAGCACTGTGCTCTATCCAAGTGATCCCAATCAGACTGCACAACTGGTGGCACAAATGGCGGACCATGATGGAATCGTCTATATGCGTACTACACGCGAAAAGACTCCAGTGCTGTATAGCCCGGATGAAGAATTCAGGATTGGCGGTAGTAAGGTTGTACGCCAATCAGAGCGAGATCGACTTACGGTAGTTGCCGCGGGGATCACTCTCCACGAGGCATTGAAAGCGTACGACCAGTTGAAAAGCCAGCGGATCACCATTCGCGTAATCGATGCTTATTCGGTGAAGCCGCTGGACGAAGAAACGTTGTTTGCGGCAGCACAGGAGACGGGCAACAAATTTCTCGTGGTTGAGGATCACTGGCCGGAGGGTGGACTTGGTGAAGCTGTGCTTGAGGCTTTCACACTGCATGACGGTTCGCTGCCCCAGATCGTGAAACTAGCCGTACAATCGATGCCTGGCTCTGGTACACCTGCACAACTCCTTGAAGAAGCTGGAATAAGCGCACATAATATCGTTGAAGCTGTCAATGCCCTCTTGCAGCGGAAATAGTTTTCGTATGTGCGAGAGCTTGTGGGTTACATGCTCATATGTACCCACAGGCTCATGTTCATTTTTATCCTGCTATTGGCCCTACTGCGTCTTTAGTTTGTTGTATGATAACACTCTGAAAAAAGATGATGAACCATAATGAAGAAGAGTACTTTGAAAGAAGCACGGCAAGCTTGCGAAGTTTCTAAAAGGGAACCTGAGGCCAGTGAACAGACGGGGTTGAAGCCTGAGGGTATTGGTATGGCGGTAGCATTCGATTGGGGGCTGGTCGTTCAAATATTGGTCACGCCTTTCATTACGCTGCTCCTGGGCCAGCCGGGTATGTTTAGAGCGCTCAAACTCAGTCCGGGAATGAATGCGCTCGTTTCGTTGCTGATTTCGCTGCCGTTTGCCGCCCTGCTGGCGGTTTTTGGTGAAGGAGTGCGCTGTGGGTGGCGTTGGACGCGCCCGATTCAGGTTGTGTTTAACACACTGGTTTCCTTCGGAGGATTTTTTGCTCTCTACAGCTTATGGCAGGGGAGTAGACAAGGAAACTACTGGTCGGTGGTCACGGTAATTATTCTATTCATTTTTTCTCCGCTCATTGCGTGGCGACTGAGTCGCCCTGTGACGAAGCAGTGGTTTGCTACAGTGACGAGTAGCGAAGCACGGAAGCGGCATGGCGGAGCATGGCCCTGGCTTATTCTCATCTGGAGTATTGTTGGCGGTGTGCTGCAAGCCATTGCAGCAATGAGGTAAAAAGGGGCGCGAAGCGACACAATACGAAAGGAGGGCGGCGCTTCCTCCCCATGCCTGGAGGGGCAGGGGCCTCCGCGCCGTATGTATGATGAATCTCATAGACGAGACGTTGGAGTGGCGTTCTGTGCTGGATGCTTTGCGGAACGTGTACGTCGATAAAGCACGGGCGACACTGGGTACAAAAGGCGTTGTGGCCTTTACCGACGGTGCCTGTATCAAAAATCCAGGCGGACCAGCAGGGTGGAGCGCAATCTTACTGGCGGCAGACGACGTTACAGATAGTGATGCACACGAGAATGCAGAGCCAATTGAATGCTTTGGTTATATTCCCAAATCTCCAACTACTACCAATAACCGGGCGGAGATTACCGCGGTACTTGCCGTCTTATGTATTGCCCCTCCCGCCTTTTCATTGAAAATCTATAGCGACAGTGAATACACCATCAAAGTGGCCCAGGGCACGTATCAAATGAAGGCGAATGCGGACCTCTGGGCGCTCTATCACATGTTGCTCAATCGCCGCAAAGTTCCCCCTGTATTTGAATGGGTGCGTGGGCATGCCGGTCACGATTTGAACGAACGGGCCGATGAACTGGCCGGGTTAGGGGCCTGGAATGGGGATAGGGATGCCTATCGTAAATGGCAGGAATCCAGTGCACTAGAGGCGCACAATGCACTGCCATCCGCAGAACTCTCCGCGCTTCGCCAGCAGGTTCAGAAGCTCAAAACATTCTTTGATAGTCTTGATCTGCAAAGCTCGCGGGTGAGTCCTCAAGAGCGACAATTCATTGAAGATATGTATAGACGCCTGCAGAAGAATCATTTTAGTCCTACACCAAAACAGCGTAATTGGGTCAAAGGGCTGGTGGTGAAATATAAAGTGTAATTCCCTGGTAAACCGTCGCTAAAATCTGCTACTATCCTATGCAAGGTGAAGCTATCCACAGAGTCTGAGAAAAACAGATTTTTTCTGAGACGATTGGAGAAAAGCAGAACCAAGCCAACCAGGATAGTAACAAATCTTTCCCGAAACAATCGGGCGGGCATGGGAACCCGTCGGCGGCAACAGCAGCGCCGAGCCAGCGCCCGTGTAGGACACTGGCTTGACCCGTGGGTCAGAGATCGAGCAGGAGCGTGCCCTGCCCGTGTGTTTCATTTGCACCACATAGGCGACGCCGAGGCGTGCAATGTTCACTGAGGCGCAATAATCCCGATCGCCATTGTAGTGACAGCTCTCACAAGACATCCACCGTCCCCACTTCACGGCTTGTTTGCGATCCGATGGCGAGCGATACGTTTTGGCTGCCAACCCACAATGGGGGCAGGTATGACTGGTCCCACGAGGCTGTTCAGTGTGGAACCGCAAGCCGATCATCTTGAGCGATTCCATCGAGAGGAGCGAGCAGCCATACACGCGGGCTAAGAGCACTAAGACATTGCTTGCCAGATGGGCCAATGCGCGGTTGCGCTGCTCATACTTGCGCCAGCACCGATCGATCTCACGACGAAACAGGATCAGCTTCTGATTGAACCATGCTCGTTTGGGGTGATCAGATGGCAAGGCATCCCGCTGCTCTTCATACTTGGCCACTTTCTTCTTCAGTGCATCAATTTGTCGGCGGGTGCGGGCTTGTCTGCCATCAAAACCACCCGTGTTCAGATAGAACGGACGGCCCACTTGTTCATTTTGTTCATCCACGGCGGTTGCCGTCAGTAACGAATGGACGCCCCAGTCTGCTCCGAGCACCCGTTCGACACTTTCCCAGGTGGGCAAGTCCACTTTCTCTACCTCGATGATGAAGTCCAACACCACAATGCGCGAGCCATCCGCCCGTTGCTCTTCTCGCAAGGTAGGAGCCTTCACCTCTCCGCACGAGAGACGTTCTTTGACCCGGTCTGGTAACGGAATGATCGTGTCAACCTTGCGCCAGTGCCAGACTCCGGCCTCGTCTGGATAGCGGAACCGGAACCGCGCCACACCTGCATCCACATCAAGAGCCAAACGATAGGCCTGGCCTTTTGCGCCGCCGTCGTCACCTGCATACGTCAGCATGCCAACTTTGAGCAGAGGGACGGGTTGCAGTTCCTCATAGGTCGTGGGAAAGCGATCATGCGCGAAAAAGTAATTGCAACATTGCTCCACCACATTTTGCAGCACAACAAAGCTTGTTTCCTCTTCTTCCAGGCTCTTTTGCAAGGCCGTGATGGCTTCTTTGATGGCAGGTCGCTTTTTGCTCGCAGGGTGTTTGTCAGTCTTGGGAATGATGAATCCTTCAGTGAGAATGGGGAAGACCAGAGTAAAGGCTTGCTTGCGTTCTGCCTGAGCACGCAGGATTCGCCCAACAACCTCACTTTCGCATCGCCATTGCCGATCACCGTGATACTGTGGGGAGCCCATGTACTTGCCGACCTGCTTCCAGGCAGGGCCAACGCGATCTGCTTTGAAGTCATCGAGGTGGGGCCACAGGAGCGTCAGGGCGACATTGATCACTGATCGCGAGGCATCGAGTAACCGGAGGGCATCGGCCTGGGCCTCGTCTGGCAAACGCACATCGTAGGTTAGGGGCTGGTGAGTACGGCTGTCGCGCATTGCAGCA